>SZYA01000122.1 GCA_005843815.1 Chlorobium sp.
CTTCTTGTGGTGGAAAAATCGTTATTGGTTCGCACTGTCCAATTGTACCAGGTGTGTTAATGAGAACGGCAAACCATAAGTTTTCAAGAACAGATGTGAATATCCAGGATCAGGGGCATGAACCTGCTGATATTATTATTGGTGATGATTGTTGGATAGGAGCTAATGCAGTTATTCTTGGTGGAGTTACTATTGGCAATGGAGCCGTAATCGGAGCCGGAGCAGTGGTGACAAAAGATGTTCCTGCTTTTGGGATTGCATTGGGTATTCCGGCTAAAGTAGTCAAGTTTCGTGGTATAAAGGAAGGTGAGTGATGGCGGCTCTTTGCCCTGTCTGTTCTGGAAGTGATGTAGAAGTTCAGGCTCTCTTTCGCGGTACACATCCGGCTTTTAACGGATTGAAGCGTGTTTTGTGTCGTACTTGCGGAATGGTCTTTGCCGATCCAATGCCACTTGAAAGTGATCTTGATCGATACAACTCAAGCTACTTTTCAACTGCGCATGGTGGCAAGCCAACTTCTCCTGCTTCAGTTGCTTTTTTTTCCGGGATTGCCAGTTTACGTTGTTCACATATTGTCCGTTACATCGAGGCTCATAATATCTCAGCCTCCCGTTTATTAGAGTTTGGGCCCGGTACGGGATATTTTGCTGACACGTGGCTCAAAAAGTATCCTGAAACAGAATATTTCGGATGTGAAACGGATACCTCTTGTCATGCTTCGCTGCAAAAAAAAGGTGTTAAATTAATAACTGATTATCCTCGTAACGAAGCTACGAGATCAATTGATTTAGTTGTTATGTCTCATGTTTTGGAGCATGTAACAAAACCTGTTGAATTTCTGTCGGATGCTACTCATCATTTACGGGCCGGTGGCGCTTTGTTCATAGAAGTTCCCTGCCTTGATTATGAACATAAATCTCAAGATGAGCCTCATCTTTTGTTTTTTGACAAACAGCCTATGAGCAAGTTGCTTACCCGATGCGGCTTTGAAAATATTAGAACAAGTTACCATGGATTGTCACTTGAGCACTTGAAGCAGGTTTCAAAATTGAGAGAAGTATATGCAGGTATTCGTTCAAGGTTTATTTCCAATGGTGTGATTGCTCCTTTTTCACGTAAATGTCCCGGTATGGAGGCGTTAAGCACGGTTGAGAGAGCAGTGCTTTCACCTTACAATGCCCATATTGAGTCGTCTCGTCCCGCCTGGTGGTTACGTGTGGTTGCAACTAAACAACGTCATTAAACTTGTTGGTTGCTCATGTTTAAAATTATAAACAAGATCTATCATCTGTTGCCAAAAACAGATATTCGATACCTTTTTTATGAAAGGTATTCTTTTTTTTCAGGCAACCTTTCAATTGAAATCAGCAAAGCATTTTATGGCAAGCGGTTAATTATTTATCCTCACTACAGTGTCTGGGGAAATATCCGGTTTCTCATTTTTGGTACTGGTTCAATAACAATCGGAAAAAATTTTCATGCTGTTTCATCAAGAAAAAGGTCTTTTATAACGCTTTTTTCTCCGTGCCAGTTAACCGTAATAGGTGATGCCCAAATCGTATTTGGTGAACATGTCGGTCTTAATGAAACAACTATTACTGCGAGAAAGAAAGTCTCTATAGGTGATAATACCATGATTGGGCCCAATACAATTATAGTAGATCATGATGGGCATGCGGCCTGGCCTCCAGGTGAGCGGTGGACAAATAGTGGTGCGGTATCAGAGGTGATTATTGAAAACGATGTGTGGATCGGGATGAATTGCCTTATTTTAAAAGGAGTGAGAATCGGTGCCGGTTCGATTATTGCTGCTGGCAGTGTGGTTATCGCAGATGTTGATCCAGCATCACTTTATGCAGGTAATCCAGCGAAAAAAATTAAATCATTAGTTCTTTAGAGCATTATTTATTTGACCCTGCTGTCTGAAAAACTTTATCAGAATCGATTTGAAATGAGTACTAATTACCTCTCTACGCTGTTTGGTCTTGACGGGAAGGTACTGCTGCTTACTGGTGCAGGTGGTTTTCTTGTGGGTGAAATGTCACGTGCTGCCGGTCGTGCAGGTATGAAAGTGGTCTGTTGTGATGTTCGCCTCGAAGATGCACAGCGAATCGCTGAAGAAGTGAATTCTTCAGGTGGTCATGCAATTGCGTGTCAGCTTGATGTTCGTGATAAGACCTCCTTTGATGCTGCTCTTGATGCTGCTCTTCAAGCTTTTGGTCGCTTGGATTGTGTGTTGAATGGTGCCGGCACCAATGCGCCTACACCCTTTTTTGACATAGCTGTTGAGGAGTGGAATAACATTCTCGCTGTTCAATTAACCGGTACGATGTTGAGCTGCCAGGTGTTCGGGAAGTATCTTGTGGATCAGGGTAAAGGCTCAATCGTGAATATCAGTTCTGCCTCTGCCGGTCCCCCCCTTTCTAAAGCATTTACCTACTCGGTAGCCAAGGCCGGGGTTAAAAATCTGACACAAAACCTTGCACGTGAATGGGGTACGGTTGGAGTAAGGGTTAATGCTCTTCGGCCCGGATTTTTTCCTACTGAGTGGTCGATGAAAAACTTTATCACCCCGGAGCGTGAAGCTGCGATTCTTGGCCACACTGCAATGAAGCGTTACGGTCGACCGGAAGAGCTTGTTGGTGCCGTTTTATGGCTTTTTTCTGATGCAGCAGGTTTCGTTACTGGTGCGGAAATTGCCGTTGATGGTGGTTTTACTGCGATGACGATTTAGTTTTTCTAAAGAACACGAAAACGTTGTTTTACTCTGTAATCAGATATATCCGGGATTAAAATTTAAATGACAAACAGGACGGTTATTATTACTGGTGGTTCTCGCGGTATTGGTGCAGCTATTTCAGAGGCATTCTATATTGAGGGTGCTCATGTTATCATTGCAGGACGTACAGATACTGGTCTTGCAGGAAAACTTGGACCCCGGGCACGTTTTATTGCGTCCGATGTGCGACATCCGCAGGAGTTGATATCTCTTGTAAAGCAGACTATAGAGTGGACGGGAAGGCTGGATGTACTTGTGAATAATGCAGGAGTTTCAGCCTGGTGCCCGTTACAGCAGATTGATGAATATTTCTGGCAGGATATGCTCGACACAAATCTTAAAAGTGTTTTATTTTCATGCCAGGCGGCGGCACCTTTTCTTTCATCCGGGGGATCAATCATTAATATTTCCAGCTTGGCGGGTAAACGGGGAAGTGCCAATAACTCTGTCTATTGTGCTGCAAAATTTGGAGTCAACGGAATTACCCAGTCGTTAGCCAAAGAGCTTGGGCATCTCGGTATTCGTGTTAATGCGGTTTGTCCGGTTTATGTTACGACAGATGGTCTGGAAGAAGCGCTCGGTGATGTTTATGCACCGACTGGTGGTAAAGATATACCAGCTTATCTTACCTCATTTGCTTCGACCCAAAGTGCGCTTGGGGTACTGCCTACTGCTGTGCAAGTAGCTGATGTCTGTCTGTTTTTGTCTTCATCCAAAGGTGGTGCTATTACCGGTCAGTGCATAAATGTCGATTGTGGCGTTATGCCGCAATGACATTGAGATAGTTGCCAAGATTATTAACTTGTGAAGTGTAAACCAGTTATCGATACATAATGTTCAGTTTATGATTACAGTTATCATTCCTGCCCGGATGGCATCATCTCGATATCCAGGCAAACCTCTTGAGCGGATAATGGGTATTCCCATGGTGGAGCACGTCAGACGGCGGGCACTTATGGCCGCAGGTGTTGATATGGTTGCAGTTGCCACATGTGATGTATCTATAAAGGATGTCGTCGAAGCTTATGGCGGCATCGCTGTCATGACCAGAGATACTCATGAACGTTGTACAGACCGGGTTGAAGAGGCAATGCAACGGCTCCCGGGAGATATTGTTGTCATGGTACAGGGGGATGAGCCCTTGCTTGTTCCGGATGCTATAACACAAGTCATTCAGCCTCTGCTTGATGATTCCGGTCTGGATGTTGTAAATATGCTTTCACCGCTTGAATCTGTGGAGGACTACGCTAATCCGAACATTGTTAAAGCGGTTTGTGACAGACGGGGAAACGTTATATATCTGACTCGCGCTTCGGTTCCCTTTTTCAGGAAGCAGGAGGTTGTTCCTGTTTATCGTCAGACCGGAATAATGGCATTTCGGGCAAGTTTTCTTCCACAATTCAGTGCTTTGCCGGAAACGGCTCTCGAAAATGCAGAATCTATCGATATGTTGAGATTAATTGAGCATGGTATTTGTATCAGGGGCGTTGTCGTAAACTATACCACAGTAGGGGTAGATCGACCCGCAGATGTTGCCGTTGTTGAATCTTTACTGCAGAATAATTCTGTTCAACGGGAGCTGTTTGAACGTTCAATGAAGATGGTGAAGGGGGTTCTATGATTAAACCACTTCGCGCAGGTATAGTCGGTTATGGTTATATGGGCCAGATTCGACGCAGGAATATTGCGGATCATCCGGATCTTGAACTTGGAGGAATCTGTGATCCTGGTTGTTCGGAGCTGATTAGTAATTTAAATGTTCCTGTCTATGAAAACTGGGAGGATCTTGTAGATGATGGTCTTGACCTGGTGTTTGTCTGTACACCGAACTATCTCATACCTGAGGTAGCCATCAGGGCAATTCAAAAAGGTGCTCATGTATTCTGTGAAAAACCACCGGGGCGTTGTCTTGCGGATATTCAGCGGATTCACGCCGCCGAGCAGGAGTATCCCGACAGCAGGCTTTTGTTTGGTTTTAATCACAGGCATCATCCGGGGATTATTGACGGTAAAGCAATTATCGATTCGGGAGCGCTTGGAAAAATTCTTACCCTGAGGGGCGTTTACGGGAAAGGTGGTGGTTACGATTACCATACGTCATGGAGAAACAACCCTGCGATTGGCGGGGGCGGAATCCTTCTGGATCAAGGTATTCATATGCTGGATCTTTTCAGGCTTTTCGTTGGTGATTTTAATGAGGTAATTGGGATGAGGGGTATAACTGCTTTTGATGTTCCTGTTGAGGATAATGCCTTTGTTCTTTTGCGGACTCCCAGCGGACAGATGGCACAACTGCACTCCTCTGCAACTTCGTGGAAGCATACGTTTCGATTGGAAATAGGCTGTGAAAAGGGGTATATAGTCGTCAGTGGACTTTTGTCAAAAACGGGCAGTTATGGTCGGGAAACATTGGTCATCGGGCGAAGGCCTGCCCCTGGTGAGCGTATGGCGGTAGGTAATCCTCGAGAGGAGACGGTCTACTATGATACGGATTTATCCTGGGATATTGAGGTAGCCCATCTTGTCGAGTGTATTCTTCAAAAGAAACCTGTCGAGCAGGGTACATCTCTTGATGCATTGCGAGTTATGGAAATTGTCGATCAAGTCTATCGTCAACCACTTATGAAATCAGTTTCATGTTAAAAGGCCGATTATGAAAACTATTGTATCCGTACAAGAAATTTTTGAATATGATATCAAGCCACCGGCAGCATTGAAACAGTGGCGTGATATGCTTGATGTTGAGATTCGGACGCAGTGGTCGGATCGTTCAGGCTGGTTAGAAACCAAATGGCCGACTTGTGGTTCTGAAGAGGCTATTCCTGCGTTTGAGCATTATGGAATTGCATATGTTGAAAGTCCCCGTTGTGGTTCTATCTACGCTTCATCTCGTCCGAGTGAAGAGGCGTTATGGCAATGGTATCGCGAGTCAAAACCAGCTCGTTTTTGGCGGGAACAGATACTTCCGGCTTGTGAAGACGCCCGTCATGAAAAAATATTACGCCCGCGTGCAGATTGGGTGCTTGATGGTATTGCCGAATATGTACCCAATGCAGACCGTTTGATCGATATCTCTTCAAATGGTCGGGAGTTACTTGATACACTGGGAGATGCTAACCCGAAATTGACAAGTATTACCGCTGCCGGAATGACTGCCGATTTGGAGGGGGTTTCAACTGCCCGAATTCAGGTTCAGCCTTCAAAGATAGCTGAATTGCAGATGATAGCTAAGGCTGATGTGGTTGTTGCCATAGATACTCTGGATCGCGCAGCGGATGTTGGGGCGTTAATCACCGCTTTTGAAAAACTGCTTTCGCCAGGCGGAGTGATTTTTCTGACAGCATCGGTTGCAAGCGGGTTTGAGATACAGGCGCTTTGGGAGAAGTCAAAGACGGTTATTCCCCCGGATAAGCTTAATCTGCCGACGGTTGCAGGTTTACAGATGCTTTTTGGTTCGCCTGACTGGGAAATTCTGGAATTGAGTACACCGGGAATGTTTGATGTTGAAATTGTCCGTAAAGCCATAGAGGCTGATCCGCATTTGCCATGGCCTCGTGCTATCAGGGCGCTTGTCGAGCGCACGGATGAGTCTGGTCGTTTGGCATTGGTCGAACTTTTACAATCAAGACGTCTGGCTTCTTTTGCCCGACTTGTCGCAAGGAGAACTCATTGATGCTTGCTCGGAAAATAAAAGATAAAATGAAGAGAGGGGAGCCTTCTATCGGGACGTGGATGTCAATGGCTCATCCTTCAATCGCGGAAATTCTTTCAATGGCGGGATATGACTGGGTAGTTGTTGAAACTGAACATACAGGGATTGATGTTTCTGAAGTGTTGAGGCTTCTTATTGCTATAGAGCAGAGAGGATCCATTCCTTTAGTCCGGCTTGCATGGAATGATCCGATTCAGGCAAAGGCCGTTCTTGATTCCGGTGCAGCGGGTGTGCTTGTCCCGATGATTAATACCAGGGAAGAAGCTGAACTTGCTGTGAAGATGACAAAGTATCCTCCCCTTGGGTATCGTGGTGTTGGCTTGGCCCGGGCCCAGGGATATGGAGAGAATTTCAATGAATATGTGGAGCATGCAAATGATGACACCTTGCTGATGGTTCAGATTGAGCATAAGGATGCTGTCGCCAACATTGATGAAATTCTTTCGGTGCCCGGAATTGATGGCACATTTATCGGTCCTTACGATCTCTCTATGTCAATGGGTATTCCCGGACAAATTACCCATCCGGATCTCTTGAAAGCAAAACGGAAGGTGCTTGATGCCACTTTAGCCAAGGGTCTTATTGCGGGGGTTCACTTCGTACAGCCGCGAACAGCTCTGGAAGATTGTCAAAAAGCGGTACAAGAAGGTTACCTGTTTATCGCATTGGGAACAGACATTCTCTTTCTTGGTGATAGTGCTCGTGCGTTGCAAAAACAAACGAGCGGTTTTAAATGAGTAATCTTTTTTTTTATAGTGGATGTCGGGTTTTAATACTTGATTTTGATGGAGTCGTAATAGAATCAAATGATATTAAAACAGAAGCTTTTCGTCAGGTTTTTGGAGGCTTTCCAGATCATTTTGATGAGATGATGGCGTTTCATCATAACAATGTTTCACTTAGTCGTTTCGCCAAATTTAAACATTTACAGTTTTTGCTTGGCGAAACAGACAATGATGATTTTTTGGTAGAAATTGCAGATGAGTTCTCTTCATATGTACTTGATGGTATGGCAGATGTTCCTCTTGTTCCGGGAGCAGAGAGTTTTTTGAAAAAAGCAACCCGGAAATTTCCTCTCTATCTGGCATCAGTAACCCCAGCAGAAGAGCTTGGTTTGATTTTGGAAAGACTTAACTTGTTGCACATTTTTCGTGATGTCTACGGTTGTCCTCCATGGATCAAACCTGATGCAATCCTGGATATACTTAAGAAAGAAGATATTAAACCCGAAGAGGCTCTTTTGATTGGAGATTCTGCGGGAGATCAGCGTGCCGCTCAGGTTTCAGGTGTTCATTTTCTCGCCCGAAACAGCGGACTGGATTTCGATGCTCCGCAACCTGTCATGTTCTCTGATATGAATCAGATATCTAACTACCTTCAAGAACTGTTGTCATGAATGATACTATTTTTGTAGCCCTCTCTACCTTTGCAGCCGAAGACAGACGACCACTTGACCTATTGGAGTCGTCAGGGTTTCCCTTTAGAATTCATCAAACCGGTAAACGAATTACAAGGGAAGAACTCATACGGGATGGAAGAGATGCAAAGGTGATTATTGCAGGCGTTGAGCCTTATGATTCGTTGACTCTGGCGCAACTGCCTTCTCTTCGATGTATATCCCGTTGTGGTGTCGGAGTGGATGCTATAGACCTGCATGAAGCTCGCAAGAAAGGAATTACGGTTGCAAATACTCCGGGTATTCCTACTGAAGCAGTAGCCGAACTGGCTTTATCCATGATACTTTCTCTCAGTCGGGATCTTATCCGGCAAACCAATCTTATGAGAGCCCGGAAGTGGGAGCGGATTACCGGACATTTATTGGAAGGACGGTCAGTCGGGATAGTCGGATTTGGAAGTATCGGGAAGCGAGTTGCCCAGCTTTGCCAGGCATTTAATGCAAATGTACTGGGATACGATCCTTTCCTTTCTGGTTCAACCGCCCAATCTATGGGTGTCAGGCTTGTTGATATGAAAGAATTGCTGCAAGAGTCCGATATCGTCTCACTGCACGCATCAAAAAATTCGGAACAACCGCTGAAATTAGGCCCGAGTGAATTCGCTTCCATGAAGCGCGGGGCTATTGTCATTAATCTTGCAAGAGGGGAAATGATTGATGAATCCGCTCTGGTTGATGCTTTGAAATCCGGCCATATTGCCGGAGCCGGTCTTGATGTTTTCCCACAGGAACCTTATGCCGGGCCATTATGTGATTTTGAACAGGTTATTCTTACTCCTCACTCAGCAACTCTTACTGTTGAAACGCGTGCAAGTATGGAATTGCTCTGTGTGAAAAATGCCATAGGATTTCTTCAGGGGAAATTGACCATTGATGATGAAAAAAGGGTAATATAACCGGTTCCAAAAATTTGACTCTACACCACAACTATTTCAAATACTCTATCAACCACAAGGAATTTTACGCATGAGTACAACAGAATTATTTGCAAGCCAGTATCTTAATGAGGCAAAAGGTATTATTGATCAACTTGATCATTCAGCTATTGAGGAAATGACACAATTGCTTGTCAAGTTACGGGAGAGGGGTGGTCGTCTTTTTCTTGTTGGAGTGGGCGGTGGTGCTGGTCATGCAGGTCACGCAGTCAACGATTTCAGAAAGCTTGCAGGTATTGAATCGTACTCTCCAAGTGATAATATCAGTGAATTGACTGCACGTACCAATGATGAAGGATGGGATACCACCTATTCAGCATGGATGAAGGTTAGTCGTTTGAGCGACAGGGATATGCTGTTTGTCTTTTCTGTTGGTGGTGGCGATTTGGAACGAAACATAAGCCCGAATATTGTTCGTGCGGTTCAATACGCGAAAGAGGTTGGTGCATCTGTCATTGGAGTGCTTGGCCGCAATGGCGGATATACAGCATCTGTTGCTGATGCCTGTGTTATCATTCCGACAGTTAATCCCGATATGGTAACCCCACATACGGAATCTTTTCAGGCACTGGTTTGGCATCTTCTGGTTTCCGATCCCCGTTTGCAGGTTATGTCAAATAAATGGGAATCAAACAAGCCTTGAAGTATCCAGTAACTGATGAGTAACTAAATTATTAAAACAAACAAAGAATCATCACGATGAATGATATCGCCAAGTTTAGAGTGAAAATATTCGCTGATGGAGCAGATAAGGCGGGAATGGTCGAAATGGCTTCTAAACCTTACATTCAGGGTTTGACCACTAATCCTACTTTAATGCGGAAGGTTGGCATCACTGATTATAAGGCTTTTGCTCAGGATATATTAACGGTCATTACCGATAAACCGATCTCTTTTGAGGTGTTTTCGGATGATTTTGATGAAATGGAGAAACAGGCAGTTCAGATTTCGAGCTGGGCTGACAATGTT
>SZYA01000021.1 GCA_005843815.1 Chlorobium sp.
TTCGCTCATTCTGTTGACACCTTGGGCAATACTCTGGAAGAGTTCCAGGACTCGTGCTATGGTTGATTTACCGGAGCCGTTTTTTCCAATCAAAAGCGCCGAGGGGATCCCTTTTACGATCAGCTCAAAGTTTTCAAGGCATCGGTAATTATGAACATATAATCGTTGCAGCATGGGTGTCGGGTTGGTTCGTTATGAGCTATGTGGGGTCAAAATACGTATTACACCAGTCACTTCCATTTTTTGGTTGCTGGAAGAGTTAATGGACTGGTTTCCAGTGCGTATTCTTCTTGCAGATCGCGTGCTTGATGCTGTCGGTTTTGAGCGGTTGCTGGAATTCGGAGGATATAGATTTGCGTTCAAAACCTCACAGGTCGTTCGCTAAAAGTTGTGAAGTATTGCATACATTGTGGTTACAGTGGGAAAGATGGTGTCAAAAAAGAGGAGATCGTCATGTTCAGCAACAGGAGATCCAGATGACTACAGCGGAGAAACTTTATAATACAGCAAAAGAGCTTCCTGAACCGGTAGTGGCTGAATGCTGCAACTCCCACATTCTCCGATAAAGCCCATTCCCGGCCATCAGCTCCCCATGCCCCCCCTGCTCCACAATTCGCCCCTTCTCAAGCACAAGAATCTGGTCATACTGCTCCATCCCCTTTAAGCGGTGGGTAATTGTTATCAGCGTCTTCCCTGCACTGATCTTCTTCAGGGTACTGGTTACCTCTCTCTCCGTCACGCCGTCGAGGTTGGCGGTTGCTTCGTCGAGAATCATGATTGGGGCACGTTGCAACAGGACTCGGGCGATGGCGATACGTTGTCTTTCGCCACCGCTGAGTTTCATGCCGTGCTGGCCACACCATTCGTCGAGTTTTGTGGTGAAGTGGCCGAGCCCGGCGGCAGTGAGCGCTTTTTTGAGATCGTCGTCGGTGGCTTCCGGCTCGGCAAGTGTCAGGTTTTCGCGAATGGTTTCGGCGAAGAGGTAGGTTTTTTGCGAGACGAGGGCGATGTTGCGGCGCAGCTCTTCAGGGTCGAAAAGAGTGATGTTGTGGCCACCGATAGAGATGCTCCCATTGTTGCTGTTCCAGAAGCGCATGAAGAGCGAGGTGATGGTCGATTTTCCTGCTCCGCTTGGGCCGACGATGGCGATGTGCTCTCCTGGACGCACGGTGAAGTTGAGGCGGTCGAGCGCTTTTGCTGTGCTGCCGGGGTAGGTGAAGCTGAGTTTCTCCACCTTGATGGCATGGTCAGCCGGAAAGGGCACGGGAGTGGCCGGGGCGACAGTTTCCGGTTTGGCATCGAGAATTTCAAAGAGGCGCTCTCCGGCGTGCTGGTCAGCTTCAAGGTGCTTGAGGGTGGAGGGCAGCGGGAGGAATGGCTCAAACGAAGCCATGACGGCGAGAGTGATGACGGTGAGTGAAATGCCGTTGACCGCGCCGGTGCCGAGAGATGGAATGAGTGCCCAGAGAATGGCGATAAGAGCGCCGTTCATGAGGAGGCCGGTGAGCGATTCGTGCAGCCCTTCGATGATGGCGTTTTTTCTCTGTAACTGGAGCTTGCCGGTTTCGGTGCTCTGCATGGCTTCGAGGTGTGCCGGTAGCCTTCCATAGAGTTGCAGCTCTCCGATGCCCTGGAAAAGGTCGAGTGCCAGCACCTGCTGCTCAGCCTTGTAGTTCATGATGCCGACCGAGACACCACGGCTCAACTGCTTGGTAAGGAGCGGCACGCCGATACCTGCAAGAGTGTGGAAACAGAGGATAAGCAGCGCCGCCTGAAGAGAGTAGGTGCCGAGAAGAAACCACATCAGTGCGGCCACCAGCAGGGCGGTGAGTGGTGGGCCGAGTACCCTGGTGTAGATATTTTCGAGGCTCTGTATGTCGTCCACAACCCGCTGCAGCAGGTCGCCGCTCTTGAAGTGCATGAGGCGTGCCGGTGCGAGGGGCTCAATGGCATCGTAAAACCATAGCCGCAGTTTTGCCAGAATCCTGAAGGTGATATTGTGGGAGATGAGCCGTTCGGCGTACCGGAACACTCCCCGCGAAAGTCCGAAAAAGCGCACGCCGACGATGCCAAGTTGCAGCGTCACCATCGGTGGTTGCAGGGCTGCCTTGGCGATGATGTAGGCGGAGGTCATCAGGAGTCCGATGCCGCTGCCAGAGGTAGCGAATCCTATAAGTGCGGCAAGTGCCATCCACCAGAAGTATGGTTTGACCAGTCCCGTCAAGCGAAATAAGGTTTTCATGATTCTCTCTCCTGTTGCAGAAGCAGGCTGTCGCGGTAAAAGCCTCCGTTGGCCATCAGCTCCTCATGGGTGCCGCACTGGGTGATTTTCCCGTGGCTGACGACGATGATTTGTTCTGCTGAACGTATCGTTTCGAGCCGGTGGGCAATGATGACGGTGGTTCTCCCTCTCATCAGCTCCTGGATGGAGTTGCGCAGTGCCGCTTCGAGTTCAGGGTCGGTGTGCGAGGTTGGTTCGTCGAGCACCAGCAACGGAGCGTTTTTCAGGAATGCGCGGGCCAGTGCCACCCGTTGCGCCTCTCCGCCGCTCAGCCGTGTCCCCTCTTCGCCAATCATGGTTTCAAGTCCATCGGGCAGCGTCTTGATAAAGCTGGTGAGGCCGGTCTTGTTCAGTGCGATCTCCATCTCCTCTGCTGAAGCCTCCGGTTTTGCGAGGAGAATATTCTTCCGTAGCGTGGCGTTGAAAAGGTAGGGATGCTGCGGAACCCATGAAATTTGGCGATGCCACTCCTCAAGCGGAATGTCGCGAATCGGGTTGCCGTCGATGGTGATTCGCCCTTTGCCGGGCTCCTGAAACCGGAGGAGCAGGTTGATCAGGGTGCTCTTTCCTGAACCGCTCGGGCCGATGATGGCGGTGGTTTTACCGGCGGGAATGGTGGTATTGATCCCTTCAAGCGCTGGCCGCGAGCTGCCGGGATAGGTGTAGGTGAGGTCAGTAAATGCCATGAGCCTTTTTCCGGCGCTCTCCTGCACCGCAAAGGCAGGCTTCTGTACCGCAGCAGGCAGACTCTGGTCAAGAATGGCAAAGATCTCCTTTGAGGCGCTGACGCCCTCCATTCCCGCATGAAATTTGGTGCCGAGCTGGCGCAGTGGGAGGTAGAAGTCGGGCGTGAGTATCAGCACAAAAATCGCGTGCTGAAAGGTGAGCTGACCACCCATAAGACGGAGCCCGATACCGACGGCAATCATGGCGGTGCCGATGGTGCCCACCAGTTCAAGCGTCAGTGAGGAGAGAAAGGCCACTTTCAGGACGCGCATGGTAGCATGGCGGAAGCTTTCGCCCGACTCTTCGATTGCGTCATGCTGCCGCTGGCTCTGCGCAAAGAGTTTCAGAGTCGGCAGCCCTTGCAGCACATCAAGGAAAAAGCCGCTCATTCGGCTCATGGTTTTCCACTGCTTTTCAGTCATGGCGCTGGCCGATTTCCCGATCAGAATCATGAAGAGGGGAATAAGGGGGGCCGTGAGGAGCAAAATGCCACCTGAAATCGGGTCGCCGGGCAGAATGGTGCCCGCAATCAGGAGTGGCGTGAAAAGGGCAAAAAAGATCTGCGGGATATATTGGCTGTAGTAGGCATCGAGCGCTTCAACCCCTTTCAAAAGGGTGGTGCTGAGCCGTCCACTCTGTACCGACTTGGCATAGATCGGCCCGAGCACGCCGACCGTGCTGGTGAGCCGGGTGAACACCTTCTTGCGGATAATGAGTGTGCCGCGGTTAGCTTCGGTATGGGAGAACCAGTTAAAGGCCATGCGGAGGGTGCTGAAGAGCGCAAAGAGGCCAAGCGGCAGGAAGAGCCTCTCTATGCCGCTTTTCTGGATAAAGGCGCTGTCGATCACCTGGCTGAGGTAGTAGGCCTGGGCAACCAGCATCGCCGCAGCAAGAATTCCCGATATAATCGAAACGATAAACGGCTTGCCATCTTCTTTAAGCAACTGGAAGAGGCGCCGGTCAATATTCATGGTTCATGCTTGTTCGTTTTTCTGCAAAAGGGGTAGTAGTGTACATAATAAAAGGATTGTATGCAATGGGGTGGGCTTGTATGGAAATGGTTACTGGGGGCAATGAGTTCCCTGGGGGGTGTTAAAGTAATATGGCTGTCAAGAGTTGTGAATAGTTATTCGCCTCAGTTCCCTATATTCAGAAAACAGCAGGCATTTGTCCATCACCATCTCCCCATGAACCCTACCACCCTCAAAAAGCTCGAATTCGACAAAGTCGTCCTCTATGCTTCTCAGCTCTGCCTCTCGGCGATGGGGCGCGACCAGCTTCTTGCTGCCGTCCCGCAAAGAGATCGGCAGGCGCTTGTCACCGAGCTTGAGCGGCTGCTTGAGTTGCGCAATCTGCTTCAGGAGGGGATGGCGCTTCCCTTCTCTTATCTGCCCGACACCCGCCCGCTGCTGAAAAAGCTGGAGCTGCTGGGGAGCTATCTGGAGACGGAGGAGCTGCAGGATATCTATCATCTCCTCTTTTCCTCGGTGCAGTTGCGGAAGTTTATGGTGCTCAACCGCGAAGTCTATCCGCTGCTCAATGAGTTTACTCTGCAGCTCTGGCTTGAGAGTGCTCTTCAGGCGGGGATTCGCCGGATTATTGATGAGCAGGGGAGGGTGCGCGATACGGCGAGTGATGCGCTCCTGATGATTCGCGGGGAGCTGCTGAGCAGTCGTGAACTGATTCGCCGGAGAATGGAGCGGCTGCTTCGTCGCTCCCAGGAGAGTGGCTGGCTGATGGAGGAGAGGGTGGCTATAAAGAATGGCCGTTTGACGCTTGGGCTGAAGGTGGAGTACAAGTACAAGATTGCCGGGTATATCCAGGATTACTCCGGCTCGGGGCAGACGGTTTTTATTGAGCCTGCTGAAACGCTGGAGATCAGTAACCGCATTCAGGATTTGCAGATCAGCGAACGGCGGGAGATTGAGCGCATTCTGAAGGAGATGACGGGGGAGATTCGGCAGGAGCGCCACAACATTCAGCACAATGAAGCTCTGCTTGCGGCCTTCGATGCCCTCTATGGACGGGCGCGGTTTGCCGTTGAAACCCATGCGGTGCTGCCCTCCATTACGGAAGGGCAGGCACTTCGCATTGTGAAAGGCTATCACCCCTGGCTGCTGATTTCGCATCGTCAGAAGGAGGTGCAGCCTCTTGACCTGATTCTGGATGTGGAGGAGCGGGTTCTGGTGATTTCCGGCCCCAATGCTGGCGGAAAGTCGGTGGCGATGAAGAGCGCCGGGCTGCTCTGCTGTATGCTGGTTCATGGCTATCTGCTCCCTTGCAGCGAGAGCTCGGTGTATCCCCTTTTCCGCGATATTTTTATCGAAATCGGCGATGACCAGTCGATTGAAAATGACCTCTCCACCTTCAGCTCGCATCTTGGCGCTATCAAGACGATTCTTGATGGCGCTGGCAGCCGCGATCTGGTGCTGATTGATGAACTCTGTGCAGGTACCGATGTGGAAGAGGGGGGAGCCATTGCCCGTGCGGTGATTGAGGAGCTGCTCAGTCGCGCCACCAAGAGCATTGTGACCACCCACCTTGGCGAGTTGAAGGCTTATGCCCATGAACGGGCGGGTGTGGTGAATGGCGCGATGGAGTTTGACCGGGCGGAGCTTCTGCCCACCTTCAGGTTTGTCAAGGGGCTGCCCGGCAACAGCTTTGCCTTTGCCATGATGAAGCGGATGGGCTTTGCGGGAAAAATGGTTGAGCGGGCATCCTCCTTTATGCTGCATGAGCGCATCGGGCTCGACCGTATGCTTGATGACCTGAGCCGCATGTTTGAGGAGAACCGCCTACTGAAGCAGCAGCTTGAGCTGGATAAAGCGGATATGGAGAAAAGGGAGTTCTCATTGCGGCAGGATGAAAAAGCCTTTGAGCAGAAGCGCCGAAATGCAAAGCTCGGAGCATCGCGGGAGCTTCAGAAGGAACTTGAAGAAGCCCGACAGGAGATACGTGAGATTCTGCAGGAGGTGAAGGCCGCTCCGACCGACGAAAAGATTGTGCACGTTGCCAGAAAAAAACTTGGCATCAAAAAACAGCAGGCCGAAAAGAGTGAGTCGCTGCTGCGTGCAAGAGCTGAAGCAGTGGCCAAAGTTGATCGTACAATACGTCCGGGCGACCTTGTCTCTATTCTCGATACCAATACCTCCGGTGAGGTTGAGAGTGTTCATGGTGAGAGTGTGGTGGTGCTCTGTGGTAATTTCAGGCTCACCACGGCGCTGAAAAATCTTGAAAAAACATCAAAAACGCAGGCGAAAAAGAGTCTGCGACAGCCTGAACCTCGGCAGCAAAAAAGCTCATGGTCGGCCATGACGACAGGGATTGAGTCAACAAAACTTGATGTGCGGGGGTTGACTGCTGATGAGGCAACCCTGAAAATTGAGAGATTTCTTGACACCATGCGCCTGAACCGCATTTATGCAGCTATGATTCTGCATGGCAAGGGCACCGGGTCGCTCCGCAAAAGAACGGCGGAGTGTTTGCAGCAGCATCCGGCGGTCAAGAGCTTTCGGCTTGGTGAGTGGGGTGAAGGCGGTGATGGCGTTACCTTTGTGGAGCTGGAGTAGAGGTTTTTTTACAAGAGAACAGATCCTGGAGGTGATCCGGCAGCAGCGATTTCGAGAATCTCTTTTCAGTGATTGAAAAAGCGCATTCAAAGCTGTATCTTGAAGGAAAAAGAAGAGTCACGCTTTTGCCGTGATAATGTTATCTATAAATAGAGCAGGGCTTGAGAGACGAGTATCTAACCATACCCAACCAGTTGACCGCTTTGCGGATTCTGCTTGTTCCTGTTTTCGTGGCATTGCTGCTGCAGGAGGACCCTTGGCTCAAGCTTTTGGGTGTTATCGTGTTTGTCGTGGCCTCTCTTACCGACATCTATGACGGGTATCATGCACGGAAATATGGTGTTGAGAGTCGGCTGGGTGCTTTTCTGGATCCACTTGCCGACAAATTGCTCATTACTGCGGCTTTTTTCCTCTATGTCTGGATGGGCTATCTGGTGCTCTGGATGGTGATTCTGGTTGTGATTCGCGATGTTGTGGTGACGGCGTTGCGGGTTTATGCCGAATATAAAAACAGGCCGGTGGTGACCAGTGTTGAGGCGAAGTATAAGACCCTGGCGCAAAACATTCTGGTCTATCTGATCATGGTGCTCATCCTGATGAAGGAGGCTGCATTTTTCGGTTCGAGCCTCTCCGTTACCGTGAACCAGTTTCTTCTCTCCGACTCGCTCTACTATATCATGCTGGTGGTGACTCTCTTTACGGTCTATACCGGAGTCTCCTATCTGGTCAGCAACTGGAGCAGCTACTTTCAGAAGTCGCTTGAGAGTCGCTGAGGTTATCATGCGACTTGCAGCAAAAATTCTCTCCACCTGTTTCGGAATCGGGTATTTCCCTGTGGCTCCCGGGACGGTAACGAGCATTTTGGCCGTTCTTTGCTATTATTTTATCCCGGTACTTCATGAGCCACCGCTCCTTCTCTCCCTTATCTTGCTCTCCACCGCTGTTGGTGTCTGGTCGGGAAGGCTGATGGAAGCGGAGTTCGGAGAGGATCCATCTATTGTGACGATTGATGAGCTTGCCGGCCAGTGGCTGGCGCTGGCGTTTCTGCCTGAAGGGTGGTTGCCGGCCCTGCTCTCGCTTGCCTTTTTCCGTTATTTCGATATCGCAAAACCGGGACCGATTGATGCTGCCCAGCGGTTCCCCGGTGGCTGGGGAATCATGGCTGACGATCTGCTTGCCGGGCTGTTTGCCAATTTTTCAGTACAGGTGTTGCTTGGGATGCTTACCTTTTTTCACCTCTGGCCATTTTTGTAAAACCGCTTGATGTTTTCCGCCATTGTAGGGGTGTCGAAGCCGATTTCCCGGTAAAGACTGTTCATATCTCCATGGGTAACAAAGGTATCGGGAAGCGCCACCTTCAGTACAGGCCGATGCTGCCCTATGGTATTGAGGTGATCAATCACCGTGCTGCCCAGACCTCCGATGGTGCTGTTCTCCTCAATCACGGCAAAATGGGTTGAGCGGGATGACAGCGTGTCAATCACTTCAGTGTCGAACGGTTTGAGAAATCTCATGTTGACGACGGTGGCGTTTATGCCCTCTTGTTCCAGGTGAGAGGCAACTTCAACTGTTTTTGCCACCATATTTCCGATTGCAAGAAGCGTCAGACCCTCGCCCTGACGGATAATCTCTGCTTTTCCGACGGGAAGAGAGGTAAAGTTTTTCCGCAGGGTTACACCTGTGCCGTTGCCTCTGGGGTAACGGATGGCAACCGGGCCATGTATATCATAGAGCGCCGTGTAGAGCATATCGCGCAGCTCCTGCTCATTTGCGGGGGCCATGATGACCAGTCCCGGGACGCTGTTCAGCCAGGAGAGGTCGAATGCACCGTGATGGGTCGGGCCATCTTCACCAACAAGGCCTGCGCGGTCAATAGCAAAGATAACATACAGCTTCTGAAGTGCAACATCGTGAATGAGCTGGTCATAAGCTCGCTGGAGAAAGGTGGAGTAGACACCGAAAACGGGTTTGAATCCTTGGGTAGCCAGTCCTGCGGCAAAGGTGACGGCATGTGGTTCTGCAATGCCGACATCATAAAAACGGTGCGGCAGGGCGTTTTGAAAAAGATCAAGCGATGTTCCGCTCGGCATGGCGGCGGTAATGGCGGTAATCCTGATATCTTTCAGGGCCAGCTCAACCAGCGCCTCCCCGAAGACCTCCTGATATTTTGGTGGGAGAGAGTTGTCGGCAACCTTCAGGTTTTTACCGGTTGTGGTATCGAATCCGCCGCTGTGGGCGTGCCACTTGCTCTGATTCTCTTCGGCTGGCTTGAACCCTTTCCCTTTTGTGGTGATCACATGCAGCAGTTTCGGGTGGGGAAGCGACTGCATCTCCTTGAGCGCCTTGACGAGCTGCTCCATGTTGTGGCCATCAATCGGCCCGAAATATCTCAGCCCCAGCGCCTCAAAAAATGCTCCGGGAGTCAATGCGGCCTTGAACCCATCCTCAAGTTTGCGGAGAGCCTTTTTTGCCTTCTCACCCAGATCATTATTAATCAGGGAGATCGATTGCCAGAGCAGTGTGCGGGCCTTGTTGTAGCTCTTGCTGAGGGTCACGTTGATCAGATGGGTTCTGAGTCCGCCGGTACTTGGCGAGATAGCCATCTGGTTGTCGTTGAGAATGACAAGAACATCACTTTTCAGATCTCCGAGGTGGTTCATCGCCTCAAATGCCATACCTCCGGTCATGCTGCCATCTCCAATGACGGCAATAACCTTCTCTTTGCTTCCACTCAGTGCTGCTCCAACAGCAATTCCTGCGGCTGCGGATATTGAGGTGGAGGCGTGGCCGACTCCAAAAGCGTCGTGAGGGCTCTCTGATCGTTTAGGAAAACCGGCAAGTCCGTTGTAATGCCGGTTGGTTTGCATCTGCTCTTTTCTGCCGGTGAGGATTTTATGCACATAAGCCTGGTGGCCGACATCCCATATAATCTTGTCGTGAGGAGTGCTGTAGACATGGTGCAGCGCCACGGTCAGCTCAACGACACCAAGGCTTGAGGCAAAATGGCCGCCATTGACTGAGACAAGATCGATGACTTCGCTTCTGCACTCATCAGCCAGTGTCTGAAGTTCTGCAAGAGTAAGTTTCTTGAGATCATCTGGCGAATGGATTGCAGAGAGATGAGGCAAGCGCTGTGCTACAGGAATTGAATCAGACATGGTGTTTGACGGCTTCAGGTTAATGCAATACTACAAATGTGACCATGCTTGAGCCTTCCTGGTTCCTTGCTTGCACGGAAAGCTATATTCCCGAAATCTGCAAGAGAACGGTTCTCTCTTTTCGTGGCCCGTCAAGTTCAACAAAAAAAATAGACTGCCACCGGCCGAGCAGCATTGTGCCCTCTGAAAAAGGGATGCTCTCCGAGCTGTTCATAAAGAGCCCGAGAAGGTGGGAGTGGGCATTGTGGCGGCCATCAATCGGATTGAGGTTATGCAGGTAGTTACCATCTTTGGGCACAAGCCGCTTGAGAAAGGTCTCCATATCTTCAAGCAGCCGCTCCTCTTTTTCATTGATGTTAATGAAGGCAGTGGTATGGCGGCTTATGACGGTGATCTGCCCTCGGTTGAGGCCGGTTGAGGCGAGGGCTGCCGTTACCTCAGCGGTAATATCAATGACTTCAATCGGCTTTGTGGTAGAAACCGTAATAGTGTGCGTTGTGACTTGCATAAAACAATTGCATAAAACAGGATTGATTGATGATAAGGTGACACACTTTGCTATTGCTGATGTGCTGCCACCGTTGTCACACAGGTTATGACCAGTGCCTCATGAGGCGCGAGACTCAACTTCATGACCTTTTCTATATAACTAATGCTTTTTTTGTTTTTGTTTTCAGTGCTGAGTATGCTAAGTTTTTTGATATTATCATCTTCAAGAGAATGGTGCTGGAATTCAAGGGCTATGCCAGTTCCGCTGAAATTTGCCAGAACATAGGCATTCTCCTTGGCAGTAAAGCGGTGAAAGCCCAAACAATGTGAGTTGTATGGCGCATTCAGGTTGATCCATTCGACTCTTCCTTCCTGAAATACCTCTCTCTCTTGAAGTAAAAAAAGTTTCTGGTAAAACTCAGCAAGCTTCGTATCACTGGTTTCAGTTGCTTGCCGGAGGAGTTGAACAGGAATTCTCTTGCTGAAGCCGTATATCTGATCTTGATGGATAAGATGCATTCCTGGAGATGTCAGCATCACCAAGGCAGCGGCCTTGTGGTTTAGTCCGATTTTTTCAGCAGCCCTTGGCTCATCATGGTTTTCAAGAAACCGGCAGAGATGTTTCTGGTATTCCCAATTGCCAAGCAGGTGACCTGTCAGTTTTTCAACATTGACAGCTCCATTGCTGAGGTAGTCATAAAATGGTTTGTCGTAGGTATAGTCAAAACCCTGTTGCTGTAACTCCCACTCCTTGTTCCAGTAGGCCTCGGCCAGAAAAATAAAATCGGGATGGCGAAGCTTGATAGCGGCGATGGCATTGCTCCAGAACTCCTCTTCCATGATACCGCCAAGGTTGCTCCAGGTCGTGTTAAAAACGCTTTTCAGAATCAGCATCGCAACATCGCACCTGACGGCATCACAGAGTGAGCTTATCTTGAAAAGATTCTCTGTCATCATTTTGTGAGTCTCCTTTCTGGCGTAGTTGAGCTGCAGGGTGTCCGTCCAGGGATCAAAGTAAGGGTCTTTTCCGTAGGCAAGGTATGTTTCTTTCATATATTCATAGGCAATGCCAGGATTCTGGTGTAGTTCTGCGCCACTAATCGGAACAAAATACTCCGGGTGTTCGGGCAGGAAGGCGTTGTCGAGCGCAAGATGATTCGGTACAAAATCGAGCATGAGTTTAATGCCGCTTGCATTAAGTTTTTCACGGAAGGTAAGCAGCTCCCTCTCACCTCCCAGTGCTTCATTAACGGTATACGATGGGATTGAATAGGGTGATGAAGCTATATCATCAGGTGTTACAGTCGGGATATTTTGCAGGTAGGAGGCCCGAAGACCTTGATGTGCAGTTGCAATTGCTTTGCTGTACTGGCTTGGTTTCCACACTCCCATGAGCCATACAATATCAAATCCGGAGGTTGAAAAAAAGGTAAACTCCTCATCTGGAATATTCCCGAGGGTAACAACACGGTTTTGTTCGATGCTTAATTTCTGTAGCCAGATCCTGGTGTTAATTTCGTAGACAAGAGGAAACATGGAATCAGGTGTCTTCAGTTTTGGTAAAATTTTCGAGGCTTAATATACAAACTCTGAAAGCCAAACAGGAGCGCTGGAGAGACGAAAAAGAGAATGTTTTACCTGACAGGGATTTGTTCGGGAGTTATTTGTAAAAAGGGTAAAGTTATACGAAATTCAGGGAAAGATTTTTGCGCTATCTGGTCGAGTCGGAAGAGCAGAGGAGCGTTCAAACTGTAAACGGGTAGAGAGAAGTATTGACGGATTTTTTGAACGACCTTAATGACGTGCAGCGAAGTGCTGTGGTTGCCACTTCAGGTCCAGTTATGGTGCTTGCTGGTGCAGGCTCTGGGAAGACAAGGGTGATTACCTATCGTATAGCGTATCTTATTAATCATGAAGGTGTTGCTGCAAACAACATTCTTGCTCTCACTTTTACCAACAAGGCGGCTGGCGAGATGCGTCACCGGGTTGATACACTGCTGCACCGTGGCAGTTCGCGTGGTTTGTGGATAGGGACTTTCCACTCAATTTTTGCCCGTCTTCTCCGTAACTATATTAATCTCATCGGTTACGATCGGAACTTTTCAATTTTTGATACTGACGACAGTAAAAGTCTGATCCGGCAATCCATGACTGAACTGAACATCTCCGTTGAGTCGGTGCCGGTCAATACGGTGCAGGGGCTCATAAGCCGAGCCAAGAACAGCTTTATTCTGCCAGCCGAATTTCATCGTAATGCCAGTGACTATAACCAGCAGAAGGCTTCACAAATCTATGAATTATATGCCAGGAAGCTGAAGGAGAATAACGCCCTTGATTTTGATGATCTGTTGATCAAGCCACTTGAGCTTTTCAATGCGCATCCGGATGTGTTGCATGAGTTGCAGGACTCTTTCCGCTATATCATGATTGATGAGTATCAGGATACCAACCGGGCGCAGTACCTTGTAGCCAAAATGCTTGCTGTAAGGCATCGCAACATTTTTGTCGTGGGTGACGATGCCCAGTCGATCTACTCCTGGCGTGGCGCTGATATCTCCAACATTCTCAACTTCCAGGATGACTATAATGAGGCGTTGACCTTCAAACTGGTTGAAAATTATCGGAGTACGGGAAATATTCTCAAGGCAGCAAACAGTGTGATTGGTCGCAATCTCCGGCAGATCAAAAAAGAGCTGATTTCACATCGTGACGATGGTGAGCCGCTGACGTTGATTGAAGCATATAATGAGCGCAATGAGGCAGAAAGGGTTGGCGAGCAGATACGCACCCTGCGCCAGAAGCAGGGTTACGAGTTCAGAAGCTTTGCAATTTTTTATCGCACCAATGCACAGTCGAGGGTGGTTGAGGATGTGATGCGCCAGAACAAGATTCCTTATCGACTGTTTGGAAGTGTCTCGTTCTACAAACGCAAGGAGATCAAGGATGCTGTTGCCTATCTTCGGTTTATTCTTAATGAGCGTGACAGCGAATCACTGCTGAGAATTATCAACTTTCCTCCCCGCAAAATTGGTGATGTCAGTATCAGCAAGCTTAAGGAGTTTGCCGAAGAGCGGGGGATCACGTTTTATGATGCTATCAGGCGCTCTGAAGAGGGTGGCTTTCAGGCGCGACTGGTTAATGCCCTCAGCTCTTTCAGCGCAGTCATTGAAGCGCTTAAGCTTCTCGCTGTGAACGGGACGGTCTTCGAAGTGTTGACAGAGTTATTTACCCTGACCTCGATTCCATTACTGCTTCAGGCGGAGAATACACCAGAATCGCTGGCGCGTCATGAAAATCTTCAGGAGCTGCTCTCCATGGCGAGGGATTTTTCTGACCATAACCCTGACGCCGGTTCACTTGGCGATTTTCTGGAGAATATCTCCCTTGCCTCAGACTATGAAGAGACGCAGGATTCAGATAATTATGTCTCATTGATGACGGTTCATGCGGCCAAGGGACTTGAGTTTCCTGTGGTCTTTATCACTGGTCTTGAGGAGAGGTTATTTCCCCTGCACTGCTATGAGCCAGAGGAGCTTGAGGAGGAACGCAGGCTTTTTTATGTGGCGATGACGAGGGCGCAGGAGAAGATTTTTCTCTCCTGGGCGCAGAGCCGATATCAGTATGGGCAGTTACATTATTCGTTGCCATCAATGTTTATCAGTGAAATTGACTCTTCAATAGTCCAGACAGAGGGTGGTCATCAATTGTCAGAGCGTCACTTGAAGGATAAACCCTCCACTGGAATATCCCCTGGGTCGAGAGGGTATCAGCAAAAACCGGCAACACCATCAGGGGGAGGTGCCGCGTTGACTCCACAATCCCCCCGACCAGCCCTTCGTGAAGGCGTGATGGTGCATCATGCTCTTTTTGGCCCCGGTGTTGTGCTTGATGTTCAGGGAAGCGGGGCAAAGCAGAAAGTCCGGATCACATTTCGCCGTTCAGGGGAGAAGACTCTGATGGTACAGTATGCTAATCTGAAAATTCAGCAGTAATGAAAATCCTTTTTGGTGTTCAGGGAACGGGGAATGGCCATATCAGCCGCAGCCGTGAGCTTGTCAGAAAGCTCAAGTCGGACGGTCATGATGTTGAAGTCATCATCAGCGGCAGAAAAGAGGAGGAGCTGAAGGAGATAGAGATATTTGCCCCTTATCGGGTGATGAAAGGCTTGACACTGATAACCCATAAGGGAAAGCTGGATTATCTCAACACGATGGTTCATCTTGATCTGGTTAGTCTGATGGCTGATATTGTTCTGCTTGATACGGCAGGCACTGACTTGATTATTACCGATTTTGAGCCGATTACCTCCATGACTGCGAAATTAAAGAATATTCCTTCCATGGGGTTTGGCCATCAGTATGCTTTTCAATACGATATTCCTTTATCTGAGGGAACACTCTTTGAAAAATATGCTCTTTTGAATTTTGCGCCAGCCCAGTACAATGCCGGACTGCACTGGAACCATTTTAATCAACCGATTTTTCCTCCGGTTATTCCTGAGAGTCTTTATGCACAAAATGATATAACGGTTATTAACGAAAAGGTGCTCGTCTATCTTCCGTTTGAAGAGTTGGAGGATATTTCACTCTTTCTCACTCCGTTTGCCGGATATGAGTTTTTTATCTATGGAAAGGTGCTGGAAAGCCTTGATGAGGGACATCTGCATTACAGAAGCTATTCTCGTGAGGGTTTTCTAGGTGATCTCAGAGAGAGTTCCGGTGTGGTTTGCAATGCAGGGTTTGAACTTCCAGGCGAGGCGCTTCATCTTGGAAAAAAGCTGCTACTCAGGCCTCTTGATGGTCAGATTGAGCAG
The DNA here is from genome assembly GCA_005843815.1 of Chlorobium sp. Taxonomy (GTDB): domain Bacteria; phylum Bacteroidota; class Chlorobiia; order Chlorobiales; family Chlorobiaceae; genus Chlorobium. The sequence goes on from SZYA01000021.1 coordinate 15,037, forward strand.
CAATCCAATGCGCTTGGTATGGTAGAACTTGGGTATGGCATGGCGATGGATAGTCTTGATGGCGCTGTTCTTGCCGACTGGTTGCAAAAGCCTGGGCGGGAGCCGTTGCGTTATGCCAGAACAGTGGACTATATTGCCGAATGGATAGGTTGTGGCCATTGGGAGGAACTTCCAAAATATTCCGCAGCCTCCTGGGCGGAAAAATCTTGACCCTTACTACTATGGAATTCAGGGAGCTTGTAACGCAAAGTCGGAGTTACCGGCGATTTAATGGTAACTTCCCAGTGACGGATCATGTTGTTCGGGAGCTTGTCGAGCTTGCCTGCACTGTTCCTTCGGCCAGAAATCTTCAGCCACTGAAATATATCGCAGTGTGTGACCCTGCAGTTGTTGAAGCTCTTTATCCATCTCTTTTATGGGCGGGCTATCTCGCTGACTGGCCAGGGCCGATTGAAGGAGAACGACCACCAGCGTATATCGTCATGCTTGGTGATCTATCCATAACCAAAGATTTTGCCTGCGACAGTGGTATTGCAGCTCAGACCATTCTGCTTGGTGCAACTGCATCGGGTCTTGGCGGATGTATTATTGGCGCTTTCAAAAGAAAAAAAATCAGTGAATTACTGAAGATCCCTGATATTTTTTCACCACTCATGGTTATTGCAATCGGAAAACCCGTCGAAACGGTTGTTATTGACCAGATGTCTAATGGTGATTCAGTTCGTTACTTCAGGGATGTGAACGGTATTCACCATGTGCCCAAAAGGGTGCTTGACGACGTTCTTCTGAATTTTTTTTAATTGTCGCTCTTCAAGGCAGGGGAAAAATCGTAACTTACGGGACGGTTGTTTTTTCTCCTAAAGAGGGAATGCCTTTTGGGATTATTGAGCTTTAACAAGGGGAATTTTTATGTTGTCAAGAGAGTTGACGGAAAACCAGTCGCAGACAAGAGTTATCATTTATTCAGGAAAAGGAGGGACAGGAAAAACCACCATTTCATCTTCTACAGCAGTTGCTCTTGCACGGCAGGGCAAGAGGGTGCTTATTATGTCTTCCGACCCAGCCCATTCACTTTCGGATGTCTTCGATGTTCGTATCAGCCGCAACGATCCGCAGAAGATTGAAGAGAATCTGTACGGGTTGGAGGTCGATACTGTCTATGAATTGAAGAAAAATATGTCTGGTTTCCAGAAGTTTGTCTCTACTTCATATAAAAATAAGGGTATTGACAGTGGTATGGCTTCTGAGTTGACCACTCAGCCAGGGCTTGACGAGATTTTTGCCCTGAGCCGTCTGCTTGATGAGTCGCAGTCCGGTAAATGGGATGCGGTAGTGCTTGATACCTCTCCTACCGGAAATACGCTGCGTCTGCTCGCCTATCCCGAAATTATTATTGGCGGGAACATGGGGAAGCAGTTTTTTAAACTTTATAAAAACATGTCGTCGCTGGCTCGTCCGCTAAGCGGAAAATCTATTCCTGACGATGACTTTTTTAATGAGGTGAATGTGCTTCTGAAGCAGATGGAGGATATCAACAAGTTTATCCTGAGTCCAGAGGTAACATTCAGGCTGGTGCTGAATCCTGAAAAACTCTCCATTCTTGAGACCAAGAGGGCTTATACCTTTGTGCATCTCTATGGTATCAATATTGATGGTATTGTGATTAACAAGATTCTTCCTGCCTCCAAAACAGTAGGGGAATATTTTGAATTCTGGGCTGATCTTCACAGTAAATATTTGCTGGAGATTGACCAGTCCTTTTATCCAACGCCTGTTTTCCGATGTCAGTTGCAGAGAACCGAGCCGATAGGAGCCGATGCGCTTCATGAGGTCAGTAAACTGGTTTTCGGAGATCAGGTGCCCGATCAGACCTTCTATACCGGCAAGAATTTCTGGATTGAGAGCAAGAAAAATGAGGCGACTGAGGATCACCGTGAGGTGCTCTGTATTAAAATACCGTTCATCAAGGATGCTGAGGAGGTTACTGTTGATCGGATGGGCACAGATATTGTGGTTGTCGTGGATAGAGCCCAGAGGATCATTACCCTTCCAAGGGCTCTGTACAGTCTTGAAATGGAAAAGTTTATCCGTGAGGATAATCTTCTTCGGGTAGTGTTCAAGGAGATTGTTGTCGAAAAGGAGGAGGTTGAGTTGAGTGTCAATAAAAATATGCTTGACAAGCTGCGCTCCATGAGACGAATAAAGGTGTAATTTGTGTATTTATTGTCATGAGGCACAAAAAATCAAGGGAAACAGTTTAGGTTTTCAAGGGAATCTTGTATCTTCACTGTTTCAAATATCGAGTTAAAGAGGATTTATCCCAATCTTTGTTAAAGAATCAGCTTATATCATGTCCGAGAAAGCGCACTATGGTTTGTTGAAAGGGAAGAAAGGAATTGTTTTCGGCCCGCTTGATGAGAGCAGTATCGGCTGGCAGATTGCGCTTCATGCTTACAGGGAGGGTGCCGAGATTGCTATCTCCAATGTAGCGGCAGCTTTGCGTTTTGGCAACATCGAAGAGCTTTCGGTACAGTGTGGTAATGCTCCGATGATTATGTGCGACGCATCGAAAAATGAGGATGTCGATAACTGTTTTAAGGAGTTGAAGGAAAAAATCGGACCAGTCGATTTTATAGTGCATTCTATCGGAATGTCGCAGAATATTCGCAAGCAGATGCCTTATGAGGATCTCAATTATGAGTGGTTTATGAGAACCCTCGATGTTTCGGCATTGTCGCTGCATCGCCTGGTCTCTTATGCCCTGAAAAATGAGGTGATCAATCATGGGGGCAGCATTCTCTCCCTCTCCTATATAGCTTCGCAGAGAAATTATTGGACTTACTCCGATATGGGAGATGCAAAGTCCCTGCTCGAGTCTATTGTTCGCAGTTATGGTCCAAGGCTTGCAAGGAGTGGAATACGAATTAACACCATATCACAAAGCCCGACCTATACCAAAGCTGGTAGCGGGATTCCCGGGTTTGAAAAGATGTACGAGTACAGTGATCTCATGTCTCCCCTGGGAAATGCCTCTGCTGAGGAGTGTGCCGAGTACTCCATGACCATTCTCAGTGATCTCTCTCGCAAGGTAACCATGCAGAACCTTTTCCATGATGGTGGTTACAGTTCAATGGGGGCTACCATTCCCATGATCAAGCTTGCCCATGAGGTACTCAATGACAAGGAGCTTGCAGAACGTGTCGGTCTTGATGAATTTTCGCCATCCAGAGAAACTCCCGGGCAGTAACGCCACGCTCTGTTCTCTGGTTCCGAAAGTAACGGTATTTGATTTTCATTAATACGGTTACTTCGCTGAAGTATAGAAAGCTTTTCATTTTAGAATATCCCTTTTCGCCCTGATTGTGACTGCATGATCAGGTGTGGTTCCTGTTGTCTCTCTTTCCGGAGTATTTTTACTTTGTTTTATTTTTTTTATTAATACTTAAACCGACACTTGGTTATGGCAAAAAACGCAACAATCGTTTATACCAAAATAGATGAGGCACCGGCTCTGGCAACCTACTCTCTGCTCCCGATTCTCAAGGCTTACACCAAGGGAACTGGCGTTGATGTTGTGGCCAAAGACATCTCTCTTGCTGGCAGAATTATTGCGAACTTTCCCGAAAATTTGACCGAGAGCCAGAGAATTTCCGATTATCTGGCTGAATTGGGTGCTCTTGCACTGACACCGGACGCGAATATCATCAAGCTGCCGAATATCAGCGCCTCTATTCCGCAGTTGAGAGCTGCCATCAAAGAGCTGCAGGAGCATGGCTATAACATTCCTGATTACCCGGAAGCGCCTGCAAATGAGGCAGAAAAAGAGCTTCAGACACGCTTTGCCAAGGTGCTTGGCAGCGCAGTAAACCCTGTGTTGCGTGAAGGTAACTCCGACCGTCGTGCGCCGCTCTCAGTCAAAGCGTTTGCCAAAAAGAATCCACACAGAATGGGTGCGTGGAGCAGCGATTCAACATCGCACGTTGCTTGCATGAGCAGTGGTGATTTTTATGGCAGCGAAAAATCAGCGACGGTTGCTGAGGCAACCATTGTTGCCATCGAGTTTGTTGATGCGGCTGGCAAGGCCACCGTACTGAAAGACAAAACTCCGCTTCTTGCTGGTGAGGTTATCGATACATCCGTCATGAATGTCCGTTCGCTCCGCAAGTTTTATGCGGATCAGATTGATGATGCAAAAGCAACAGGCGTACTCCTTTCGCTGCACCTCAAGGCAACCATGATGAAGGTCTCCGATCCAATCATGTTCGGTCATGCCGTTACTGTTTTCTACAAGGATGTCTTTGAAAAACATGCCGCCACCATCAAGGAGCTTGGCGTAAATGTGAACAACGGACTTGGCGATCTCTACGCAAAAATCAAGAATCTGCCTGATGATAAGAGAGCTGAAATTGAGGCTGACATTCAGGCAGTCTATGCCACTCGTCCTGCGTTGGCGATGGTTGATTCCGACAAGGGAATCACCAATCTTCATGTTCCAAACGATATTATTGTTGATGCATCCATGCCCGTTGTTGTTCGCGATTCGGGCAAAATGTGGGGACCGGATGGCAAATTGCACGATACCAAGGCGATGATTCCTGACCGTTGTTATGCAACCATGTATCAGGCGATCATGGAAGATTGTAAAAAGAATGGTGCATTTAATCCTGCCACCATCGGCAGTGTCCCCAACGTCGGGCTTATGGCGCAGCAGGCTGAAGAGTACGGCTCGCATAACAAAACCTTCATTGCTCCGGCCAATGGCACCATCCGTGTTGTCGATACCACAGGCAAAACGCTGCTCGAACAGCAGGTTGAAACCGGTGATATTTTCAGAATGTGCCAGGCAAAGGATGCGCCAGTTCGCGACTGGGTGAAGCTTGCCGTTAGCCGTGCACGCATCACCGGTGCGCCAGCCATCTTTTGGCTCGACAGCAACCGCGCCCATGATGCTGAGATCATCAAAAAAGTTACGCTGTATTTGAAAGAGCACGACACCACCGGTCTCGACATCCAGATTCTCACGCCTGTCGAGGCAATGCGCTTCTCTCTGGAGAGAATCAGAGCCGGAAAAGATACCATCTCTGTTACAGGCAATGTGCTTCGTGATTACCTCACCGATCTGTTCCCGATCATCGAACTTGGTACCAGTGCCAAGATGCTTTCGGTGGTTCCGCTCATGAATGGTGGTGGTCTCTTTGAAACCGGCGCTGGCGGTTCCGCTCCGAAGCATGTTCAGCAGTTCCAGAAAGAGGGCTATCTCAGATGGGATTCTCTTGGAGAGTTTTCAGCGCTTGCCGCTTCATTTGACCATCTGTCACGCGCCTTCAATAACGACAAGGCTGCCGTGCTTGCCGAAACGCTTGATCAGGCGATTGGTAAATTTCTCGACAATGACAAGTCGCCAGCACGCAAAGTTGGTCAGATTGACAATCGTGGCAGCCACTTCTACCTTGCTCTCTACTGGGCAGAGGCACTTGCCGCCCAGAGCAAAGAGAAGGAGTTGCAGGCACGTTTTACCACTGTTGCCAAAGCGCTTGCTGACAATGAAGACACCATCAACGCCGAGCTGATTTCTGCACAGGGCAGGCCGGTCGATATGGGTGGTTATTATCATGCTGATGATGTGTTGACCGAAAAAGCGATGCGCCCGAGCGCAACTCTGAATGCCATTATTGACGCATTCTGACGAACACTTTTTGGTCGCTTCATCAGAAGAGTGAAACTCAAAAGCCCGGCATGGTTCCGGGCTTTTGCTGTTTTGGTCATCCTCTGCTTTTGTCTCCTTATCCAATCGCGTATGTTCCCAAGGTTTCCATGATTTCGCCAGCCCAGAACCCCTTGAAGATGTGCGTATTTGCGTCGTGCATGAATGCGCCTGCCATTTCGCCTTTTGTGGCTTGATGGCTTATCAGCATCGTGTACAGTCGAGGAATGACGCGACCAACAAGCTGAGGATTTGCGCCACACCGTTTGCACAACACAGCACCCTTGAGCGCAAGAGCAATCATATGGGGATCTTTGTCACCATTCGTGGCTGATGGCGCTGTTGGTGGCTGCTTTTCCTTGAACGAAGTTGGCACGTAGGCATCTTTTGGGTGCGCGGTGAGCCATGCGTCAAGCCAGCCGAGAAAGGTGGTGCACACTTTTGATGCGTTTGCAACGGCTGCATTGCTGGTTTTCGAGTACACGCAGTGATACCAGAAATCAGCAGTGGCAGCAAATGGCCTATACTGGAATCCTCCCCAGAAGGTGTTCGGATCCGGACCTTCCCACGTAAAGCTGTTTTTCACCGCTTTGCCTATAAACGAATCGTCATAGTGATAGACTGGCGCAAATGGGCCGGTAATGCCGGTGCTTTTTGCATAAGCCGCTTGGGCATCAATCAGAAATTGCAGGGTATTTGCCGCTGCGGTGTAATCTTGCAGATAATGCCATGGCAACGGATCCTGATAGCCAGCATAGTATGGGCCGCGAAAGATTGGCGAAGAGTTTACCGCAAGATTTGCACCTTTATTGGTGTATTCAAAGGGCATGGCACCTTTGTAGGGAATGCTTTTTTTTGGATCAGTAATCAGCCTGAACTCTCTGAACATCGCATTTCGGGCGTTGAGCCACTTTGCTCTCATCTCGCCAGCTTCAAGCAGGGCGAAAAGATCAAAGGTGGTAATAAACCAGTGGAGCGAATCGCCAGCCGTTGCAAACTCATTGGGACGCAACTTCCTCCACGAAGGCCAGCACTCATACGCCTCGCCATAGGCGATCTGCTCCGATTCGCGCCCTTTCTCCTTCGAGTTGAACGCAGCACCAGCGTTGACAATCCAGTGCGAGCGCCATGGAGCCGTTGAGGGGATAACGCCAAAAAAGAAATATTTGATGAGTGAATCCGCAAAACTCCGCGCCGCTGTCAAGTATCGACTCTCTTTGGTGGCTTGATATGCCCGGAGGTAGCCGCGAACCATCATGACCTGACTTTCTGAGGTGCATGCTCGCTCCTGATAATATCCGCCACGTCCCTGCTCATCATCCATGTTATTGCGGACAAGAGCTTCAGGTGTTATCAGATAGGTGCCACTGTACTTGCCACTCTTTGCTTTCCAGTGCTGGATGAAGGTGTCGAGACTTGCGATAGCTGCTGCTGTGGCCATGGTTTTCTCCGATTGATTGATGTTTTTCACAAATAATGCTGTGACAGAATGTAACAATTCTTCACTCATTGCATGAGAGTGGTCTCTGCATCATCTGCTATGATGTGGTTCAAATTAGATTGCTCATTGTGGGGAGCAATGTGTAACTTCCCTTACAGTCAGTTTTAAATAACAGAACAGGTTAAGAAAAAAGTATGGCACAGAAAACCCTGAACCTCATGTTCATTGGTGATGTTGTCGGCACTCCGGGTCTCCAGATGGTAGGTCGGATGCTGAAAAGTTTTATCAGCAAGTATCATGTTGATTTTGTAGTCTGTAATGGCGAAAATGCCCATAATGGCAAAGGGCTGAGTCTTGATGCCCTGACACAGCTTCTTGAGGCTGGCGTTAATGTGGTGACTGGTGGAAACCATACCTGGAGTAACTTCAATTTTTTTGATACACTGAAAACGCACCACCAGGTGCTTCGCCCGCTGAACTATCCCAAGGGGACGTATGGCAAAGGCTACGGTATCTACAAGTTGCCGAACGGATTTGGTGAGATTGCTGTGGTCAATCTGCAGGGCAGAACCTTTATGTATTCCATCGACTGTCCCTTTCGGACGGCAGATTGGGTGATTAAACAGATCAGGGAGCAGTCGAAAGAGAGTGTCAAGTGTATTTTTGTGGATATTCATGCCGAGGCCACCGCAGAGAAGATTGCGCTTGGCTGGTACCTTGACGGCAAGGTTTCTGCAGTGATTGGTACTCACACCCATGTGCCGACCGCCGATGAGCGTATTCTGCCGAAAGGGACGGGATACTGCACGGATGCTGGTATGACCGGACCTCATCAGTCAGTCATCGGGATGCAGATTAAGTCGGCAACTGACAGGATGCTTTACCAGACACCGCACAAGTATGAGTGTGCCGAGGATGATGTCCATTTTTCCGGGGCGCTGCTCTCACTGGATGTTGCCACCGGTAAAACCGTTGGTATTCAGCGAATTTTTTATCCGGAATTTGATCGTGGTGTGGTGCAGGGTTAACGGAGGATCGTTATATGGCTGACGGTTGTGGTGGATTGGTTGACCGTTGTAGGGGCTTGCCGTGGCAAGCCCCTACCGGGCATCCGAAAAAACCGTATTTTACCTCTTTCCCTGCTCAAACTCCTCCGCCACAAGAACATCATCGACACTGCCGATGTAGAGGGGGGTGCGCTGATGCAGTTCGGTTGGCTGAATGTCGAGGATGCGATCCCTTCCGTTTGTGGCGCGGCCTCCAGCCTGTTCGCAGATAAAGGCAAGCGGGTTGGCTTCATACATGAGGCGAAGCTTTCCGTTGAGATGCTTCGTTGTTGGTGGATAGATGAAGATACCGCCGGTCAAAAGGTTGCGGTGGAAGTCGGCAACCAGTGAGCCGATGTAACGGGTGCTGTAAGGGCGATTGGTGGCTTTGTCCTCCTCCTTGATGTAGTCGAGATATCTCTTGGTTCCCTCGTTAAACTGCGCATAGGAGCCCTCGTTGATGGAGTAATATTTGCCACTTTTCGGGGTGACGATATTCTCGTGAGAAAGAAGGAACTCGCCGATGGTTGGGTCGTAGGTGAAGCCGTGCACTCCGTGTCCGGTGGTATAGACCATCACCACTGATGAGCCGTAGATGACATAACCGGCCGCCACCTGCTCGTAACCAGGCTGCAGGCAGTCGCTGATGCTCGCCTTGCCTGGATCGTCGCCCTTGAGTTTGAAGATCGAGAAAATGGTGCCGACGCTCACATTGACATCAATGTTTGAGGAGCCGTCCAGTGGATCAAAGAGAAGTGCATAGCTGCCGCTCTCATTTTTCGGCGGAATAATGATCCCTTCGTTCTCCTCGGAGCCCATGATGGCAAACCGGCCGTGCTGACCGATAGCGGAGATGATTTTTTCATTGGCAAAGAGATCAAGTTTTTTGACCTCTTCACCCTGAACATTGGTGCTGCCTGCAAAACCGAGAATATCAACCAAACCTGCACGGACAACCTCCCTTCTTACCAGCTTGGCGGCAAAGGCAACATCGTTGAGAAGGTCGGTAAGTTCGCCATGTGCTTCCGGAAAGAGTCGCTGTTGTTCAAGGATGTGGCGTTCAATGGTAATTAAATTGCTCATGCTCTGTTTCCCCGATGGTTAGTGTGTTGATGGATGGGATACTGATGAATCAATCGGAAATGTAAGAAATATTCATCCCTTCTTCCATAGTAAAGAGAGTCAGCGGTGGATGCCAGCATGTTTTTTTCAAGAAAATGTCCACGGGTTCCCTACATTGCCCAAAAGTTTTCATTACCCTGCAATTTCCCATGAAACGATACCGCTGGAATTTACTCTCTCCCGATGAACAGGCTGTTTTTGCTCTTTCAGAGGCGATCAATGTCACTTTGCCCATCGCAAAAGCCTTGTGCAATAGGCAGATTACTACCTTTGCCGAAGCGAAAGATTTTTTTCGCCCATCCATTATTGATCTTCACTCTCCCTTTCTTTTCCAGGATATGGCGAAAGCTGTTGAACGGGTTGTGCGTGCCATCAGAGAGCATGAAAAGATAATGCTTTATGGTGATTATGATGTTGATGGTACAACTGGCACGGCGATGCTTATGCTCTTTTTGAAAGAGATGGGTGGGGAGCTCTCCTGGCACATTAATGATCGTTTTGTTGAAGGCTATGGCCTGTCGATGGAGGGGATTAACTCGGCTGTTGAACAGAAGATTGGCCTTCTTGTTACAATAGATTGCGGTATCAGGGACAACGCTGCGATAGGTCGCTGCCAGGAACTCGGAATTGATGTGATTGTGTGTGATCATCATGAAGCTGCTGAACTGCCTCCGGCTTATGCTCTTTTGAATCCAAAGGTTCCTGGTTCGACCTATCCGTTTCGTGAGTTGTGCGGCTGTGGGGTTGCGTTCAAGTTTATTCAGGCCATAGCGGAGCAGAGCAACGCCGAACCGGAGAGCTGGCAACAATATCTCGATTTTGTCGCCATTGCCACAGCCGCCGACATGGTTGTTCTTGACGGCGAAAATCGCACGCTGGTTCGTGAGGGAATTCAGCGAATGCGCACAAAGCCAAGAGTCAACATCAAGGCGATGTTCTCTCTCATGAACGTTGTCGCGTCAGAATTTGGTATGTTTCACATTGCCTTCGGTATTGCGCCGCGTGTCAATGCGGCAGGCAGAATGCACTCTGCCCGCCTTGCCGTTGACTGGCTGCTTTCGGATTCGTCAACTGATGCGCGATTTCATGCGGAGGAGCTTGATCGTATCAATCTGGAGAGAAGAGCGTTGGATGCCGATATTATGGCGAAGGCTGAAAAGATGCTCAATAGCCATTTTGCCTCCTGGTGTTCCTCTATTGTGCTTTATGATGAGTCGTGGCATCTTGGAGTGCTGGGTATTGTGGCTTCCAGAATGATTGAAAAACACTATCTGCCCACGGTCATCCTCGGCGGTATGAACGGGCTCATCAGGGGCTCTGTACGAAGCGTTGAGGGGCTTGATATTCATGCTGTTCTGCAGCAATGCAGCGACTATCTCGAACAGTTTGGTGGGCATCATCAAGCGGCGGGCCTTACGCTGAAGCCTGAGAACCTGGCGGGATTTCGTAAAATGTTTGATGAGATATGCGGTAATCTGCTCTCCATCACACAACTCCAGAAAGAGCTGGTTGTCGATACAATACTTGAGCTGGAGCAGATTACCGATAAATTTATCAATGTGGTTGAGCAATTTGCCCCTTTTGGTCATGGCAATCGGGAGCCGCTGTTTATGACCGGGGAACTTGCACTGTATGGTCAGCCGAAACTTCTCAAGGAGAGGCATGTGAAGTTCTCGGTAAAGGACAAGCAGGGACGACTCTTTGATGTTATCGGTTTTGACCGTCCTGACATCTATGCCGAGCTTGCTGCTGCGGCTTCTCCATTGTTTGCCATGGTCTATTCGATTGAGAAAAGGGTTTGGAATAACAAGGTACAGTTGCAGATAAAACTGAAAGATCTTCAGCTCAGTAAAGGCTCTCAGGGGGCGGAAACACTTTTTTCATGACGAATTCGTGTCAATACCCCCGCAAGTGACGAAACAGCGGAAAGAGCGAAAAAGATGATCGATAATGCAATACCGGGGTTGGTATCAAGGTGGACAAAATTGAGAAGATAATAGAAGGTTATTTCACGGGCTCCAGCCCCCCCTATGGTAATCGGCAGGATGGTTGCTATTGTTGAGATCAGGAAGATGGCCAGATAGTCGACCTGGTTGGTGTGTAGTGAGATGGCCTGGAGGATGAAAAACGCAGATATGGTTTGCGTCACCTGTACCATCATTGACTCAACTGCAGTGACGGTGAACACTCCGACAAATTGTTTATAGAAAATTTTGTTAATGAGCAGCAACAGGGGGTAGACTACTGCCAGAGATGTCCAGGCATAAGGTACCAGATGAGGGAATTCCAGGGAAAATGAGCTTGGTAGCAGCAGAAAAATTGAGAGAAACAGAAGGGCAAACATCCCGCCAATTCTGTCCCACAATACGGCATGGAAAATATTAACCATCTTTAACCCATGGTTTTTCTGCAGAACATAGATTTTGTAGCCATCCCCGCCAACTCCTCCGGGAAGAAACAGATTATAGAACATTCCGAGGTAATAAAGCTTCAGATTGTACAGCATCGAAAGCTCAATACCGATAGCTTTGAGGAACCTGTTCAGCCGCAATGCATTGAACAGCTTTGAGATATTGAAAAAAAGAAGAGCGACGAGAAGATACCATGGGTTTGCACTTTTGATGGTGCTGACCAGTTGGGTAACATCGGTTTTCATGAGCACCAGATAGAGAGCCAGAGCGGTTCCAAGAATCTGGAGCAGAGGTTTCAGTATCTTTTTAAGGTTATAGTGTTGCGCCATGGTTAAGGCTTTCAAATTTCGGTTTGAAAAAACAGGTATAGAGAAGAGCTGTTGTGGCAATGCCCAGCAAAGAGCCTGCAATAACATCACTGACATAGTGTTGTGCAAGAAAAATACGGCTGAATGCCACCAAAAACCCGATACAGAGGGAGACAACCCTACATCGAGGGTAGAGTATGGCAAGAAGCATGGCAACACTCAGTGCGGTCGCTGAATGGCCTGAGGGAAAGGAGGTCCATACTTTTGCAGTCTGGAAAAAGGTAAATCCGTAAAAGTTTTCATTAAAATAGAGCACTGGTCTTGCTCTGCCAGCGATAAATTTAACAAGATCAGCAACTAATCCCGATGTTGCGACTGTAGAGAAGAGAAAAAGGCCAACCGTTGCCCGATAGACCTTCTTGTGGCGAAAAAGTAAAAATAGCACCATACCGCCAACGAGGTAGACGAGGGAGTCGCCCAAAAGAGTGATGAGGCTGAACAGCTCATACAGGCGAGTGTGATCGAACTGATGGAACCAACGTGCTACCGGTATATCAGCATAAGCGTAACTTGCCAAGCAGAGAAGAATAACTGCTGTTGATGCCATACTCCATTGAAGAACTTTGTTCATAAGGGTGTAGCGGGTGTTATAGTAATTGGCAGATAGTCTGCCATTTGATGGAAAAAATACATTAAATTAGTGTGACGGCTGAGTCTCAGGCTGGGAAGATAGTCATGAGACGAACAAGTGCAATACAGTTCAGGCAGTTGAGTAGTGCGCAAACATTCTGGATGAGGTCAGAGGTGGTTGAGCAGCCATGACAGCCAGCAATAATCAATACTCATGAAATTATGGGCCATAGAACAGCAGGAGCGTGCGATCATTCGCATGATGTCAGCCACACTCACCACCACCACGTATCCGGTAATATCAAGATTGCTTTTTTCCTCAATCTTGGATTTACCCTTGTCGAAATTGTCGGAGGCCTTCTTACCAACAGCACGGCTATTCTTGCTGATGCTGTCCACGATCTTGGTGACTCCATTGCTCTTGCCCAGGCGTGGTACTTTGAACACAAAGCTGGAGACAAAAGCAGCCCACGATACTCCTACGGCTATAAACGCTTTTCTCTTCTGGGTGCATTGATCAGCACGGTGGTGCTTCTGACCAGCTCCCTCTTCGTGCTCGCCAACGCCATCCCCCGCATTCTTGAGCCGCGTCACCCCGATGCCGGAGGGATGATTCTGCTGGCGGTGGTTGGTGTTCTGGTCAATGGCATTGCCATGGCACGACTGTCGAAGGAGAGCGGGATGAATGCCAAAGTGGTGGCCCTGCATTTACTTGAAGATGTGCTCGGTTGGGTTGCTGTGCTTGTTGTTGCCGTCGTCCTCTACTTCTGGGATATTCCTGTGCTCGATCCTCTTCTTGCTGTCATCATTACGCTGTACATCCTTTCCGGTGTTGTCAAAAATCTGAAAGCCATGCTGCCAGTTTTTTTGCAGGCGGTGCCTTCTGATCTTGACCTCGGTGTGATCACCAGAGAGATCGAAGCCCTGGAGCATATCCATGCAGTTCATCATGCCCATATATGGTCTCTCGATGGAGTGTATAGCGTTTTTTCCGCTCACCTTGAAGTGGATACCCAGCTTGATGCCAGAGCCTATATGCAGCTCAAGGAGCTGATCAGAACACTGGTTGAGCGGCATGGCATATACCACTCAACCGTCGAGATCGAATACCCCGGCGAGGCGTGCCGGAACATTCAGGGTTTGATATAGGCGTTCAGGCCAATCGTCACGGGTTTGCCGTTAATCTCAACGTTGGTGACCGTGTTGCCATGCGTGCTTGCCACGACGAGCGTTTTGCCGGATGATGAAGGTGTTGGCTTTTCAAGGTCTATTTCAATACAGAGCTTGTTGTTTTTAATTTCGACGGTCATGGCCATTGGTGAGACTCCTGTTTTGTTTTTGTGAGTGTAAAAGCTGAATATACGAAATTATTGCTTTCTCATGGGTATTTTATCGCTTCGACTTTATTGCTGAAAAAAGTTACCTTGAAAAACATCTTTCCGCGATGTTTTTTGCGTTATATGAGTCGTGAGTGTACTGAAGTCGTCGTCAAATGAAAATTCTTGAATATACAGGTCTTGATACCTCAAGCGTCAAAGCAGGCTATCGCAAGGTGAAGGATGCGCTTGCCCGTGACGATTTTCGTGCAGCCCAGGTCAAGAAACTGGTTAACCTGACGCATGGAAAGTTTTACAGGGCGAAACTTGACGCAGCCAATCGGTTGCTTTTTACCTTGGTGCGTCATGGCGATGAGGTCTGTGCCCTGATGCTGGAGGTTATTGCCAACCACAATTATGGTAAATCCCGTTTTTTGCGAGGCGCAGAGATTGATGACTCAAAAATTCCAGATATTGATGCCTGTGATGCGATAAAGGAGGCAGAGCCTTTACGTTACCTCCATCCCGAGCACACGGCCATTCATCTTCTCGACAAGCCCATCTCCTTTGATGATGCCCAGGAGTCTGTGTATCGCCAAAAGCATCCATTGATTATTGTTGGCAGCGCCGGCAGTGGAAAAACCGCTCTGATGCTTGAGAAGCTCAAACATGCTGAAGGCGAGGTACTCTATGTTACCCATTCGGTTTATCTTGCCCAGAATGCCCGAAACATTTACTATGCCAATGGTTTTGAGCACTCGGGCCAGGAGGCGCAGTTTCTTTCATACCTTGAATTTGTAGAGTCTATTCGTGTCCCTTCCGGTCGGGAAGCGACGTGGCGCGATTTTTCAGCCTGGTTTTTAAGGATGCAGAACTCCTTTAAAGGTATTGATGCTCATCAGGCCTTTGAGGAGATTCGCGGTGTCATTACTGCTGGGGAAGGAGCTGTTCTGAACCGCGATGACTATCGGATCCTCGGGATTCGACAATCTATTTTTCCTGAACATCAGCGTGACACGCTTTACGATCTCTTCGAAAAATATCGACAGTGGCTTGCTGATGAGGAGCTATTCGACCTGAATCTGGTGGCCCATGAATGGATTGCAACCCCCCGATACGATTTTATTGTTATTGATGAGGTGCAGGATTTGACGATAGCGCAGCTCTCATTGGTGCTGAAGATGCTTAAAAAACGGGGCCACTTTATTCTCTGTGGCGATTCCAACCAGATTGTACATCCCAACTTTTTCGCCTGGAGTCAGGTCAAAACGCTCTTCTGGAATGATCCGAAACTGGCTGGTCAGCAGCAGTTGAGTGTGCTCACTGCCAATTTTCGTAATGGAACCGAAGCGACCAGAATTTCCAATCAACTGCTTAAAATCAAGCATCAGCGTTTTGGTTCTATTGATCGGGAGAGCAACTTTCTGGTTCAGGCTGTGGGAGGGGAGCCGGGGCAGGTGGTACTGATGGCCGACAAGGATGCGGCAAAGCGAGATCTCGACAAAAAAACGAAACAATCAACCCGTTTTGCGGTGCTGGTGATGCGTGATGAGGATAAACTGGAGGCACGAAAACATTTCGCAACACCTCTTCTCTTCTCGATTCATGAAGCCAAAGGGCTGGAGTATGAGAATATCGTCCTCTTCAAGTTTGTTTCAGGCAATCGATCGGAGTTTAATGAAATTGTTGACGGAGTCTCCCGAGAGGAGCTCTATGTTGAAACGCTTGAGTATCGAAGGGCAAAAGACAAAGGCGACAAATCGCTTGAAGTCTATAAATTTTTTGTCAATGCAATTTATGTTGCCTTGACGAGGGCGATCAAGAACATCTATATCATTGAATCTGATATTGGCCACAGGCTTTTTACCCTGCTTGATTTGGCGAGTGCGGGAACGGTGAGCGTGGATGCAGCAGAGTCATCACTTGAAGAGTGGCAGAAGGAGGCCAGAAAGCTTGAGCTTCAGGGCAAACAGGAGCAGGCCGAGGCGATACGTCGTACTATTCTCAAAGAGGTTCCGCCGCCATGGCCGATATTTGACGAATCTCGTCTGCGAGAGCTTCTTATCAAGGTTTTCCGCGACAAGGTTCCCGGGAACAAGGCCAAGCAGCAACTTTATGAGTATGCTGCCTGCCATGACGAGCCTGTCTTAGCGGCAAGGCTTTCAGCGGATGCTCAATTTGATGCCCGCGGCACTTTTGAAGATCATCTGGATACCGTTGGGCGGAAAAGTTATGTCCCCTATTTCAGCTTGCAGACAAAAAATATTCTGAAGCAATGTGAGCAATATGGTATTGATCATCGGTTGCCGATGAATCAGACCCCGCTTATGGCGGCTGCTGCTGCCGGGAATGTGCCGTTGACGGAGGCGTTGCTCGAACGGGGCGCAGACCGGGAGAAAACCGATCAGTATGGGTACAATGCCCTGCACTGGGCAATGCGCAAAGCTTTTCGCCATCCTGACTATGCCCGCAGAAACTTTGGTACCCTCTATGAGCAGCTTGCCCCTGCCAGTGTTGATGTCAGCACTGGTGAGCGAATGGTTCGGCTTGATCGCCATCTCTCTGAATACCTCCTTTTCCAGACGCTTTGGGTGATCTTTAAATCACGTTTTTTAAGAGAGTCCCGTCCTCACTATGGAGCGGTTGACACTCGGCTTATTTTGGATCTCTGGGCCAATTTGCCAGCCAATGTTGTTACTTCGGAGCGCAATAGGCGTCAGTATCTCTCTTCGGTTCTTGCAAGGAATGAGGTGTCGCGCGATTATGCCTATAACCGTGCATTATTTCAGCGACTTACCCAAGGGTGGTATCAGTTCAATCCGGCGCTTCTGGTGCGCTCTTCCGATCCCGACAACAAGCCGGGGTGGGTTTCCGTGTTTCGGGCTTTGAATCTTCCAGTGATTCACGAGTTTGCTTATGAGGCTTCGTTACCCCGGCTTGAGCAATGCTTTTTGACAGCGGGAATGAGGTCGCCAGCCCCCTCTGTAAGTGGTGAGCAGGCAGTTATCCGCATGGAAGAGCTTGAGAAGATGCGTGAACGATCACGAGAGCTGTATCGTCTACAGCGAGAACAGGAAGAGCAGAGAAAAAGTGATGTTATTGAGGCTTATCGTAAGGCTCTGGAACAAAAAAAGCAGCTTGCCATAGAAAAGCAGGCAAGGAGAGCCACGAAGCAAATTACAAAGCTTGAAAAACAGGAGCAACTGATTAGCCAGCAGTACAACATGGAGTTTTAGACCCATCTTCCCTTCTGGAGGATTGGGGATGGCGCAATGTCGTTACAACAAACAACAGAAGTTCAAAACATACCATTTATCATGAAGCATATTGAACTGCATGACATGGAAGTCATGACCACTTATGCCTTGCTTGACGATCTGTTGTTGGGGTATAAAGAGCTCTTGGGGGGCGATTATGATTCATACAGAAATCACTGTATGCGTGTTTTCAACTTTTGCCGTGCTTTTGCCGGAGATAGTGCTGATGCTGCGAATAAAATTGCTCTTGCCGCCCTCTTCCATGATCTCGGGATATGGAGCGACATCACTTTTGATTACATTGTGCCCTCTCAATTACTCGCCAGACGTTACCTCGAAAAATGTGGCAGGGTTGACTGGATTGATGAAATAGAGGCCATGATCGGTGAGCATCACAAGCTTACCCGGTACAGGGTAAATCCGTTGTGGCTGGTGGAGTCATTCAGAAAAGCGGACTGGATTGATATTTCTGGAGGAATGCTTCGTTTCCGTTTGCCGGATGATTATGTTACCGATGTGCTTGAAGCATTTCCAAATGAAGGATTCCATAAAAAACTTGCACAACTTTCTGTTGATCGCCTGAAAACTCATCCATTCAGTCCATTACCTATGGTTAAATTCTAGAACATGAGTTTTCGCTGCTCATGGGCAATCTATTTCAGGAGTAGCATGTCAATGTTGTTGGCGATTGTTATATATTTTGGCTCGCGCAGAGTTCAAATGCACAAAATTGCGCCCTTGTCAGAGGGTATGCATTTGTTGGGTTAACCCCTCAAGTAAATTATTCAGGGGTCTTGATGTGGCTGAAAGACAAACTTTTTCTGTTTAACATTCAAAACGGAGGTAGTAATGCAAAGTAACCAGACCTTTGCTGATCTCTTCAGGGCCAGGGGGGTAAGCCGTCGTGACTTTCTCAAGTTTTGCTCCCTCACCTCAGTTTATCTTGGTCTCTCACCATCCATTGCTCCGGCTCTTGTTGAGGCGATGGAGAACAAACCACGCACTCCTGTTTTATGGATTCACGGCCTTGAGTGTACCTGCTGCTCTGAATCTTTTATTCGCTCTTCCCACCCAACAATTGAGAATCTTCTTTTCAACATGATCTCGCTGGACTATGATGATTTGCTCAGCGCTGCTGCGGGCCATCAGTTGGAGGCGGTGCGCAAAAAGATCATGAAGGAGTACAAGGGTAAATATATTCTGGCCGTTGAGGGAAATGTCTCGACCAAAGATGATGGCGTTTATTGTATGGTTGGTGGTGATTCATTCCTCAATATTCTGAAGGAGACAGCGGCGGATGCGGCGGCAATTATTGCATGGGGCTCCTGCGCCTCGTTTGGGTGTGTACAGAATGCAGCACCAAACCCTTCGGGCGCAGCGCCGGTTTCTGATATTATCAAGGACAAGCCCATTGTCAAAGTGCCGGGGTGCCCACCAATCTCCGAGGTGATGACCGGGGTTATTGCTCATTTCCACACTTTTGGCACCCTTCCTGAACTTGATCGTCTTGGTCGTCCCAAAGCCTTTTATAACACCCGTATTCACGATAAATGCTATCGTCGCGCCTTCTTTGATGCAGGGATGTTTGTCACAAGTTTTGATGATGAAGCAACCCGGAAGGGGTGGTGTCTTTACAAAATGGGATGCAAGGGGCCAACCACCTACAACTCATGCTCCAAAATTCAGTGGAATGGAGGAACCAGTTTCCCGATAGGTTCAGGCCACCCCTGCATTGGCTGTTCAGAGCCAAATTTCTGGGACAAGGGGCCTTTTTATGAGAGACTTGCGTCGGTTCCATTTCTCGGCAGCGACAGTAATGCTGACAAGATTGGTATGGTTGCTGTTGGCGCTGCCGTCGCAGGCGCTGCCGCTCATGCAGCCGTTACTGCTGTAAAGAAGGTGAAATCAGACAAGCTTGGTAATGATAAAGCATAATCAGGGAGTAAACTTATGGCTAAAAAAATAGTTGTTGACCCGATTCCCCGTATTGAGGGGCATCTGAGAATAGAGGCGACGCTGAATGAAAGCAATGTTATTGAGGAGGCCTACTCTACTGGCACGATGTGGCGCGGTATTGAGGTTATTCTCAAGGGTCGTGATCCAAGAGATGCCTGGGCCTTTACGGAACGCATTTGTGGTGTCTGTACAACGGTTCATGCTCTTGCGTCGGTAAGGTGCGTTGAGGATGCCCTTGGAATCGCCATTCCCACCAATGCCCGTATTATCAGAAACCTGATGAATGCCACCCAGGTTACCCAGGATCACCTGGTTCATTTTTACCATCTTCATGCGCTTGACTGGGTTGATGTTGTCAGCGCTCTCAAGGCAGATCCAAAACAGGCATCTGCCATTGCCCAGAGCATCTCCCCATGGCCGAAGTCGTCGGTTGGCTACTTCAAGGATCTCCAGCAGCGTCTGGTCGGGTTTGTTGAAAGTGGACAGCTTGGTATTTTCTCGAATGGTTACTGGGGCCATCCTGCCTACAAGCTTCCAGCGGAAGTGAATCTGATCGCGGTGGCACACTATCTGGAGGCGCTTGATTTCCAGAAGGAGATCATCAAGATCCACACGATTTTCGGTGGCAAAAATCCCCATCCAAATTATCTGGTGGGTGGTATGGCTTGTGCCATTGATCCCAACAGCGATACGGCGATCAATATTGAGCGCTTGATGATGATCAAGAAAATCATTGACGACACCAACACCTTTATTGACCAGGTCTACATTCCTGATCTTATTGCTATCGCCGGATATTACAAGGGGTGGCTCTATGGTGGCGGACTGGGTAACTATCTCAGTTATGGTGATTTTCCTGAAACGACTCTTGATGATTTCAAGACGCTGCTTTGGCCAAGAGGCGCTATTCTCAACAAGGATCTTGCCAATGTTATTGATGTTGATCCAAGGGATGCCGCTCAGGTTACCGAGGAGGTGAGCCACAGTTGGTACACCTATTCTGGAGGTGACGACAAGGGGCTTCATCCATGGAAAGGCGAGACAACGCCGAGTTATACAGGTCCGAAACCTCCTTTTGAACATCTTGATACCAGCAAAAAGTACAGTTGGCTCAAGACACCACGCTGGAAGAACCACGCGATGGAGGTTGGTCCGCTTGCCAGGGTACTGGTCGCTTATGCCAAAGGAGATCCGATGATCAAGGAGACCGTTGGTCTGGTGCTCTCGAAGCTTGAAGTTGGGCCGGAAGCGCTCTTCTCGACACTTGGTCGTACCGCTGCGCGTGGCATTGAGTGCAAGCAGACTGCTGGTTTCATGACTCATTATTACGATCAACTGATTGCCAACATTAAAACGGGTGATTACCGCACCTTTAACAGTGAACATTGGGATCCCGCCTCCTGGCCTGAAGAGTGCAAGGGATTCGGTTATACTGAAGCACCGCGAGGTTCACTTGGTCACTGGATTCAGATCAAGGAGAAGAAGATCAAGGAGTACCAGATTGTGGTGCCCTCCACCTGGAATGCCTCGCCACGTGATGTCAATGGTAATCCCGGAGCTTACGAGTCTGCGCTGAAGGGGACACCGATGATCAATCCTGAACAGCCTCTTGAGATTCTCAGAACGGTGCACTCATTCGATCCCTGTCTTGCCTGTGCCTCTCATCTTTTTGATATGAATGGCAAGGAGATTACCTCGGTAACAATCGTCTAAACGGAGCGGTGTCATGGGTAGAATAATTGAAGAGATCTATGTCTGGAGGCTGCCGGTCAGGTTTTACCATTGGATCAATGCCCTGTGTATGGTGGCTCTTTTTGCAACTGGTCTGTATATTGCAGCTCCGGTATTGAATCCCGCTCTTGGTGAGGCCGTATGGCAGAAGGGCATGGCATGGTGGCGCTATCTCCATTTTGTTTTCGCTTTTATCTTTATTGCCAATTTTTTGTTTCGCTTGTATTGGGCACTCTTCGGCGGCGACAAATATGCACGATTTGGTGGATTCAGGCCGTGGTCACCGGCCTGGTGGGGAAAACCTTTCAGGGAGCAGGTTGAGTCCTATCTTTTTTTGCGATCGGATGAGCCCAACTATGTTGGCCATAATCCTGTTGCAGCTTTAGCTCATTTTATTTTCATTTTCTGTGGCTCGACCTTTATGATTCTTTCCGGTCTGGCGATGTACGGCGAGAATAATCCGGGCGGCTTCAACGGAGTATGGTTTGGCTGGCTGATACCGCTGTTTGGTGGCAGTTACAGCTTGCATTTTGCGCATCACCTTTTAGCCTGGATTTTTCCGGTCTACGTGATCATGCATCTTTATGCGGTTGTTCGTCATGATATTGTTGATCGCACCAGTGTTACCTCTTCTATTATTACTGGTTATAAGCACAAGGTCGAGGAAGAGCCGGTATGAAGTATAACGCTGTCAATGTTATCGGTCTCGGCAATATTCTTTATGGCGATGAGGGTTTTGGGGTGGCAGCTCTCAACAGTTTCAGGGACTCCTCAAGTTTCCCTGAAACTGTTCGATTTATTGACGGTGGCACCCAGGGGATTGCTCTGCTTGATTATATTGAAGCATGCGATGCAGTAATCGTTTTTGATGCCTTGATTCCTCTTGAATATGATCGGCGTGTTTATGTCTATCGAAACGATGAACTCCCGGCGTTTATTCATCGGAAAATGTCCTCTCATCAGATGGGGTTGAGTGAGATGCTTGGTATTGCAAAACTTCATGGACGGATGCCCCGCGAAATTGTGTTGATTGGTGTTCCACCCAAGGAGCTTGAACTTAATGTTGGTCTGAGCAGGGAGATCTCCCTGCTGCTTCCCGAGGCGGTGGAGCAGGCCCGTGCTCTCGTCGATGGGTGGCTGGCAGAGTCACGGTGACCCCGTTTCAGTCACGGGTGACTCGATGCTGAACGGTGGCAGGTTTATGGCTTGATCAGTCGGAGGAATTCACTCCTTGTGGAGGGTGAGGTGATGAATTGTCCCGACATGGCTGAGGTTGTGGTGACTGAGTTGATCTTTTCAACGCCACGCATTACCATGCAGAGATGTTTTGCCTCAATGACAACCGCGACACCTTTCGGGTTCAGCACATTCTGTATGGCATCCCGTATCTGTTGGGTGAGCCTCTCCTGTACCTGGAGGCGGCGGGAAAAGACCTCAACCACCCGAGCAAGTTTTGACAACCCGACAATTTTTCCGTCCGGAATATAGGCAACATGTGCTTTTCCGAAAAAGGGGAGTATATGGTGTTCGCACATCGAAAAAAGATCGATATCCCTCACTAACACCATCTCATCGTAAGCTTCGGTAAAGACGGCATTTTTCAGAAGCTCTTCTGGATCCTGATGGTACCCTTTGGTTAAAAAACGAAGTGACTTGGCCACCCGCTCCGGTGTTTTCAGGAGCCCTTCACGTTGTGGATTTTCACCGATTCCCTCCAGCATGGCGTAGACTGCATCTGATAGTTTGTGCTCAAGTTGAGGATCGGTCTCAGGTGTCTCGGAGCAACATTCGTCATCATCACAGCAACTGCCTCTGCCGGATGGGAGGAATTGGTTATTCTCCGAGATAGCGGACGGAATTTTTTCCTGTTTCATAGATAGTTACTTCATGGAGCGCAAGCTCCTGGTTATTGGTGGTCGTTTGCAGTCGTTGTTCAAGAATATCCCATATCAGCACCGCCAGTACCTCAGTCGTTGGCACACAATCCTGAAGTTCCGGCACGTCATGGTTCAGGTGCTTGTGGTCAAATCTACCGATTATCTCCTCTTCCAGTATGTTTTTCAGCTCTTTAAGGTCGAAAAGAAAACCCGTCTTTTGATCAACAATACCACTGAGGGTGATTTCGAGCAGATAATTGTGACCATGCCCGTTGATATTGCTGCATTTCCCGTAGATTTCAACATTTTCATGCTCTGTGCAGAGAGGATTGAAAAGACGGTGCGCAGCATTAAACTCAATTTTTCTTGAAACGTAAACTTTTCTCGGTTTCTGCAAAAGATTATTCATAAAACAGCGTCATAAGTGGTTTACAGACGTGGCTAAGTATCATGCCAGATTGCAGCACTCTTTTCGACTAAACAAACAGGTGTTGGCGGTTATAAGTTTCAAGGTCTTATTTTTGGTTGAGTTAAGGAGATTTTGTGCTCCCATGGTGGGGAATGCGGGAAAATTAGGTTAGAATGGGGGGGCGGAGGTAGTTCGGCGGCATGATGACATTTGAGACTGACAATGAGTGTCACTATTATTCAGGAAGTCGAATGTTGTTCCATAACTTAATACGAGATAATGGATAATAATCGGATAAAGAGATTGTTCAGGATACCGATCGCTATCGGTGTGTTATCGCCACTCCTTCTATGGGGTTGTGGTGCAAACAGTGATGGCGGCAAGGATCCGAGAAAGAAAGAGCAGCCAACGTTGTCGGTTGCGACGGTGCAGCGTTCGGATGCAACCGTTACCACCGGATATGCAGCCCTGCTTGAGGGCAAGGTGAATGTTGAGGTACGCCCCCAGGTTGATGGTACGCTCCAGAATATTTATGTCGATGAAGGAGCCTTTGTCAAGGCGGGTCAGCCGCTTTTCAGGATTGATGATCAGGTTTACCGTGAGCAGTATAATGGGGCTTTGGCCGCCCAACATGCGGCAGAGGCGCGGCTTGTTGCGGCAAAGATCAATATGGATAAACTGGTTCCGCTGGTGCAGAGCAACGTGGTCTCGGATATTCAACTTAAAGGTGCGCAGGCTGATTATCAGGTTGCTCAGGCTGCTGTTGAACAGGCGAAGGCGGCTCTCCGTTCTGCTTCGCTCAATCTCGGTTATACGATTATCAAGGCTCCTGTCAGCGGTTATATCGGAAAAATTCCCTTCAGAATAGGGACTCTTGTCACGAAAAATCAGGCGGGATGGTTGACTTTGCTCAGTGATGTCAGCGAGGTGTATGCCTATTTCAGCATGAGTGAGCTTGACTATATTCGCTTCAAAAAGCAGTTTACCGGTTCGTCAATGCAACAGGCGCTTCGTCAGGTTCCTCCGGTTTCGCTGCTGCTGGCCGATGGCAGCCGTTTCAGTGAAAAAGGCTCTATCACAACGGTGAGCGGGCAGTTTGACCAGGCAACGGGATCGGTCAGGGTAAGAGCGGTTTTCCCCAATCGCCAGGGCCTGTTGCGTTCAGGAAATACCGGTACGGTGGTGATGGAATCGCTTTATCATCAGGCGCTTATGGTGCCGCAGGCTTCGACGGTTGAACTGCAGGACAAGGTCTTTGTGTTACTGCTCGACAAGGGCAACAAGGTGAGGAAACAGGCAATTACCGTGGCTGCAAGAAATACCGACAGCTATGTGGTGAGTTCCGGCCTGAACGAGGGCGATACTTTTGTGGTGGTGGGTGTTGACAAATTGCAGGATGGCGCTGTGATTACCCCGGTCAGGAGCACTCCTTTTGCAGGGGAGACAAAAAAATAAGAGTGCCACTGATGGAGAAATTTTTTCCGCAGTGTGCGGACGAGCTAAACGTATTGAGTGATGTTTGAACGATTTATTTCCAGACCGGTTCTCGCGACGGTCATATCGGTTATTTTGGTGATTCTCGGTCTTGTCGGGATGAATCAGTTGGCAATTACCCGGTTTCCGGATATTGCTCCTCCGAGCGTATCGGTGAGCGCCAGTTATCCCGGTGCAAGCGCTGAGACGGTTGGTCGCTCTGTGGCTCCACCCCTCGAAGAGGCCATCAATGGCGTGGAAAACATGACCTACATGACCTCCACCTCTGCCAATGATGGCTCCCTCTCCATTACCGTCTTTTTCAAGCAGGGTACCAACCCTGACCAAGCGGCGGTAAATGTGCAAAACCGTGTGTCGCAGGCGACAAGCCGCCTGCCTGCCGAGGTGAACCAGATCGGTGTGACGACAGTCAAGCGCCAGAACAGCCAGATTATGCTGATCAATCTGGCCAGCAAGGTAGCTCACTACGATACGATATTTTTGCAGAACTATGCCAAAATCAATATTGTCGATGATTTGTCCAGGGTGCCGGGTGTTGGCCAGGTGTCGGTCTATGGCAACCTTGACTATTCAATGCGTATCTGGCTGCGGCCAAAGCAGATGGCGGCCTACAAGGTTACACCACAAGAGGTCGCTGCAGCTATTCAGAGCCAGAATCTGGAGGCTGCTCCCGGATCGTTTGGTGAAAATAGTGATCAGGCAATGCAGTATGTGATGAAGTACAAGGGGAAGAATCGCTATCCCGGCGAGTATGAAACTATGGTGATTCGATCAAACCCCGATGGTTCACTGCTCAAGCTTGGCGATATTGCCCGCGTAGAGTTTGGTGCCTACCGTTATACGGTCAATACCAAAGCAAATGGAGAGTCTGCAGTGGTTCTTGCGGTTTTTCAGGCTCCAGGTTCAAATGCCAACAAGGTTGAAATTGGTCTTCGCAAGGCCCTCGAAAAGGTCTCCGTCTCTTTCCCGACAGGCATCACCTACTCGATTCCCTACAGCTCCAAAAAGGTGGTTGATGAGTCCATTACCCAGGTGATTCATACGCTGATTGAAGCCTTTCTGCTGGTCTTTCTGGTGGTCTTTATCTTCCTGCAGGACTTGCGTTCCACCCTTATTCCCGCCATTGCCGTTCCGGTAGCCATCATTGGCACCTTTTTCTTTATGAATCTCTTTGGCTTTTCCATCAATGTTCTGACGCTTTTCGGGCTTGTGCTGGCGATTGGGATTGTGGTGGATGATGCCATTGTGGTGGTAGAGGCGGTTCATGCCAAAATGGAGCAGAAACGTTATCCAGCCAAAGTTGCCACCGTCTCGGCAATGCGGGAGATTACGAAAGCCATTGTCACCATCACGCTGGTCATGTCCTCCGTCTTTTTGCCGGTTGGCTTTCTTGAAGGATCAACGGGTGTCTTTTATCGACAGTTTGCCTTTACGCTGGCCATTGCCATTCTTATTTCAGCCGTAAACGCACTGACGCTGAGTCCCGCGCTTTGCGCCCTCTTTTTGACAAATCTGCACGATCCTGATGGCGGCCCCGGTAACCATCATAAACTCAAGAAATTTGGCGGCTTCGGACAGCGCTTTTTTACCAGCTTTAATGCCGGCTTTGAGGCGATGAAGCGAAAATATCTCGGCGCTCTTGTATATCTCATCCGAAACAAGCGACTCACCTTTGGCGCTCTTGGTGTGGTGATAGCCCTCTCCTTCTGGCTCTTCAAAATTATGCCGACAGGCTTTATTCCTGATGAGGATAATGGCTTTGTGATTGTCTCCGTCACTTTGCCACCGGGCGCTTCATTGCAGCGTACGCAGAAGACGCTCGACAACGCAACCACGACGCTGCGCTCCATGCCCTCAGTGCGCAAGGTGATTGAGGTCGCCGGGATAAACATTCTCACCCGAAGCTCTTCGCCCTCATCCGGCCTGCTTTTTGTGCAACTGCGCGATCATCAGGATCGGGGTGCCGAAGGCGATATCAAGAAAATTCTTGCCACAATGTCGAAGAAGTTGAGCAACCGGGATGGTTCGTTCTTTGCCCTTGCGCAGCCAACAGTGCCTGGCTTCAGTACGGTCGGTGGTCTTGAGTTTGTGCTGCAGGATCGCAGCGGTGGCTCGATCGACAAGTTCAGCGGGATATCGAAGGGGTTTCTTGACGCATTGATGAAGCGGCCGGAAATCGGGTTTGCCTTTACCAACTTTAAAGCCACCTATCCGCAGTATGAGCTTGAGCTGGATAATATCAAGGCTGCTCAGCTTGGGGTAAATGTCAAAGAGATCATGACCGTTTTGCAGGCCTATTATGGCAGTGTGCAGGCATCGGATTTCAACCGCTTTGGCAAATATTATCGTGTGGTGATGCAGGCCGAGCCTTCGGAACGCACTGAGCCATTGTCACTGAACGGGGTTTTTGTCAAAAATTCCAGAGGTGATATGGTGCCGGTTTCATCGCTCATTACTCTTAAAAAGGTATATGGCACCGAGTCGGTTGACCATTTCAACCTTTTCAACGCCATTTCAATCAACGCAGTCGTCAAGCCGGGTTTCAGTACCGGTCAGGCAATCAAGGCGGTTGAAGAGGTCTCCATGAGCACATTGCCGTCGGGCTACACTTATGACTGGAAAGGACAGAGCAGGGAGGAGATTGAATCAACCGGCGGGCTGCTCTTTATTTTTCTGCTCTCGATCCTCTTTGTCTACTTCCTGTTGGCAGCTCTTTACGAAAGCTATCTGCTTCCTCTTGCGGTGATGTTTTCGATACCGACAGGGCTGCTTGGTGTTTTTCTCGGTATCAAACTGGCCGGTATTGAGAACAATATATATGTCCAGGTTGCTGTTATTATGCTGATCGGGCTCCTTGCCAAAAATGCTATTTTGATTGTCGAGTTTGCCCTGCAGCGGAGAGTTTCAGGCAGTACGCTCTCTGCAGCGGCTATTGAAGGGGCAAAAGCGAGGCTTCGCCCTATTCTGATGACCTCTCTTGCCTTTATCGCAGGACTGTTGCCGCTTCTCTTTGTTAGCGGGCCTGCGGCTCAGGGTAACCACTCGATTGGCGCTGCGGCTATCGGTGGAATGCTGGTTGGCATGGTGCTTGGTATTTTTGTGGTTCCGGTGTTGTTTGTCACCTTCCAGTATCTTCAGGAGCGCATTACCGGAGTGGCATCTCCAATTGTTGAGGCAGGGGAGCTACTTGAAGAGGTGCTCATTGAAGAAAAAGCGCGCTCACAGAAACTATCTTGATGTTTTAAAAGAGGTTATGAAAAAAAAGAGGGATGTTGTTATATCGACAGGAATGCTTTTTCTTGTCGGCTTCAGTATGGCAGGGTGCAGTGGCAGTCGAGAGTCAGTGCAGCGTGCTGGTGCATTTCCGGCAAGTTATCGTGGCGCTTCACCGGTGGTTTCGGTTGCACCTCCTGATACGGTTATCGCCAAGCTCCCCTATAAAATATTTTTTGCTGACCAGCCATTGCAAGCGCTGATTGATACGGCTGTGGAGAACAATATTGATCTTCAGGTAGCCGTAAAAAATATCGATTATGCTCAGCAAACGCTGAATGCTTCAAAACTTGTAACTCTTCCAGCATTAAGTCTTGGAGGACAGGGCATTCGAAACTACTCATCCGACAACGGGGTCAAGAAAACTCCTGAGGAGTATATTGCTTCAGCGTCAGCCTCCTGGGAACTTGATGTCTGGGGGAAAATTCGAAGCAGGAGTCAATCAGTGCTTGCCTCATATCTAAAAACAGAGGAGGCTGCCAAAGCGGTGCGGACACGGTTGGTGGCCGATGTGGCGGCAGGTTATTACAATCTTCTTATGCTGGATGAACAGCTTGCGGTATCAAAGAAAAATTTGGCTCTTGCCGATACAACACTGAAGATGATCCAGCTTCAGTATACCGCTGGACAGGTTAATGATCTTGCCATAAAGCAGCAGGAGGCATCGCGGTTATCGATTGCCGGTTCAATTCCACTTATTGAGCAGAATATCGTGCTGCAGGAGAATGCGTTGAGTACACTTTCCGGAAAAATACCGGGTTCGATTAACCGAAATCAATCGCTTTTTAATGTGAATGTGGTTGACAATGTTTCAGTCGGAATTCCTGCAGCCATGCTTCAGAACCGCCCCGATGTGCGTGCTGCTGAACTTGCGGTCAAGGGTGCAAATGCCGATATCAATGAAGTGGGGGCAACTTTTTATCCCTCTCTTGTTATTACTGCCCAGGGAGGAGTGAGCGCCCTTAAGGCAAGTGAGTGGTTTTCTCTTCCGGGCTCCTTGTTCGGGATGTTGCAGGGCTCGTTGCTTCAGCCGCTGTTTCAGCGTGGGCAATTGAAAGCAAGCTATGAGCAGTCAATAATTAAACGGGATCAGGCTGAACTTGGATTCAAGCAATCGGTGTTGAAAGCGGTAGCCGAGGTCTCCGATGCCCTTGTACGGCTTGAGAAGATAAAGGCGCAGGAGCTTATCGCAGAGGCTCGTGTTGCCACGTTGCGGGTTGCGGTTACCAATGCCGGAATGCTCTTCAAGAGCGGGATGGCGACCTGGCTTGAAGTTATTGTTGTACAGAGCAATTCGCTTGCCGCAGAGCTTTCACTTGCCGATTTGCGGAGGCAGCACCTTGCTGCCATGGCAGAGCTCTATCGTTCAGTTGGCGGTGGTTGGCGGTAGGGTGATCGTGCAATATGAAAAATTAATAATGGTGCCGTAAAAAAACGATATACAATGGACACTCAAGGATATAATGCGACGGTTATCGGTAAAATCATGATTACTCCAGATATCATGATCTTTACGATCAATGCCGATGAAGCAAGAGCAGAGTTTGAGGCTGGACAGAATATGCTGCTTGGCCTTTATGGGTACGAGAAGCGATCCTCCAATTCGGAACCGGAGTCTGCTCCTGCTGAAGAGCACAAGCTTATCAAAAGGCCCTATTCAATTGCCTCTGCAAAGTCAGAGACTCGCCAGATTGAGTTTTACATTTTACAAGTCAAGTCCGGTCAGTTGACCTCAAGGCTCTTTAATCTCAACATTGGTGACAGGCTCTATGTCGGCACAAAGATAAGCGGACTTTTTCGTCTTGATGAAACACCAGAAGGCAGTGATATTGTTATGGTTGCAACAGGAACCGGCATTGCTCCCTATATCAGTTTTCTGCGCTCACATATTGTTGAGCGACCAGAGAGTAAAATGGTGGTCATTCAGGGTGCGGCTCATCGCTGGGATCTTGGCTACTACAGTGAATTGACCTTTCTTGAAAAAACTTATGCGAACTTTTTTTATGTCCCGACGCTGACCGATGCAGACGATCGCTGGGATGGTTATCAGGTATGTATTGAAGACCTCTTGCGCAATGAGGTGCTGCAAAATGAATTTAACATTTCACCAGATCCTGAACGAACCCACTTCTTTGTGAGTGGAAAACCCGAGATGGTTGCTCATGTGTCGGAATGGCTTCACGATTTTGGTTATACACGCCATCATCCAGACGATCCGGGAGAGCTGTATGTCGAGGAGTTTTGACCTCTCAGTGTGAAGCGAACACTCTATCCAATTGAGCGACTTGTTCATCAATAAAGTTTGGCTCAAAGGGCAGACACAAAAGGCATCAAGTTAGACGATACCACTTGGCAACGGTTTGCTGCTTTGGCACGTATTCGCGACCGATCGCCGCACTGGCTTATATGTAAAACAATCGAAACATTTTTAGATAGCGAAAAAAACGACGAGCGAGAAAAACGCGAGGATATGGAACGTTGGGAACGTTGGAACGCAAGATAACGGAAAGTCTCAATTACGTTATACAGAGCTCACCAAGCCCCGGATTTTTTCCAGTGCAAGCAGCATATCTTCGGGTAGTGGTGCTGTAAAAGAGAGTGTCTCACGGCTGGTGGGCTGCTGAAAGGAGAGGGTTTCGGCGTGCAGTGCCTGGCGCGGCAGCAGCTCAAGCAGGTTTTTGACGAAGCCTTCGCTTTTGCTGAAGGGGAGGGTGCGCAGTGAGGCCCCTCCGTAGGTTTCATCACCAAGGATCTGGTGGCCAAGGTGTTGCAGGTGTGCCCTGATCTGGTGGGTTCGTCCCGTATGCAGGGTGAGCGAGAGCAGCGAAAACCAGTGGAGATTTTCGGTGATGCTGTAGTCCGTGATGGCCGTTTTTCCATCCTTTCCTTCGTAGGGAAAATTTGCCATCACCTTCCGGTCTCTTTTCGACCGCCCGATATTGGTTGTTATGGTGCCTGAGGGAGGGTTGGGAACTCCCCACACCATTGCTTTATAGATCTTTATCACTTTGCGATCAGCGAACTGGCGGGCAAGACGGTGGAGAGCCACAGGATTTTTTGCGACAATGATAAGTCCTGAGGTGTTCTTGTCGAGCCGGTGTACAATGCCGGGGCGCAGTTCTGACTTGTCGAGCTCCTCGGCATCCTTGCCGATGTGGTGCAGAATCGCGTTGGCCAGCGTGCCCGTCCAGTTGCCGAATGCCGGATGAACAACCATGCCCGGTTTTTTATTGATAACCATCAGATCATTATCTTCGTACATGATCTCAATCGGAATATCTTCCGGTGCCAGTTCCGGTGCGGGTGGCCGAAGAAAGGTCATCTGAATAACATCGCATGATTTGATGTGGTAATTCGATTTGACGATTTTTTCATTGACCAGCACCCGCCCCTCTTCGATTGCCTCCTGCACCTTGTTGCGCGTGGCGTTTTCCACCTGGCGTGTCAGGTATTGGTCAATGCGCATTGGGGTTTGCACGCGGCTGACCTGAAGGGTGAGTTTTTTTGGTTCAAGAGGAGTCTCTTCCACCGATTCCGATTCGTTTTTAATCAACTGTTTTTGCATTTTCCAAAACTTGAACACTATCGCCAGAACACTTGCGGAGTCAGTATAACAAAACCATACCATATCTGCTATGTTCTTTGGTATATCGCCTTGAGGTTACTGCTGAACTGCTGGCCGGGACGGAGCAAGCCCCGTCAAACCCTCTTAAAGTGTAAAAGAGGCCCTGTAAAATGCTTTGCGCATGGTAACTTTTTGAAAACCATTTTCTATTGTCTTTTCAAAAGTATAAATTAGGCCTCTATAAATTAGCTTCTAAACAGTAAGCCTTTTCCGGTGAATGAGTTCACAGGCGGAGGTATCAACCAAACGACCAATTATGACTCAGACTGAACCAGTTGCAAAAAAAACTGCTGCAAAAAAACCAGTTGCGGCAAAGGCAAAGGCAGTATCAGAGGCGAAGGCAGTCAAGCCATCTGCAAAAAAGAGGTCTGGCCAGGCATTTCCTTTTACCGCAATTGTTGGTCAAGAGGAGATGAAACTCAGTCTGATTCTCAATATTATTGACTCGAGAATTGGTGGTGTGCTTGTTATGGGCCACAGGGGTACAGGAAAGAGTACTACCGTGAGGGCGCTTGCTGAAGTGCTTCCGTTTATCGAAAGGGTTGCCGGTGATACCTATAATCGTACGGTTGAACAGTATATTGAGGGTGAAGAGGATAAAAAAGGTAGCAAGGCAATTGATCCTGCAACGCTCAAGGTAGAGCAGATTCCGGTTCCGGTGGTTGATCTTCCGCTTGGCGCTACCGAAGACCGTGTTTGCGGTACCATCGATATCGAACAGGCTCTGACCAGCGGTGTGAAGGCTTTTGAGCCTGGTCTTCTTGCGCAGGCGAACCGTGGCTTCCTCTATATTGATGAGGTGAACCTGCTTGATGATCACCTTGTCGATGTTCTGCTCGATGTTGCTGCCAGCGGCAGAAACGTCGTTGAACGTGAAGGTATCAGTATTCGTCACCCTGCGCGTTTTGTGCTTGTGGGCTCAGGTAACCCTGAAGAGGGCGAGCTTCGTCCTCAGCTTCTTGATCGTTTTGGTCTTCATGCCCGTATCATCACGATTCTTGATATTGAGAAAAGAGTTGCTATTGTCAAACTTCGCCGTGAGTTTGACGACGACCCTGATGCGTTTATGCATAAATACAACAAGGAGCAGCTGAAGCTTCAGAAGAAGATTCAGACCGCTAAAGATCTGTTGCCGCAAGTGACCATGACCGACGAGGTGCTCACCGATATTGCCAAGCTCTGTATGAACCTTGGTATTGATGGTCATCGCGGTGAACTCACCATTACCCGTACTGCCCATGCCCATGCCGCATACAAGGGAGAGACTGTGGTGACCATGCAGCATGTCAAGGAGATTGCAGGGCTCTGTCTGCGCCATCGTCTGCGTAAAGATCCTCTGGAGACCCTTGATGCTGGTGAAAAAATTGATCGTGAACTCGCTAAAATCCTTGGAGAAGCGGAAGCTGTATAATGATAGCTTTTACCGATATTGTAGGGATGGATCTGGCCAAGCA
Organism: Chlorobium sp.; assembly: GCA_005843815.1. Classification (GTDB taxonomy): domain Bacteria; phylum Bacteroidota; class Chlorobiia; order Chlorobiales; family Chlorobiaceae; genus Chlorobium. Next base: position 48,091 of record SZYA01000021.1, read on the forward strand.
GGCGCTCATGCTGCTGGCCGTTGATTCTGAACTTGGCGGTGTTGTCATCCCTTCTGCTGTTGGGTCGGGAAAATCGACACTTGCCAGGGCGTTTGCTGATATTCTTCCTGAAAGCACCCCTTTTGTGGAGCTCCCCCTGAACGTGACCGAAGATCGTCTGATCGGTGGCGTTGACCTTGAAGCCACTCTTGCTACAGGTCTCCGCGTGGTTCAGCATGGTGTGCTCTCCAAAGCGCATGGTGGCGTGCTCTATGTGGATTCTCTCAGTCTGCTCGATAGCTCTGCTGTTTCGCATGTCATGGATGCCATGTCGCGTGGTGAAGTACTTGTTGAGCGCGAAGGGCTCAGTGAGGTGCATCCTGCGAAGTTCATGCTTGTGGGCACTTATGATCCAACCGATGGTGAGGTGCGCATGGGGCTGCTCGACCGGATTGGCATCATTGTTCCCTTTACCGCGCAGAACGACTATCGGGCTCGCAAGAAGATTGTCAAGATGGTTATGGGTACAAGGGATGCAGAAGATACTCGGGATGAGTTGAACATGCTTGCCGGTTTTATCAATGCAGCGAAAGAGCAGTTGCCGCATGTCTCCATCACTGACGATCAGATTCGGGCGCTGATTCAGACAGCCATCAGCCTTGGTGTTGAGGGAAATCGCGTTGATATTTTTACGGTTCGGGCGGCTATAGCCTCTGCGGCTCTTGCCCAACGCAGCGATGTTGATGAGGAGGATATGAAGCAGGCCATCAAGCTGGTCCTTATCCCCCGGGCAACGCGAATGCCGGAGAAGGAGGCTGAATCGAATGAGGCGCCTCCGCAAGAGGAGATGCCACCGGAGGAGCCAGAAGCTGAGGATGAGGAGGCACCATCCGATACCCCTGATGCCGAAGCTGAAGAGGAGCAGAAGGAGACTCCCGACATGATTGAGGAGCTGATGATGGAGGCAATTGAGATGGAGCTACCTGACAATATTCTCAATATCTCCCTGGCATCAAAGAAGAAGGCGACCACGGGAAGCCGTGGTGAGGCGCTCAACAACAAGCGAGGCCGTTTTGTGCGATCACAGCCGGGTGAGATGCGCAGTGGCAAAGTTGCTCTTATTCCAACGCTTATCTCTGCTGCACCGTGGCAGGAGACTCGCCGCCGCGACAGCAAGATGGCTGGCAGACCAAAAACGGCGCTGCTTATCACCAAGGATGATGTCAAGATCAAGCGTTTCCGCGACAAGTCCGGCACGCTCTTTATTTTTATGGTGGATGCCTCTGGCTCCATGGCTCTGAACCGTATGCGTCAGGCGAAAGGCGCTGTAGCAAGTCTTTTGCAGAACGCCTATGTGCACCGCGACCAGGTAGCTCTTATTTCGTTTCGTGGCAAGCAGGCCCAGGTGTTGCTACCCCCATCCCAGAGCGTCGATCGCGCAAAGCGTGAGCTTGATGTTCTTCCGACTGGAGGGGGCACACCGCTTGCATCAGCCCTCTATCTTGGCTGGGAGACGGCAAAACAGGCACGCACCAAGGGCATTACCCAGGTGATGTTTGTGCTGATTACCGATGGTCGTGGCAATATTGGCCTGCAGGCAACCTTTGACCCAACTGCGGAAAAAGCTACCAAGGAGGAGCTTGAGAAGGAGGTGGAGGCGCTCTCACTCTCCATCCAGGCTGATGGTGTTGCCGCTATCGTCATTGATACCCAGATGAACTATCTTTCGAGGGGTGAAGCACCCAAACTTGCCCAGAAGCTCGGAGGTCGCTATTTTTACCTGCCCAACGCAAAAGCCGAACAGATTGTTGAAGCAGCAATGAGCTTTTAGGCGCGACGGTACATACCTATACGTCAAAGGACGTTGCCTTCTATTTGGGGCAACGTCTTTTTTTTGCCTAAATGACATCCCTGTGATCGGATTCAAATCAGGTATAGCTATTTTACGTTAATATTATTCGGCAGAATAATCACCGAGAGCGTTGTCGGAAAGCTCATTTCGGAATTATTCCCCTTCTTTTATACATTAGGGTTATGCCGTTTTAATCTCGCGTTATGAACGTGACACTCTAATTTGTATACCATGTCTCATCTTCGTAAAATTGTTGCTGTTGTTGGCCTTGAGCAGTACAACGCCGGTCTCTGGAAAAAAATCAAGGGGCTTCTTGCCAGCGAAGCTGAACTGACCCAGTTGAGTGATATTGATCTGGAAAAAAAGAATCCTGAAGCAGCGAAAGCAATTCAGGAGGCCGATTGTGTTTTTATGAGCATGATCAACTTCAAGGAGCAGATCGACTGGTTTAAGCAGCAGCTCGAGCTGGCCACCAATGAGAAGACCATTTTTATTTTTGAGTCTATGCCTGAAGCGATGGCTCTGACCAAAGTGGGGAGTTATTCCGTCGGTGATGGAAAGGCCGGGATGCCCGATATGGTTAAAAAAGTGGCGAAAATGCTGGTGAAGGGGCGCGATGAGGATGCCCTTTACGGCTACATGAAGCTGATGAAAATCATGCGCACCATTTTGCCGCTTGTGCCCAACAAGGCCAAGGATTTCAAGAACTGGCTCATGGTCTACTCCTATTGGATGCAGCCGACAGCGGAGAATATCGCCAACATGTTCCGGCTGATTCTTCGTGAATATTTTAATGAGCCGGTCAAGGTCGGGGCGATTGTTGATGTGCCGAATATGGGGATTTACCATCCCGATGCGCCAGCATACTTCACTGATATCAAGAGTTATAAAAACTGGCAGAAAAAGCGCGGGATAAATATGGACAAGGGGCAGAAAATTGGACTCCTCTTTTTCCGCAAACATCTGCTGCAGGAGAAAACCTACATCGACAACACCATTCGAGTGTTGGAAAAGCAGGGGATTCGTCTGTTTCCATCGTTTGTGATGGGAGTTGAGGGTCATGTTCTTGTGCGGGACTGGCTGGTCAAGGAGAATATTGATCTTCTGATTAATATGATGGGTTTTGGGCTTGTGGGTGGTCCTGCCGGCTCAACCAAGCCGGGCATTGCGGCCGAAGCACGTCATGAAATCATGACAAAACTGGATGTACCCTATATGGTGGCCCAGCCTCTTTTGACCCAAGGGTTTGAGTCATGGAAAGAGCTTGGAGTCTCTCCGATGCAAATCACCTTCACCTATGCTATTCCTGAAATGGATGGTGCTATCTCCCCCGTGATACTTGGAGCTTTGCAGGATGGCAAGATTGAGACTGTCCACGAGCGTCTCGAACGGCTGGCTCTTCTGGTCAGCAAGTTTCTTCGGCTGCGGGCGACAGCAAATCGTGACAAGAAGGTGGCATTTATTGTCTATGACTATCCTCCCGGTCTTGGCAAAAAAGCCACAGCAGCGCTGCTTGATGTTCCGAGGACACTCTTTGCCACCCTGCAGAGGCTCAAAAAAGAGGGGTATAATGTCGGCAAGCTTCCCGAATCATCTGATGCTCTCTTTGAGGCGATTGATCGGGCAACTGAGTACCAGATCATGCAGCATAAGCCTGATGCTGTGAAGGTGAGTTATGATGGATTTAAAGTGTTGACCACGTCGAGGGAGCGTGAGCGAATTGAGGAGCGGTGGCAGAAATTTCCTGGTGAGATTGTGCCGATTGGCGATCATGATGTTTTTGTGGGGGGGCTGCGATTTGGCAACATCTTTATTGGTGTTCAACCCCGTATCGGCGTGCAGGGTGACCCCATGCGCTTGCTTTTTGACAAGTCAAACACGCCGCATCACCAGTATATTGCCTTTTACCGCTGGATAAGCCGGGAATTTGAGGCACATGCCATGGTGCATGTGGGAATGCATGGTTCGGTTGAGTGGATGCCGGGACTGCAGACAGGTCTTACCGGTGACTGCTGGCCGGATGCCCTGCTCGGGGAGGTGCCGCATTTTTACATCTATCCGGTCAATAACCCCAGTGAATCAACCATTGCCAAACGGCGTGGTCTTGCCACCATGGTCTCCCATGTGGTGCCACCCCTCTCTCGTGCTGGTCTCTACAAGGAGCTGCCTGCACTGAAAGAGCTGCTGGTCGATTTTCGTGAGAGGAATCTTGCGGCATCCGGTTCGTTTGAAGGTCAGGGTGACGGTTCGGGTATTGAGGAGGCGGTTATGCAGAAAGCGGAGCTGCTCAATTTGACTGACGACTGTCCCCGCCGTGAACAGGAGGGGTTCGCCGATTATGTCAGCCGCCTGTATATCTATATTAGCGAGCTTGAAAACCGCCTTATCTCCAATTCACTCCACGTCTTCGGTGAGGCAAGTCCTCCCGAGGCACAGATTATTACGGTTACCGAAACGCTGAAAAACCGTGAAGAGGATTCAAGGACGTTACCGTCGCTTCTCATGAGCGCATCGGGCAAGAACGGTCATTTCAGCAGTTATGAAGAGCTGAGTAGTCGGTCGAGAAAGGGCGAAGAGGAGGCTATCCGCCTGCGGGAGTGGGTTGACGGTGCCTGCAGGGATTTTGTTCAGCAGGCGCTGTTTGACCGCAAAAATGTCTTGTCGGCCTTTGCCTCGGTAACTGGAGGAGCCACACTTCCTGTTGAGTATACTCCCTTTGTTGAGCAGTTGATCAGGGAGGGCTCTCAGCTCCTCTTTGCGCTGCGCGATAATACTGGTGAGATGGATGCTCTCATGAAGGTGCTTGATGGTCGCTATATCTCTTCGGGGCCGGGTGGTGACCTTGTTCGTGACGGCGTGAATGTGCTCCCTTCCGGTCGTAACATTCACTCCATTGATCCGTGGAGGATTCCGTCTGTGCTTGCCTTCAAGCGTGGCTCGCTCATTGCCGACAGTATCGTTAAAAAGCATCTGGAGGAGAGTGGGGGCGAGTATCCAGAAACCATTGCCCAAGTGCTCTGGGGGCTTGATACTATCAAGACCAAGGGAGAGGCTGTCGCGGTGGTGATCAGGCTGCTTGGCGCTGAACCGGCGTACGATGCGTTTGGTAAAATCAGCCACTACAGTCTTGTGCCGCTTGAGAAGCTGCGCCGTCCCCGTATTGATGTGCTCATGCAGCTCAGCCCTATTTTCCGCGATGCGTTTGGGCTGCTTATGGATCAGCTCGACCGGCTTGTCAAAGAGGCGGCCAAAGCTGATGAGCCGGAGGAGATGAACTTTGTTAAAAAACATGTTAATGAGGCGCTTGCCTCCGGGATGGAGTTGGAGAGTGCAACGGCTCGCCAGTTTACCCAGGCACCGGGCGCTTATGGCACCTATGTGGATGACATGATTGAGGATTCAGCATGGGAGACGGAAAACGATCTTGACGATCTCTTTATTCGTCGCAACTCCAGCGCTTATGGCGGTGGCCGGAAAGGGGGGAATGAATCAGCAATTTTGCAGAAAATGCTTGGCTCGGTTGACCGGGTGGTGCATCAGGTTGACTCCACCGAATTTGGGATTTCCGATATTGATCATTACTTCTCATCATCCGGCTCACTGCAGCTTGCTGCACGTCGCCGGAACACGAAGGGTGGCGATATCAAGCTCAACTATGTTGAGTCGTTTACCTCCGATATCAAGGTTGATGATGCCGAAAAATCGCTCCGCATTGAATACCGTTCAAAACTGCTCAATCCCAAGTGGTTTGAGGGAATGCTCAAGCATGGCCACAGCGGTGCCGGTGAAATCAGCAACCGTGTCACCTACATGCTTGGCTGGGATGCAGTCACCAAGAGTGTGGACGACTGGGTCTATAAAAAAACCGCAGAGACCTACGCGCTTGATCCCGAGATGAGGGAGCGGCTTGCAACCCTCAATCCGCAGGCCATCAAGAATATTGTCGGTCGTATGCTTGAAGCGCATGGTCGCGGTATGTGGAAAGCTGATCAGAATATGATTGATGAGCTGCAGGAGATTTACGCCGATCTTGAGGATCGGCTGGAGGGGATGACTGACGACAAATAGCTTGTAATGGCTGGGGCCGTTGCCTGCCTGGAGTTGCAAACCTGGTTAGTCAATCATGGAGTTGTGTATGGAATTTTTAAACGAACGATAAAATGTGGAGGTTTTTGATATGGGTCCAGTCTAATCCCGAAAATATGGTGAAAGCTGCCGTAGGAGTTGCAGGCGGTGCGGCTTTGATTGCTCCTGCCGCTCCAGTTTTTGCACCGGTTGCCATGCCTGCGTTGCATGGCCTTGCCGGTATTGCTGTGGTGGGGCTTGGTATTTTTGCTGTTGGTTCGCTTGTGGTTAAAACGGCAGGAGCGCTGAGCAGCATAGGTAATCTTATGACACCAAAGGGTGACGGCAAGGCCGTCGGTTGAGCAGAGGTATTACGATTTGTCTATTTTCCTGTGGTTTTTTTAAGTGCTCTGAAGGGTAAGCGGTAATCACTTGCCCTTCAGAGGCCTTGGAGCCCTGCCGCTGTCTCCCTCCCTACATCGCAGTCGAATAGTTCGGAGCCTCTTTGGTAATTTTGACATCGTGCGGATGGCTCTCCCTGAGTCCGGCCGATGTGATTCGCACAAAGTTTGTCTTGGTTTTCAGCTCTTCAATGGTGGCAACTCCACAGTAGCCCATAGAGGATTTCAAGCCCCCGATTAACTGATAGACCACCTCGTCAAGTGAGCCTTTTGCCGGAATACGCCCCTCAATTCCCTCGGGAACATATTTCTTCGATTCGCTTGACGCATCCTGGAAATAGCGGTCACTGCTTCCATCAGGTTCCGACATGGCGCCGAGAGAGCCCATGCCACGATAGGTTTTGAATTTTCGGCCTTCATAAAGAATTGTTTCACCAGGGCTTTCGTCGGTTCCAGCAAAAATACTGCCGATCATCACCGAATCAGCGCCAGCCGCAAGTGCCTTGGCAATATCGCCGCTGTATTTAACACCACCATCAGCAATGACCGGAGTGTTGGTTTTTGCCGCCTCTTTTGCACAGTTCATGATAGCGGTCAACTGTGGCATACCGACACCAGCGACAATACGAGTGGTACAGATACTGCCAGGGCCAATACCCACTTTTACGCAGTCGGCTCCAGCTTCCACAAGATCTCTGACCGCCTCGGGCGTGGCGACATTCCCGGCAATGATCTGAAGGTCAGGCCAGGTGCTTTTGATAGTCTTGACCATGTCGAGGACGGCTTTGCTGTGGCCGTGAGCTGTATCGACAGCAATAACATCCACACCCGCATCAATCAGAGCACTGACCCGTTCAGGAGTATTGGCGCTGATGCCTACGGCAGCACCAACCCGTAGATGGCCCTGACTGTCCTTGCAGGCATTTGGAAACTGTTTGCGTTTCTGAATATCTCTGAACGTGATAAGCCCCTTAAGGTTTCCATCATTGTCGGTAATAAGCAGTTTCTCAATTTTGTTGGAGAGCAGAATCTCCTCGGCTGTTTGAAGATCGACATCTTCTCGTGCCGTAATGAGATTTTTGCAGGTCATGATCGTGGTAATTGTCGCGTTAAGTTGCGGTCTGATACGAAGATCCCTGTTGGTAACAATACCCTTCAACATCCTATTCTGGTCGCCCTCATGCCTGGGTCGTCCGATGACCGGAATACCGGAAATGGAGTGACGTTGCATCAGGTCAAGTGCATCCTGCATGGTTGCATCTTCGTAGAGTGTAAAGGGATGGCGAATAATGCCACTTTCATAACGCTTCACTTTTGCTACCTCGCGCGCTTGTCCCTCTATGGACAAATTTTTGTGAATAATACCGATACCGCCTGCCCGCGCCAATGCAATAGCCAAACCAGACTCTGTTACGGTGTCCATTGCTGCGCTCACCAACGGAATTTTCAGGGCAATGGTTTTTGTAAGACGACTTTCAGTAACAGTCTCCTTAGGGAGAACTTTTGAATATGCAGGGATAAGTAGTACATCGTCAAACGTCAGCGCTTCATAGAGAATCTTCGTCATGGGCAGAGCAATATTTATTGGAATTTCGGCAAAATCATTTTCGCCAATTTACAAAAAATGAGCGTAGAACGACAATTTAATAGCTCTTTCGATCAACCTGCTAAAAGTACAGTGCAACAGCCGGGTGAAATAATATCATCATGGAATTAGCGATACTCTGCCGGAATACTTTTGAAAATCAAAAATAGAATGTAAATTCCGAACCTTTTTCCCTTACAAGATACGGAGAGGTCGCATAGTTGGTCTAGTGCGCTCGCCTGGAAAGCGGGTAGGGTGTTAAAGCCCTCGAGGGTTCGAATCCCTCCCT
>SZYA01000097.1 GCA_005843815.1 Chlorobium sp.
CGAACCCTGATATTCGCTCACTGGCAACTTGGGCTGAAGAGAATGAACGTGGCACGTTGCTTTCACCGCCCCTCAAGGGAGTCCTAATTCCTGAGAAAACTGGAGAAACAAGACTGCTGGGCATCCCAACAGTAGCTGACAGGGACTGGGTTTCGGCAAAAGTTATAAACTGAAATCTGTCAGATAGAGGCGCAACAAAAGATGAAATACGTTACCAGTCTTGAGCGTGATGCTCTGGAAGTGGGCTTTGAGAAAGGCATTGTGCAAGGCAAAAAGCTTGGAGTTGTTGATTCAACGGATCTGTATCAGGCTAATTTACTGAGTCGAGAGAGGCGACTCCTGAGTTATTTGCTTTCATTTTCTTGAGCCAGCCCTGGAGATAAGCTGCTGAGCTCGTGATGATTTTCTGCTCGATGCCAGCTACTCCGGAGAGGAACGAAGCGGTCATTTCAGCGAGGAGCTCTTCGTTGGAGTACTCATCGGAGCCGAATTTCCAGTTCTTGGTGATGCCCTCCCTGTTCAGGCGAGAGACGTGTCCTGTGCTATGCGCCAATTCATGGAAGGTGGTTTGGTAAAACTCGGCACATTCCGGAAAGCTATGCAGCGCTGGCACTCTCACCTCGTCCCGTGAGGGGATGAAGCAGGCCCTGTTTCCACCGTAGTTGATCGTTGGCCGGTTCGGCATCTTCCGGATGATTGCCTCAGCCCGTTCAATCGGTGAGTTGTTTTCTCCGCCGGTTGAGGGGAGCTCAAGGCCTTCAACACCGTTTACGGGATAGACCTTGTAGTAGCGCATAAACGGGATCGCCTCGGTCTCGCCGCTTTTCTGGTTTTCCCGCTCCAGCATCTTCCAGAAAACGACCGGAAGCCCTTTGCAGCGAATGGTGCCACCCAGCTCTTCAGCCTGTTTTCTGGTGACGAAATATTCGCATTCTGACATGGAGAGCAAGAAGAGGTTGATACCCCGGTAACCCTTTCGCGAGACAAGGTTCTTCGGCAATCCTCCGATCCAGGGCTGACGCCAGGGTGCAACGCCCTTTTCAAGCTGGGCAATAATCTGACTGGTGATGATTTCATAGACAGTAACTGACATAACGCCTCCAAAGGTTAGTAATTGATGCAATGCGAACGTGCACTACAGCAATAGGGGACAAGCGAGGACGGACGGACTGCATGACTTGAACGCCTGGCTGCTCCAACCGGCTACCCGCCCTAGCGACAGTGGGTGGAGTCGCCGGCTGCAGCCTTTATGTTCTGATACCATCGCCAAGCCATTTTTTCCCCGATATCACATCAGAGAAATCACGAGAGCCCGGAAAAGAGGAGATGACGCGAAAATGCATCCCCGCCAGTGAAGAAAAGGGGAAAAAAAGGATGAACCATTGACCATGATTCTTCAAATCGGTATGGAGCGGTCAGCCGCCCGCAGCTTACCTTTCCTGTTTGCTGTACGAGAAGCAGTATGACATACGATAGACCCGCCGGCAGGCTGGCATAAATGGCCTGCCGGGCGGATTCCCTCCGGTACTCCGGGTATGATTGAAAAAAGCGTTGGCGTGAAAAGCTTAAAAGACGATATAATAGCCCGTTGTGGTTCTTGATGAAGCTGAAGGCTGTTTATTTGCTATGTCTTGATGTTTTCTCACTCCCTTTGCATTTCTTCTCGAATCCCTTGCAAAAGCTTTCTGAGGAGTTGCAGAGATTTCTCAAACATGATACTCTGCAACGAAACACCCTTGACCATATGCGAGAGCATCCTGAACTCTTGGTCTTCGTCGGTTTCACGGGCAAGAATTTTCTCTACTGTGCTTACCGTCTCCGTGTTGCCCAACTGCGCTATTTCTTGTCCGAGTAGTCGAACGGAAGCAAGCTGGGGATCGAATTCTTCCTCGGTGAGCAAGGGTACGTGGGACTCGTACAGTTTATTCGGAATGTCAGTCGATTCGAATTTTTCAAGGATGAAGAGAAGATCAAGGGCATCACGCTCGCGTTCCGGGTAAGCATCGTCCCAGGAGATGATTTTCAGGAGTGCCAGTGCAGGTATCGAAGGAACCAGAATCTCCACAGGCGGATCGTTGCTTAACCGCACGTTCAATGCTGATTGATACGCTTCTTCAAACCCGAGGATACTCATGATCATGTCATGGTTTGGAGGCCAACTGATCCGCTTCCTTTCGTCGCCAATCCCCCCATAGGGCACGATATCTATAAGGGTTGCAAATGAACTGGCACTGAAGCGGTGCTGTAAATTTGTCGGGGAGAAATGCCCGCGCTCGATCAGGGTATCAGTTAGGCGTTTGAATTCTTCCCAACTTGCCACCTCAATGCCAATATCGATGTCTTCCGTCATTCGAGGAGCGGAAATTCGATGAATATGTTCAAAGATCACGTCGCGAGCGAAAGCCCCCACCACGAAGAAATTTATGTTGAGTTCCTTGGCAACGTCATTGATCTCCCTCAGAACAGATACTCTTTCAGGGTCAATCCTGCCTGAAATATTGATCGATATGTTGGTCATAAATTATTCTTGCAGTTTCCGTTGTGCGTTGGTCGCCTATAGCGACAAGGTCAGCATAGATGATGATCGGGTGCACCGTATCGCCTTCACCGAAGTCATTGTTCAGCGGCCAGAACCGTTCGAGAATCTCAATATTGCCGTGCGGGTCTTTTTTCAGTCTATTGGCGACCACGAGTTCTCCGAGGCGATGCTTGTCCGCATACAGCGTTACCGTGCCAGGTTTCAGGTATCCGGTCAGTTTCGCTGCGGCAACCTCGCAGCTCCACTGCGCGAGGGTGGGATCCAGTTGGATGTCCTTCCACCACTCCCCATCACCCCGGAATCGTCCCATCAACAGTTTAGGTTTTAAGTAGTCGGGATACGCTGTAATCCAGCGCTCAAAGAGCTTCTTTTTATCCCGAAGCTTTTTCCCCTTTTTGCCCATGTCGAAGATGAAGCCTTTCTGGATCAGTTCGGTCATGGTGCTTTTCACCGTTCCCAAGGCGACATTCGCCATCCCGGCCAGATCGCGATACGTTTTCTCGACGAGTTCCGGTTGGCACAAAAAGAGGTAGACGATCTTCAGGCCAACTCCTCTGAAGAGACGAGCTGTGGGAAGGACGATTTCTTCCTTTTCCGGTTTATTTCCTTGAACGAAAATCAACAGTGGAGGTTGATTGAGAAAGGCGTTTCCGGCCGTGTCGATGAACTGGATTCCGGCATCGCGCAATCTCGCCGCGGTCTCAGGGGGAATGTACCTTGTCGCCAGCAAAAATGGATGTAGCATCTTATCCCTGTTTACGAGAACCTGGAGCTCGCCGGTTTTGGTCAGATATTTTTTTACCTCGACGCACCAAACGAATGCGTCCCCAAAAACTTTTCCCTTTATCAGGAAGTCGTATCCCTGATCATGAAGGACGTGACCCGGTTCAATCGCGTATTCCAGTGGTGCGATCCTCTTCAGGGCTTCCATAGCCTGCCGAAGGATTTCTGCGTTGTCTCCGGCTAATTTATGTTCAATATATTTTTTGTTCATTTAATATGAACATAACAAATAATTGAACATAAATCAACATCATGAGGTAATTCTCCACGCAATGCCACTGATGAGGTGTATTTCCGCTTCCTTGATTTCATGACGCAACTCCAGCAATGCTCGTCCCAAGACATGCTTGATATTGCATACCTTTCCTTTCGGTAAAAAGCATGACAGCACGGGCTTGTACCGCTCTTCATGCGCCTTGTAGGTACTCCGATCATGGCGCTTTGTTATTGAGCCAGAGCAAGGATTTTTGAAAAAAGAAGGTAGCCACTGCAGCATTTTATTTTCAAAAAACTTTTGCGAAGGCCATCGTTTTTTTGGTATCATTTTTTTCTCTCCGAATATCTTCATTCCCAGTACGGCGCAAAAGCTCTTTCGCTTTTAGGCGTGCAGGGAATGGTCGAGAGTGTTTCAAGGTATCTCCTTAAACGAAGGTTTTCTGATACTGGAAATTCGTGCCGTATAATAAGGGCAGGATGGAAAAAGAGAAGAGGTGACGGCACGCTTTTTTGCATTTGAACTCGTAACACAAAATATTTCTTCCACCAAGCAAATATTCGGCAATATGGGCATGATTTTTATCCTGTAAACTATTGCATTCTGTTTATTTGATGTGAATATTCGGTAAATAGATAAACGTCATAAAATGACCGAATATCATAAAAAAATGACCAATGCGCATTGAAGAAATAACGTCTGGCAGTTCCCTTACAGGTCTTGAACCTTCGGCTGTTGCAACGGTTATAGCCGTTGTTCCAATTGCTGACGGAGCCGTACGGGTTATTTATCAGACACCGGACGGTACACTCAAAGAGCGGCTTTTGGGCCGTGCCGATGAAGAGAATATTGCTGTTGCCACCACTGAGCGCCCCTGGTCTTTTGATGGAGATGGTGAGGCATTCAAACTCACGGTTGAGGCCAAGCGCATTGATCTTGCTTTTCTGTTCGATCCGATGATGGCCGTTCATACC
>SZYA01000116.1 GCA_005843815.1 Chlorobium sp.
ACTCCTCGCTCCTTGCGAGGAAGTATCGTAAGAGTTCATATAAAAAGAGATACCCCGCTGCCTGTAGTGGGGTATCTCTTTTTAATCCCGTTGTAGAATTTTTCCAGGGGTCGCCATTCGCTTTTCGTTGTAAATCAGATATATTCCTGAAAATATAACAGGGGTAAAAATGGAAAAGAGGTATGAGGTGGGCAGCGATTTTTTTCGTGAAGAGATTATCGCCGCTATTTTTTATGGATTCCGTGCCGTCAAAAATCCCGTATCGGTAACGGTTCATCCTGAGCTGATGATGAGGATAAGGGATAACTTCAAGGATAAAGTGGTTGGGCCAAAAACTATCGATAACGCAGAGCTGTTTTTTGGGCTGCCGGTCATTGAGGATGCGACAAAAGAGAAGGATTATATCTCTGTGAATTAAGGGCCGCGCTCTGCTGGCTCTATCAAGCTTTCTGGTTGAAAAGTGTTTGAAAAACATGAATGGAGATGACTCTCTCGGTGTTGTCATAACCGGTGGAAGTCGAGGATTGGGATATGCCCTTGCTTCGGAGTTTCTTTCAGCAGGTGACCGTGTGGTGATATGTGGCAGAAATTCTGAGCGGCTTGAGGAGTCGATAGATGCTCTGCGGTTGGCTGTGCCGGAAGGGGAGATTTATGGTATTGGCTGCGATGTTGGCGATCCAGGTGCCGTGAGATTGCTGGCTGAGTTAGCTGTGGCAAAGCTTGGAAGAGTGGATCGCTGGATTAACAATGCCGGTACTGCCGGGCTGTTGAAGCGACCCTTATGGGAGCTTGATGCGGTCGATATTCTGGAAACATGCACCACAAACCTCTCTGGCTCTCTCGCCTTATGTGCTGAAGCTGTCAAGATTATGCTGCGGCAGCCAACCGCCGATACGCCATGCTACCATATTTTCAACATGGGTTTTTCTATGGTTGGAGCATCATTTTCCCGTTCAGCCGTGCCGCACAAGGCATCGAAAAGGGGAGTGGCGGAGGTGACCCATTTTCTCTCACGGGAGTTGAAAGCTGCCGGAGTAAAGAGTGTTGGCGTGCATGAGCTGAGTCCCGGTCTTGTGCTGACCGATCTGTTGCTTCGGGACGCAACAGAAGAGGCTCGGCGCTTTTTAACCGTTATTGCCGAAAAGCCAGAAACAGTTGCTTCTGTTCTTGTGCCAAAAATACGGTCGATATCAGGGAAGAACAGTCGCCTGAGGTATGAACCACTTGCATCAATGTTTTTCCGGATACTCATTGCTCTACCCCGAATTATTCGTCAGTCACAACAAGGCTGAGTGTTATCATAGTGCTTTGCAAATATATCATTTCGTAATTTCGCATCAAGCGTTGCCTGAATCATGAGTCTCTTGGCTATTTTATCGAAAATTCGCTATGGAGCGCCTGGCACCTTATAAAACCTTGGAGAAGAGGGCTTGCTCTGTCTACATTAAGCCGGGAAGTATATTTGATGACACAGGTTTCGTGAGAATTTCATCATGGAGAGAGTTCAGAACTATTTTTTAACCTTATCAGCCAAACAATGAAGAGAGTACTTGTGGCCGGTTCAACCGGTTATCTCGGTCGCTATGCCGTGCAGGAGTTCAAAAATCGTGGATATTGGGTACGCGCTCTGGTGCGGAACCCCGACAAGGTGAAGCAACCCGGCCCTTACTTTGCACCTGCTCTTGAGAACCTTGTTGATGAGGTTGTGGTTGGCGATGCAACAAAGCCCGAAACCATTGCAGCGGCATGTGATGGCATTGATGTGGTCTTTTCATCACTTGGCATGATCAAGCCTGATTTTGTGCATACCATCTTTGAGGTGGACTATCAGGCAAATATGAATCTCCTTGAGGTGGCGCTGAAGGCCAAGGTCAAGAAATTTGTTTACGTCTCGGTTTTTGATGCCCATCGGATGATGAATATCCCGAACGTCCAAGCTCATGAGAAGTTTGTCAGAGAGCTGAAAGCGGCGAAGATTGAGTCGGCCATTATCCGCCCGACAGGCTATTACTCGGAGATCGGGCAGTTTGTTGCCAGGGCGCGCAAGGGATTTATGCTGATGGTGGGAGATGGTTACCCGCGCTCAAATCCCATTCACGGCGCTGACCTTGCCAAGGTGTGCGTTGATTCGGTCGATGGAACAGCAAAAGAGGTTCAGGTTGGCGGCCCTGAGGTCTTCACCTATCTCGAAATGGTTGATCTGGCGATGGAACTTGCCCAAACAAAGCCAATTGTTTTTCCCCTGCCACTCTGGGCGGCAGACACCCTGGTTGCGGCTGTTGGCCTCTTCAATCGTGATGTGCACGACGTTGCGCTCTTTGCCACCACGCTCAGCCGGGTAGACTTTGTAGCCCCGCTTTATGGCACCCACCGCCTGCGCGATTTCTTCACGCAGTGTAAGGCACTTGGGACGTAGCTCTTTTTCGGACGGTATTTTTTTTCGGTATCAACCCAGAACCAATGCAAGTATGAAGCGTAACAGGCCCTCTCGCCAGATCTCCCCCATGGCGGGCGAGACTGAGACGAAGCCATTGTGCCTGGGGCTTGTGCTTGGAGGTGGCTCCGTACGGGGCGCAGCGCACATCGGTGTAATCTCTGTTCTCGAACGTGAGGGAATCCGGCCCAACGTTGTCGCAGGCACGAGTGTCGGTGCCCTTGTCGGCGCGGGTGTGGCTGCAGGGGTTCCTTCGTCCGAAGATGTATGAGCTTTTCAAGGCTGCACGGTGGAGGCACCTGGCGACACCGTCGTGGGGCTCCCGACTGAGCTTGTTCGATACCCACCCGCTGGGAGCGCTCCTCGAGCGCATTGTCGCCGTGCAGAGGTTCAAAGAGCTCGATCTCCCATTCGCGGCTGTTGCCACCGATCTCCTCAATGGCTCCTCATTTGTCTTCACTGAAGGGCCGCTCCGAGAGGCACTGGTCGCTTCTTCGGCCATTCCAGGACTCTTCGAGCCGATCCGGTGGCAAGGGCATTTGCTGGTCGATGGGGCGCTCACCGACAACCTCCCTGTCGACGCTGCGCGTGACCTGGGAGCAACGCTGTTCGTCGCGGTTGATGTCATGCCCATGCCAAACGGTGCCTCCGAGCCAAAGGATCTGCTCGACATGCTCCTGCTGAGCATGAACGTCGCAGTGCGCTCGGCGGCTTGTCACCCACAGGAGGCCGACCTCGTCATTACACCCGATATTGCACGGGCATCGTACTGGGAACTTTTCAGAGGCTCAGGCCGTCTACGAGGCCGGAGTGCAGGCGGCTGAAGGCAATAACCACCCCGCCCCT
>SZYA01000127.1 GCA_005843815.1 Chlorobium sp.
GGCATTTATTTGATTCCCGTGAGGTGTTGTAGTGAAATTATGTGGTTCAGGATGTCTGGCAAATACCACAACTCTGCTACACAGACTATTACTTTAAACATTCAGAACTATCAGCTTTTGATCGTTTCGTAAAACGCTTATAAAACTCAACATTTTACGAGAACGTAACCTATTAATTTAATAAGACTTGAAAAGATACCGTTACGTATTTCCTTTCTTAATTTTTCTTTCCCGTTCTATTTTACGAGAACCCACTGAGGAGTAGCCATGCTACCTTTATTGACAATCACTTGATTCCTGCGAAGCTCTCCTATCAGATTACCTATCTTATACATTTTCTGCTTATCACTCATCCAATCAGGCAATTTATTCCACAAGAGATCATTAATATCCTTTCGAGTCAATGAACCATGTTCGACAATCGCTTTACAGATCATATCAAGGTAGTACTGTTTGTCAAAAGCCCGGTTTTTACTGTATGATGCTTTTTTACCGATCTTCTGCGCCACCTTTTGAGAGATATAAAAATTCGGTTTGCGCCCTTCGATAAGGGATTTTGCTTTAAGCAGTTTTTCTTCATCGTTACTGAGTGGAATCTTCTTTTGCACCTTGTCGAGCGCCATGATTTCGCTGAGAGTCAAGTCGCCAGTGCTGGCAAGCAGACGGGCATAGTCCATGTTCAGCACCTTGCCGGTGAGTTTCAATTTTACCCGTTTGCTTGACAGCTCATAATCGGGCAACGGAAAAAACCGGGCACTCTGCAGCAGAAACAACTTCCGGATTCCGCCACCTGCCGTGTCAACCATCTTCAGGTTGAACATAGCCATCGCTAAAAAGCGGTTCCGGTAATACTCCTCCGGTGCGTCTTCCATCACCACGCGCTGCACATCGCCTGGCACAAAACTCCCGAGGTTGGTGAAGGTAAGCGTCTCGTCTCCTTCAATCACATTGATGCGCCCTGCCAGGGAATAATCCTGATGGGCAAGGCAATTATTTACAGCCTCACGAATTGCATAAGGCTCATATTGGTCAATCTCTTCTGGAAAAAGAGTGCCTTCAGGGAGGTAGCGGTATTTCAGATTGCGGATTTTGGCATAGACCTTGTCAACAGCAAGCAGCATCGGTAAGCCGAACAAGGCATAGTCACGGTCATTACCCAAATGATCTTTGAGTATCCAGCGGATTTTGACATCAGCGGGCAACAAAAAATGTTCAGCTTCATTGTTGCCAAGCAATATCAGGGCGGTACGGGTTAACTTTCCTTTAATGGATAGTTTGGCCTTGTTCAAAAAGGTCGCATCATCCCACTCGTCAACGTCACCCGATTTATCAGGGAATTTGCTCTTGAAGTTGTTGCGCGCGACCCGGAGAGCCTCGTCGTCCAGATCATCCAGCCCTGCATCAGGCACTATTGCCGCACTCCAATCCTCCAGAGTTGCCTGAGCCCGGATGCGTTCGATCTCTTCCAGATTGAGTGGCGAAAGTGACTCGCCTTCACGTCCATAATAGTGCCCGTCAAACGCAATCGGCACACCCTTTGGTGCCGCAGGAATTTCAAACAAAAGCACTCGACCATCGTGATGCAGCACTTCATGAATGTTGATAAACGTAATACGGCTGGTGGTTTTATCGGCAATCCCCTTTTTCAATCGGTCAAGATAGTGACGCTCAAGGCAATAGTTTGAACCAACAACCTGCCGCTGATTATTAACCCCAAGCACCAGCCAAGCTACTGAGTGATGATTCAGATTGGCCTCATTACTCAGGGCAGAAAAATATTTCCCGAGATGGGAAAAATCGTAGCTGTTTTTAGCCTCCTTGAATTCTACCACCTCGCTCTCAGCAGTTAAGGCAAGCAATGCGTCAAGTTTTGACGCAGAATCAAGATGCTGAATGTTCATACTGCAACCCTTGCTTCTTCTTTCAGAAATTCATGTACCATGGTAAGGAGAGGATCTGAAACATTACCCTGCGACAGCCTTGTTCGTTGTTGAAACTTCGGAAGTCATTTCTTGTTCCAGAATATAACTCAACCGTTACTATTACCGCATTGCAGGCGCTCCATTTTTCCGATTACCCTCAAAACAGCATAACCGATTGCACTGGAGCCGAATCCCGCATTTGTTGAATAGAGAAATGTTTAGCAAAAAATTCAGTCAATAAACGGAAGCCAAAACGCCGACGGCTCTTGGTAGAATTTAATG
>SZYA01000113.1 GCA_005843815.1 Chlorobium sp.
GTCCATCCACTCTTTCTGAATAGTCTGCTTGATCCCCAGCTTTTCATGACGCTTGCTCATAGTATCAACCTCTCTCAAACTTTATCAAAGGAACAATGACCTCTTCGATTGAAACACCTCCATGCCCAACAATTGCCGTGCCTGGAGTAACAAATGCTTCCCTGCCACTGGCAATAAGCGGGAAATACCCCTGAGGCAACCCGATCGGTTGCCACTCGGTGGCAAAAGGAAATTCACGAGCAACCGTTGTGCGAAGTTCAGGTGTCGGATAGACACGAACCCGTTCTCCACGGGTTTCAGCAATGACACCTTCAGAAGGGCGACCTTTGCCCTGGCACTCAATATTGCCATGATCAGAGGTCAACCAGACTTGATAACCATGAAGCAAAAGATAATCGATAAGCGAATTGAGAAACCCTCCCTGACACCACTGCTTGATCTGATTGTGCATGCCCGCCGAACCGAGCTGCATACCATGCATGATCTTGTCAACTTTGTCCACGACCAGCCCAAGTGCCCGTGTTTTAACGGGATGTAACATCGCTTCAAGGGTACTTGAAACATCTCCATCGCCAAGACCCCGTTGATAGGCGATGTCAAGACGGGAGAGACCAGCATCCTCCCAGAACTGTCTCCAGAGATTGCTCTCGCTGTTTGTAGACTGTATTGATGCAGGGAAATAGAGTGGCGGCTTGCCTGAAAAAATAGCCTGTCTTGAGACCGAGGTCAATGTTGGAATCCAGGCAAACACCGCTGACTCCCTCATGATTAAACTGCTGTTCTGAACATGGAGGATCTGTCGAACAGAGACCCACTGATCCAGCGATAAACCGTCAACAACGAGCAGTGCCACACGACTTTTTTTGTCATCATCGAGTTCTCGGGCCAGACCTCTTGGCACATGATGCAGCATCGCCGGATTTTTTGGCGACAGATTGATGATACTTGAATAATGGGTTCTTAACCATTGAGCAAAGGCGGCATTCAGTTTATCACCGATTTGCAGCAACCGTGTTTTACGTTCCTCATCCTTAGCACAATGAACCAATGCCGTCAGTTCCGCCCATTTCAAGGCATAAGTGATCCAGTCAGAATAACGGCAATCCTCGACAGGCATCTCTTTTTCAATAATCTCAAAAAGCCGGGAAATCCGTAACGTTTGATCAGCCGTTCCTGGCTCAACAATACCACTCCGAATCCAGGACGATACATCAATGGAGACTCCAGGTTTTTGAACCGGATGCAATTTCCCTTCAACAAAAAGATTGTCGACGTAAACCCGTATGTCATGATGATCAAAAGGAAGAGAGGCTGGCCCGGGATATTTTAAGGAAATTTCACGAAGCTGGCTGTCGTCACTTATTCTGCCCAAAAAGAGCGGCCACCGCTCCTGAAGGAATGCAAAAAAAGCCTTCTCATCCGAAATGATAACATCCAGTGGCCATTCATGAAACCCTGCTTGCCCCCGGAGCTGCTGGACCAGACGAATGGCCAAAATTTCAGGAAGAGCAATTTTACTGTAATGCAGGCGGAGCAGAACCCTGAGCAGATCGGCATCGGTTACAATCAGCTCTGCTGCAATAGCAAAAACATGACGTAAAATAAAATCCCTTGTCGCATTATCACCCATGCGGTCAGGGGAGAGCTTCTGCTGAGCTTCGAACAAGGCATCCAGAAACGAGCGATCCAGTTGCTCAAGAACCGGGTAGCTCAAGTTTGGGAAAAGATTGCCAAGGTTAAAAGAGAGTTTTCTTCCGGCCTGCAACAGGTCATAAGGCAGAGATTCCAGTTCGGTATCCTGAAGTCGAAGAATAACCACCAAATCGGTATGCTCACCCCTGTCCCACATTGCCCGGTATTTCGATTCATAAGCATATCGAAACTCAAACGGATCGTTGAATTCAATCAGCTCAAAACCGCGACGGCGCAGTTCAAGAGCAAGAGTCTCTTCCGTCAACAGGCTGTCAGGATCCGCAACAAGAGTGAGACGGCTCACCTTCGGCACAAAGTCGTTCAGAATACTCTCTCTCCAGCTCCTCACTGTGAACCTCCCTTCATGATGCGCATGAGCAGCAGCGGACGAATCTCCGGAACTATCTGCCTTGCTGATTCAAGCTCTCTGCGCCACCCGGCCTCCTCAATATTACACTGCTTTGTCCGATAATAACGTACCTCCGGTAACCCTGCCCGTTCGATAGCCCTTCTCCGGGCACTGAAAGCAACAGCTCCACGCTCTTCTTCACGAGCAATAGCCGATTGATGTTCCTGCTGCAATGCATCAAACAACTCTTTACCCTCATCTTCACAAACCTGCAGAAGACGGTTATATATGGCAATTGATTGATCTGGCTCCATGGAAGCAAGCACCTTCAGCACTTCTGATTGCAATGAATCCCAGATGTGACGGGCGGTCGGCATAAAGATGGCACCCTCTTCACTCTGAAAAACTGCGATGTAGCGACGACGAACGAGAGGGATTCTGATAAGCCCGCCTTTCTGGGGCATCCCTGCCTGCAGCCGGATTTCAAAAAGAGCCCAGAAACCTGAAATCGTTGGAGGCAGTCCACTTAAAGAGACGCAAGGAATGGGCTGGGCAGCCATAATTTGCGGCAAGTTGAGTGCAAGCCCACGAAGTCGATTGTTTTCCAGATTAAGCAACAGTGTATCTGGTTTGTTTTGTGCATCTCTGGAGCTGAAGACGCACCGATGAGAGACATCGCCATCAGGCCAGGTCAGCTCCCACCCGGTGCGTTTTTGTGTTGCTTTACCGCCGTGAGCATGCAGACAATCGACCGTCATCTTCTCCAGCCAGTGAGGCAGAGGGTGTGAGCGTAGCCGCTCTGCCGCCTGATCAGTACTGCCGCCCAAACGGTGAGTTTCATCGACAATGACCAGATCCCATCCAGCAGTTATCAACTCTTCATAGCGGCTGCGGTTATACGCTCCAACTCGTTCAGCCAACCAGCCCCGCCGTTTGTCCATTGGTTTTACCGAATCCAGAGAGACAATCACCTGATCAAAAATTGACCATGGAGAATCACCGTTATCCGATCCAGGAACCAAACGCTGAAGCGTCCCGATATCATCACCAAGCACCAGCCGAAACTGTTCATTGAAATGAGTCTGCATCTCCGCGACCCACTGAGTCGCCAAACCTTTTGGAGCAACCACCAGTGTACGGCGCACCAAACCGCGAAGCTTAAGCTCCCGCATGATAAGTCCCGCTTCAATGGTTTTGCCAAGGCCAACCTCATCAGCCAGCAAATATCGAACCCGGTCGCAGGAAACCGCTCTTGACAAGGCATGAATTTGATGTGGGAGCGGAACCACGTTTGACTCCATTGGAGCCAGCAGCACATGGCCATCAGAAGCGTTACTTCCTCCTTCCAAAACTTCCGCCACCTTCGCGGCTGCAGAAATATATCCAATCCGATGAGCCTCTAACTCAGTGCGCAGGGCAACATTTAGCGGCAGCAACGCAGAACTGGGAACACGTACAACCGCATCCTGATTTGGCAACCACACCCGGCAAACCGTTTGGCCCCACAAGGTCTGCTCTTCGATGACCTTGCATGGAGAGTTGTGGATGGTGCTGTATTGCCACGAGTTGCTGATGTCTGTGTTATCCTGATGCATTCTCAACACTCCAGCTTCAACCGGTTTGGCTTAATGCCAGATTTCGACCAGTGTTGTTCAACTGATTGAATAAAAGCAGGTCGGACCAACTTGGCTCTTTGTATCAGCCAGTCACCCTGATTATATCGCAGATAAAGTCCCTCCGATGGGTTATCACTGAAATGTGACTGCGAAAAAAGATTGAGCAGTTCCTGTAGTGTAAAGTGACCAATCGCAACCTGTGGTACCTGAGAGATGCCAATCGCCTGAAAAATTTCGTTTCGTCGCATACAGGAAAAAAAACTGGCAGTCAACTTGTCGTAAATATCGAACCCAAGAAACCAGTCCGTCAACCGGTTATAGACGACAGAGTGTTGGGCATAACACCACTCTCCGAACAGGATATAACGATCAGTCAATTGATCAAAAAGCAACTCCTGACGTGGAGTAATCCATTCAAAAAGCTTTTTCCACTGTCCCTTGTCTGGAAAATGCAGGTAGTTACCCCTGTTTTGCACACGAATCGCACCATCTTTATCAAAGGATATTCCAAGATTGGCGCCATCTACTTTTTCTTCAACAACAAGCTCATGCCGAAGGAATTCATTCCGCTCAGACTCCGACAGAACCTTGTCCCCTCTCACGTCAATAGAACCCAATAGTGCAAGATGTGGTGTAGAAGGGAATTTGAAGAAATCATCTTTCATGACTCCATCTTTTTTACATATTTTTTCTGAACATAATCAGGACAAAGAAAACGCACAGTAATCCCAACCTCGCACAGGGCATCCTTCCACCCCCACCATTTGCTGTCAGCAGCTTGCAAAACAGGGGGTTTATCTGGATGGGCATTTGCAACAGCGATAAACTTTCGGTCAGAATTATCAAACAGTTTTAAACCTGAATGATTAGGAAATTGATCATAGGATTCACCATTTTTTGTGATCTCAACCCGATCACCATCAGGAAATGAGTATTGATTATCATGAACCCACTTCATAAAACGGTCACCTACTCCAGGCTGGCCTTGCATCGAAAGCTGTTGGCGATATTCGTCGAAAATTTCATTTGAAGCATCCAGAACCAAGCCACCTTTCGCCACAACATGCTGTATTGCCTCAATACATGCCTGAACACATAACACAAGATCGTCAGGAATTGCAGCCGGATCAATCGCAAGGTTTGCTGTTTTCGGCACATTGGTATCAACCAGACACGTTTTTGGCAGAGTATTCATTCAGAAACCTCCAACCCGCGACCACATTGCTCAATGCGCTTTTTCATCGCCGCCGTTGCTTGGCCGGAAATGTCGCCCATCTCATCACCAAAGAAATTTTCCGGCCAGTTCTTGATGCTCCCAAACATGTCAATCTGAAGCGGATCGAGGGTAGCTGGTCTTTTTGTAACATTAGCAAAATAGGCAGAAACCTTTTCTGGCGATACAACATCCTCAGCAATCCGCCTCTGCAGCCTCCGAAGAAAATGCTCTGAGTGGGTTTCAATGACTAATTGAATATTGCGGTTAGCACCATTTTCCCTTGAGTTGATCACATCAATCAAGACATCAGCAAGAGCAGACTGGGCACTTGGGTGCAGATGAATCTCCGGCTGCTCCATCAGTATGATTGATCCGGGTTGTGCATAAAAGCATTCAACAAGAACAGGAAGCACCTGCGAAACGCCGAATCCGACGTCAGGCAGATCGATGCCATCTTTTGACCCTTTGGCACAAACTTTAACTTTGTAGAGTTGCTCAGAAATCTGATCGACAGTGAAGGATTCAATCAATCCCATCTCCTTAAGCTTTAGTGCAATAACTTCTTCAAACGGCTTTACTGGACGTTTATAACCAAAACTGATTTTTCGACTTCGTGCTGAAAGAATAGCCGCAATGGTATTTTCTCCCGATGAACCAACACTTTCAGGAGCATGTCCACTCCAGGTATACACTCGGTCTGCCTTCGACCGTAATGGGCCCAAGTAAGAGATGGATTTGAACAGTTGTTCCTGCTCAAAATTCAGCACCTGTACAAATTCAGCGTTTTGATAATAGGCAACAGCCTCATCCGGAAAGCCATAAAACCGAACAACATCCTTCAGCGCCCAAGCGCGCATTTTTTTCCGAACAAGAGGGTATTGCTCAGGAGTTACCTGATACTCTTTTGAACCTTCTTTCTGCGACAATTCAACAGAGAGTGACTGTTTTTCACTCTGCATCAATTGATATTTCAGCTTTTCGACGACCAACGATTGCTGTTCATTGTCACCCAGTCCAACTTCTGCCTGAAAAGAGAGCGAATCCCCTGAAAAAGAGTGCCCTGAAAGAGGATCTTTGAATTTTAAGGTTTCAGGAAGCGACCAAAGATACTCAAAGGCAATCTTGTTTGCCGGATCACGATGAAAAACCATCTCCTGATATGAGCCCAGTTGCACCGCAGAGTTTTTTCCTCCCGGATAAAAAACAGCCTTCCTGTCAGATAGTTCAACAGTCTGCTTCAGCATCATTAAAAACTGGCCAATACTCGATTTTCCGGAACTGTTCGCACCGAAAAACAAGGAAATAGGAGCCATACGAATAGTGCCTGTATCCTTCCAGCCCTTGAAATTCTGTATTCGTAATGTTTTTAGCATGTTTTCGCTCCAGTACTTCCGTACAGTGACCTGGCTTTATCAAGAAAATCTTCTTTTGAGCTATCGCCAGAAACAGCATAATCATACTCCTTGAGTAACTCTTTCAGCTTATAAAGCTCTTCGACCATGAGTGTCATAAATTTTACAGTTTCTGCGGTATGTTGAAATCCATAGGGAGTATCAGCAGGCATGGAAATATCATATCCAATCTCGTTGTATTTAATATCGCTCTCAAGCTGTTCCGCGATATAGCCAAGATAACTTTCGCGATAATCGAAATGTCCGCCACTCATCGGGTTATCTCCTGATTAATTTGCATCTCTTCACTCTCCCATTCTTGTTATTGCCTGATCATACCATAAGAGCAGTTTTGGGTCTTCTTCGAGCACGTTATTTGGTATTTTTTCGGCGACGGCAATAATTGTTGCATAGTCGCGATCCTGCCAGGCTTTTTTAAACCCTGCGCGGTATTTGTCGGCATCAACAGCCAGAGACCAAGATGAATTGCCTCTATCCGCCCCCGGAACCAAACGCTGGAGCTTTCCGATATCATCACCAAGCGCCAACCGAAACACAATTCCCATCGACTTAGTCAGAGCACAGTGACTAAGTTGATTGTAAACTGACACGAACTTAGTCAATCACAAGCTTAGTCACTCGATTCCTCCCATACTTTAAACCGTCTGAAACCATGCTGAAGATTTATTCACCTATTCTGGATATTGCCTTCATCGCGAATACTCAGCCCACCTAACACAAAGATTGGTTGTTCAGGATTATTCAGATCCTCTCCGGTACACCCCACTTCGTCGAGATAATAAAAGTGCATACTATTCTGCCTTTTGATACCGTAAAGGCCTTGAAAGCTTAATGATCTTATGTTCATCTATAGCTTTCTTCAACCATATATTTACTTGTGTCTTAACAACATTGAGTGACTCAGAAAGCTCTTCAAAGGTGGCAGGAGTTGTCAGTTTATTTACTATGAGCGGCAATACAGCCTGATAAACAGCATCCGTGAATTCCTCGGAATTTATTTCTTTTTCGAACACATGCATCTCATCGCTCACTACTTCATCAGCCTGTTCCCTCACATTTTCAATACTTTTCGTCTCATTGACTGGCATAGAGTCAAAAAGACAAAGATTTTTCTGGCTTTTTTTCTCTTGAGTTTGAGTTGACAAGTCGGAAAGTTGTTGCTTCAGGTTATTGCGGCTGATGGACTCTGGCCAGGGGATTGCTCCTATATCCAACAATTTTTTATTCCCTTGCGGCGAATTGTCTCCAACCCGAACAAAAACAGGCAATGAAGTTTCACGTTTAAGTTCTTCTTCCGCACCGGCCCATGTTCCGCCTTTTTTATACTCGGCACTGACGACCAACCCATAGTCCGCCATGGCATAGATCAGCTTGTTTCTTCCCATAGCTGTCCCCACAGTGAAGTGGGCGTTGGGGTGATACGGAGATATTAACAGCAAACGTCCATCAGCAATCGCATGGCGTGCACTGCGCTCGACGCTTTTCTTTAAGAGGTTTTCTGCAAGGATTCCTATGGCCACTCCACCAACATCAAGGGCTGCGGTCATGGAAATCTGGTCAACACCTCGAGCGCCTCCAGAAACTACCGGCATTCGATTATAGGCACACAACTCTGCGACATGGCGGGTAAAGGCTTCACCTTCTGAATCCACATTACGTGAGCCAACAATACCGAGTCCGCCACCGTTCAGCAGGGTGCGATCTCCCACACCAAACAACAGCGGTGGCGCAATATTTTTGAGATGTTTTTTGTAACGAGCAGGATAATCCGAATCGCTTCGGCTGATAATCCAAATACCATTGCGATGCCACTCTTCTACGGCAAAGCCAAGATGAACACCTCTACCAAGCAGTGCGCTCAAACGTTGCAGGTCAAGGGCTGACCCAATGGATGCCTCGACAATATTTTCTTTTTGCAGCAGATCACTGGGACGCATTTTTACCCCAACGAGCCACCGAACAAGTGATGAATATTCTGACAGTGAAAGTGGTTTTTCAGCATGATCCTTTCCGAAAAAACCACAAAGCAAAAGAATCGTTTTTGTATCGGAGGTTAAAAAGTCATTCATGATCAATCAATCCTTGGCGAGTTTAAGGCTAATGCCATTGGGTATACTGCTGAGCAGCCCGCTTGACGCAATAAGGCTGATGCAATGGTGAAAGTCCAACCTGAATCAATCATGTCATCAACCAATAAACATTTTCCTTTGAAGCACTGATCCATGATATTAAAAACACCATCCAGGTTTCTTGCCTGCTGGTAGCTATTTTCCATCTCTTTCTGCTGCTTGTTAGCTTGTACCTTTTCAATACAAGGAACAAATGGCAAGGAAAGCGCAGCGGCCAGACGCGTCGCAAAATCAGGGACAAGCGTTGGATGATTACGTGATGGAATACATGTTACCCATTCAGGAGCAGGTTCTGGCTTCCAATCCTTCAGCATGTCGACACATGCGGTAACAAGCTCATCGGCGAATCTGTTCTCCTCATACTTGCCATAAGCAACGAGTTGCCCCCAACCAGCATCACGCCAAAGACTTAACGCTTTACCTTCCTGAGCTTGCAAAGTTTCTGGTATTTTGTAACCGCCAAGGGGTGAATGCTGGAACATATTACTTGCAGGCCATTGTTTTCTGGGAATGATTGGCTGATAGCTTCTGCGCAAAAAAAGAGCTGCTCGATTAGCCAAATTATGATCATAGTTGTCAGTCAACAATTGTACCCCTATACAATTACTACACTTACCACAGTCTCGGGGCGAAGGATCGTCCAGAGACTCCTGCAAAAAAGCCATTAAACAACCAGTGTGCCGCATATATTCACGCATCTGCTGTTGTTCTCCTCGCCTTATTTCGGTGATCAAATCGACATGTTTTTGATCGACGTGGTAGGTAGCAGCAGTTGCAGTAACCTGCCATTTTGTACCGATTTTTGTAATTGGCGATGGCGATTCAACCGTCAGGAATTTTAAAGTTTTGTCGATCTGAGTTTTACGAAGATTCAAGACGCTCTGCATGGACGGTACAGAAAGACCACTCTCTGACTGATCCAAAGCAGTGAGGATTTCCGAAATATGCTGTTGAGGTGGAAAAGCATTGCGAATAAAATAATCAGCAATGAGATCATCTTCTTCACCACAAAGTAAAATCCCAAAAGCTTCATCAACAGCTCGGCCAGCCCGACCAACCTGCTGATAATAATGCACCACAGATGCAGGACGTTGAAAGTGAATAACAAAACCCAAATCAGGTTTATCAAAACCCATTCCAAGCGCCACCGTTGCAACAAGTACTTTTATCTCATTGTTAAGAAGTTGCTGTTCCAGTTCTTCTTTTATGGACGTTCCGTCTTCTCGATTTTGGATATCGGCATGATATGCTTTTGCATTTATTTCATTTATCCGAAGCCATTCCGCCACTCGCTCCGCATCACGCTGAGTGAGCGTATAGACTATTCCGCTTCCAGAAAGAGCTGGTATGGTTTGCGCCAGCCAAGCCATTCTTGCGGCAGGACTTGGCATATTGATATTCTGAAGTTTCAGGCTCTCTCGAACAAGGGAACCTCTCTGCAACTCGATATTGGAGCCTAACTGTACCTTAACATCAGCTACAACCCGATCATTTGCTGTTGCTGT
The DNA here is from genome assembly GCA_005843815.1 of Chlorobium sp. Taxonomy (GTDB): domain Bacteria; phylum Bacteroidota; class Chlorobiia; order Chlorobiales; family Chlorobiaceae; genus Chlorobium. The sequence continues at coordinate 9,920 of SZYA01000113.1, forward strand.
GGTAGTAAGAACAGGAACATTAGAAGGAATTGCCTGTAAAACTCGCACAATCCGACGGTAGTCAGGTCTGAAATCGTGCCCCCAGTCAGATATACAATGCGCTTCATCGATAACAAATAATCCGATATTGCCAGCTATTTTTGAAAGGATTGTTTGACGAAATTCATCGTTTGCCAGGCGTTCAGGAGAAATCACAAGGATGTCAACTTGATTGGATGCAAGTTGACCTTTTATTTCCAGCCATTCATCATTGTTTGTGCTATTGATTGTTCGGGCTGTAACACCTATTCTTTGTGCAGCTTCGATTTGATTTCGCATCAGCGACAATAAGGGCGAAATCAGTAACGTGGGGCCTGCTCCTTGTTCTCGAAACAGCTTTGTTGCCAGAAAATAAACCATGCTTTTACCCCAACCAGTTCGCTGAACCACCAAAACCCGCTTTTGATTAAGTAACGACTCAATACTCTCCCACTGACCATCACGAAATGATGCCTGTGAGTTATCAAGGGCAGTTCTGAGATAAGCCAGTGCTCTTTGCTTACTATTCATTCCGCTCCCATTCTTGTGATTGCCTGATCGTACCATAAGAGTAGTTTTGGGTCTTCTTCGAGCACGTTATTTGGGATTTTTTCGGCGACGGCAATAATCGTGGTGTAATCACGCTCCTGCCAGGCTTTTTTGAACCCTGCGCGAACGGCTTCGAGGCGGAAGACCTTGAGTTTTTTGGGGAACTGCCGGTATTCGCTGAACTCTTTGAGCAGGGCCTTCTCTCGCAACTTTTCGAGGTCACCGGCCTTGTTGGGGTCGGGGAGATACCAACGGTCTGTCGCTTTGCGGCGAAGTTCAAGATTCAAGGTTTCAAGTTCAAGGTTTTCCGTAAGCGAAATACCTTGTTGCTCGAACTCCTTTTCAATGATTAGCCGAAGTTCGGAGCTGCGGCGCATCCAGGAGACGATCTGAGCTGGTATTTTCCCTTTTTCATCGAAACAGAGGTAATTCTGGTTCAGCAGTTCGCGCAAATCAAGCTGGGCTTCATTTTTGCTCCAGCCGCCAAGCTGCTGCATGAACTGGGGATTGATATCCTGAAATGTCTGGGGCTTCTCTTTGATGAGCTGTCGGAGCCACTGGATGGCTGTCGCTTCATCTTTGACAAACATGACGGCCTGCTCGATACCGCCAGAGTGCATTTTTTTTCTGTCGTATTCAGCCACTTGGTCTGGCAGGAAGAACATTCCATCCCGCTCGCTGAAGCGTTGTGAGAGTCCTACCTGAAACTCAACACTTGAAATTGGCACAGGATAACCTTTGCGGACATAATAGGCCACCATCTGGTCAAACAAGATACGGGGATCGCGTTCCGGGATCACCTGCATCAATGCCCCTTGTCGCTTGGTAACTGGCAGATACTGCAAGTGTGTTCGGACAAAATCCCAGATACCCTCTTCGGTTTGAGCCTCTTTCAGGAAGCGCTCTTCAAAACCTCCGTTTGGTTTATAGGCGGAGATGACCAGATCTTGCTTAACTGCTGTTGGCGTGGTGTATGCATTAAAACTACCTTGTTTTTTGTCTAATGCCGAAACATTGGCGACAATGAAGCCGGATTCAGTTATCGACGTCTGAATATTATTCCAAATTGCAGCGTTAGTATTTGAAAATTCGACTGTCATCCAATGGCCGGATTTAAGCACTCTGTATGCTTCGTGAAACCCATCTTTCATAAGAAGCCGATAATCACTAGACGATTTTTCCTGTTTTTTACTTTCAATCGCTTCGCAAATATTATCTGTTCTGATTTTAAGCCATGGCTCCCAGAGTAAATTAAGTTCTGAGTAGTTTATATTTGCGCCAAAAGGGGGATCAATAAAAATGTAGTCTATTGATCCTGTTGGCAAATAGGATGGGCGTGTCGCAGATTTTGTTTCAATCAACACCCCTTTTTGCGATGCGCAAACATTGAAAAGCAAAGATCGAATACGAGATGAGAGCCCGTTAAAAACTGAGACCTCCGGATTTGTACTAGATATATACAGTGTACCTTTGGTCCCGGCATTTACGAAGCCACCACCACCATGAAAATAGTATGAGAATGCAATACTCGCCATTTTAGAAAGAACACGCTGGCTAGCTGTCACTAAAAAAGGTAATCTATTTTTTTTACTTATCGCTCTACTCCATGCTGCTGATAAAACCCAAAGATTTCTTTTTGTAAACAAATGGTGGGCATGAGTAAATCCAATACGGAGAGGTTCACCTGTTTTATCTCCCTCTGGAATGGTGTCAACCGGAAACCAATAAGGAATCTCGCTTCGTTCAATCTTCTCAATAAGCTCCAGATCAAAAGCATCAGGCGCTTTTTCAAATCTTTTTCGCCGGCTGGAAGCCGACTCCACAGTGTAACTGATCAGCACAGGCACCTGTCTGGCCTGCCTCAGCGTTTCATTGATTGCCGAGTCAAACCTGGTGACCCATGCACGCTCCATGTTGCGCTTGGTCAGACTTGCTGAGCAATGCGGACAGGGAAATTCATCTTTTACTTTACCCGCCTCTTTATCAAGCGCCACTTCCCAAAAAACAACCTCCCCTGAACAATTCGGACAGATAAATACATCCGACCAAACGGTATAGTTGATCTTACCCTTTGTCTTCCCATCAGTGTGCAGCGTTTCATACATCCACCCGCATTCATCTTCGACCTCTTTCAGAATGCGCTTTGCCTCCTTTTCGAAGGCTGCTACATCTACCGGTGTATTGTAGTTGTAGGCAATGAAGGTTGCGGCTGGCGACAAGTCGTTAAGCACTGCACGGCGTGCACCCAAACGGGAAAAAGGCTCCCAGGTTTTGTTGCCGTTCTCATCGGTCTCTTCCTGTAAAATGATGCCATCATGCTGAACAAGAAAACCGAGTGACTCAACCACCTTTCGATCACCGCAAAGCTGCGCAGCTACACCGGTCATTCCTGTACCACAGAAGCCGTCAAACACAATATCACCCGGTTCGGTGTAGTGGAGGATGTAACGCATGATGGCCTTGTGCGGCACCTTGGTGTGATAGGAGTGCGCATTGTAGATGGGATCGTTCTTGCCTTCGCTCACATCCGCAGCAAAGGGTTCACGGTGATAGGTAAAACCCTCTGGTTTCTCCGGCTTTTGTATTTCCCATTCGGCAACAAAATCGGCAATCCAGGGATTCGGACAAGCTGTGTAATATGGCGGATCACTCAGCTTCAGGATATCTTCATCGGTGCCGATTGGAAACCCTTCGATTTTGCGGAATTCAGGATCGCGAAGCTTCTCTGCCAACAGTTCGACAAAATATGCCCGCCGGGCTTCATCATCAGGAAAGCTTTTGCCAAGGCAGTTGACAGGAGTGGCATTCGGTATCCTATGTTCTTCAAACAACTGGCCAGAACCATCCTTTGCAGGGACCATTTCTGTTTTAAAAAAGCTTTGCTGCTTCATATTTTCTTTTCCAGAATCTTTCTTCCGGTATCTGTCAGCCGGTATTTTTGGGTTGGACTCCTAGGCGAATCGGGCAGGGTCATCTCCACCCACCCTT
>SZYA01000084.1 GCA_005843815.1 Chlorobium sp.
CAATCGAAATTCTTGCACTGATTCACGCTAAACGCAATTTCATCGACGATTTGGGAAGTGATCAGCCGCACAAAACCAATTAAGATCCCATACTCCCTCTATGCCGCACAACGACCCTCTGAACCGAGGAGCCCAAGACCTTTGTCTTCGCCAAAACCGACAGCCATGCCGAGGATTATAGATGAACTTAACGAGGTGTCGACCGCTTGAGTGATAAAAAACCCTTCATAGTCCTCTTAATTCCTGAAGCGTTGCAATATTTTCATACAGGTCAGAGAGATCATAATCAGGTGAAATGCGCCGGAATGCCAGAAGTTGACGGAATTCCCACAATCACAGCCCAGCAAGCAGCAGCACCACCCATAGCCGCGCAATCCCCCTTTTTGCAAAATGTTTCATCATCGTTGATCGTTGAGTTGTTGGAAACTGAAATGAAAAACCGCTCGCGAACACTATTTTCCCTACATCACACGCAGTATAAAGTTTTTTCGGCAAAAACGGAACCTATCCTTCACCTTCTTGCACCTCAACTCACTCGTTTTCACGCAACAAAGATCGGCAAAATGATCGGCAATTTTTATGGATTATTTCTTATAAAATCTTATTCTCAAAGAGAAAGCGCCATCACATAACCGGCAATAAAATGATCACTGAAACACCACCACGACTTGAGCCTTGCCTGCCGGAATCGTTAGAGCCTGAGATTGTTGATCTTATTGCCGCTCTCTCAACCGCTGCTGAACGGCTGGGAAACCGGCTTCACCCTAAAACTGCGGCCAGTCTCGCCGATCTTGTACGGGTGATGAACTGCTACTACTCCAACCTGATTGAGGGGCACAATACCATGCCTCGCGATATTGAGCGAGCACTGCAAAATCAGTTTGAAAGCAACGGAGAGCGAAGGGATCTTCAGAGAGAGGCGGTGGCCCATATTCGTGTGCAGCAGGAAATTGATGCACTCTACGCTGCCGGAGCACTGGAGGATGCTGCTTCATGCCGGTTTCTCTCCTGGCTGCATCGGGAGTTTTACAGGGATCTTCCTGAAGCGATGTGTTATCTGCAAAAAAAAGAGACTCGCATTCCAATTATTCCCGGCACTTTCAGAAATCAACCGGAACATGATGTTGCTGTTGGTCGCCACCTCCCGCCTGAGAGCAGTACCGTTGCTGCATTTATGGATTATTTCGAAAAGCGGTATGCTTTTGAGAAACTTGGAAAAGGAATGCGTTTGGCGGCAATGGCTGCGGCGCATCACCGGTTCAATTATATCCACCCCTTTCTTGACGGTAACGGACGGGTAAGTCGTCTCATGAGTCATGCCATGGCGCTCCATGCAGGCATCGGCGCTCATGGACTCTGGTCCGTATCGCGAGGTCTTGCTCGCGGACTGGATAGTCGGCAAGATTATATGAGGCTGATGGATCACGCCGATATGCCACGCCAGGGTGATCTTGATGGCAGGGGCAATCTCTCGCTGCGTGCACTGAATACCTTCATTGTCTGGTTCCTGAAGATATCGCTTGATCAGATAACCTTTATGGAGAGCCTGTTTGAGTTTGATGCCCTTGCAAAACGATTGCGCTTTTACGGTGAGCAGCAGGGGTGGAGAGCGGAGGCCTTCTCAATTCTTGAAATGGTGTTGCTGAAAGGAGAAATTGCTCGTGGTGATGCCTGCCGTATCAGCGGCCTCAATGAGAGGACAGCAAGAACGCTCCTCTCCTCGTTAACCAGCAATGGGATCCTTGGATCAGAGACACCGAAAGGCTCTTTATCCCTCCGCTTTCCGGTTGGAGCGGTGGAAGTATTATTTCCGAACCTTTTTCCTGTGTTATAATTTTCTTGCCGGGTCAATGGGAATAACGCTTAAATCCGCAATCAATCCACAAAATATAAAATACGTGATTCTTCCTGAACCCAACGATTCTCCTGTTATTATGTGAGAACCGAATAACATCATATTTTTCAACATCTTCCGTAAGAAATGCTGGCCTTCTCTCTTTCATCAGCTCTACTGGAAGTTGTTCAACGCCAAGCTTTCTATGATCATTTTGATGAAGATCATGCCAGGTAAAATCTTTTCGTCTGTACAGTGCATCAGCAAAGTCGCCCTTTTGC
>SZYA01000087.1 GCA_005843815.1 Chlorobium sp.
TGGTTCAGGGCTGTTGCTTACATCAGGTACTACTCCTGGAACCAACAACACTTCTGGCTGGTTCGGTCAGGATAACCATGTGTGGCAATATTTAAATGGGGATACTGATATCAATGCTGTAGTTGCTTCTGTTTTTTCCTCATACTCCTACGATGCCACCACCCTCTCTTTTGATTTTACAGCAACTGATCCAACAGCTACTTCTGTGAGTTTTGACGTTGTATTCGGTTCGGACGAATTTCCTGAATGGGTTGACCAATTTGTTGACTGCGCTGTTGTCATAGTTAACGGAGTTAACTATGCCCTGTTCAATCATGACCCCCTGCATCCGCTCAGTGTTGTCAGCTCAAATCTTGCTGCGGGATATTTTCAGGATAATGCGGTTGATCCCTTAACTGGACTGAGCCTTTTGCCGATAGAGTATGATGGCATCAGCCATGTTCTGAAAATTGTCGCACCCATTCACGCGGGAGGAGTAATAAACCACATCAAGATTGGTATTGCCGATACCGGTGACCACATTTACGACAGCGGAATTTTTCTTGCCAATTTTTCTGCCGGTAACACCCCGGGATCAGGTCTTGTTGCACCAACGGATACCTGCACAGAGAGCAGCGACTCTGTGACGGGCTCAACGCAGGATGAGTATTTTGACCTTTTGGGCGGAGACGATACGGTATATGCAGGAGGAGGTGACGATATCGTGGTTGCCGGGAATGGCAATGATGTTGTGTATGGCGGCAGCGGCAATGACGAACTTAAAGGTGGCGGCGGTGATGACTGCATTGACGGAGGTGATGGTATTGCGGACATCGTTGATTATGCCGGAGCAAGCATCGGTTACGGCATCACATATAATGGAGTTGCCGGAAGCTTCACGATTAATGACAGTAATACCTCATTTTTATCGGAAGGGGTAGACACACTGACAAATGTAGAATACGTTAAATTCAGCGATGGGTTTTTTGTACTCGGAGTTGACGGATTGAAACCGGCACCTGCTTTCGGTACTCCTCCACATATCAATACGCCCGGTACTCTGGCTATCGGCGGGATAGGTTCAGTCGGCAATACCCTGACAGCGATGCTGAATGATGTGGATGGAGTATCAGTACCAATAAACTATCAATGGCAGATCTCGAGTGATAAGGGTGCTACATGGTCAGACATTTCAGGAGCAGTCAACAACACTTACCTGCTGTCGAACAGCGATGGAGACAAGCGTATTCAGGTGACGGCCAGCTATATCGATAATGATAATCAGACCGAGGCTCCTGTAAGTGTCTCAAAAGAAATTTTTGCTCCCGTAGTTGGCGATTTGACGGTAACACTGATGAAGCTTGATGCACCAGCAGGCACCAGTGTTATCAATCCGTTAACCACATTGATTAAAAATGCCGTTGATCTTGGCCTCTCTCCAAATGAGGCAGCATTTGACATCAAGGAGGTTTTGGGAATTCCCGCCCCGGTTAAATTGCAGAGTTATGATGCCTACTGGGTTTTGCAATCGCTTCCGAGTGACCCGACAGCGCTTGCTGTCGAAAAAGTTGCTGTTCAGATTGCCATTCTGACCTCACTCTCTGATGATGATACCGGTATGAATCTGACAATCGCGATTCTCAATGCAGCAGCAAACAATCAGACACTGAATCTTGCCGATCTCAATGACCTCTGCTTCATTCTCGGGGTGGACCCTCAAGGAACCTTGCCGGACTCAGTCAGTGTTATTTTTGACCGGAACAAGAGTATGTCAGACGCTCTTGCTGATGGCGGCGATGTTACAAAAATTGAAAATGAGTGGGTCGATCTGTGCGGGATCAATGATACGATTAACTCTACAAGCATAGCCGACCTCAGTATTCATATTAACCAGGCACCAGTCGGAAGTGCAAGCGCCTCATTACCTGTTGCCCAGCAGGAGACGGTTTACACCATCTCTTCAGTTGACTTGCTTCAGGGTTATTCCGATCCGGAGGGTGACGTGTTGGCGGTATCGGCTATTTCGGCAGACACAGGAGGATATCTGCAGGAGAATGGTGACGGTACATGGTCATTCATACCTGACTCGGGCTATACCGGACCGGTTGAGTTGACCTATACGATAGGTGACGCTCTGGGCGCCTCCATTACGGCATCGCAGTTATTTGTGGTTTCCTCTGCTCCTCCGGCCAACAGCAATAATGCGCCGACGGGTGAAGTTGCTATTATTGGTGAGTTCACATCAGGCCAGACACTTTCTGTCGAAATCACGACCCTTGGGGATGCAGATGGACTTGGTGTTGTCACTTTCCAGTGGCAGGCTGATGGTGCTGATATTGCCGGGGCAACTGGCGACACTCTTGTGTTGGGTGACGCTGAAGTTGGAACGGCAATTTCAGTTATTGCAAGTTATACGGATGGTTACGGGACGGCAGAAAGCATAGGCAGCAATGCTCTTGTAGTTGTCGCAAGCGGCACACCAAACAATACGCCAATCGGCGAAATTATAATCTTCGGTGACTTGACACAGGAACAAACTCTTTTTGCTGACATCACCGCTCTTGAAGACGCCGATGGTCTCGGAGAGATCGGCATTCAGTGGCAGGCTGATGGTATAGATATCTCAGGAGCGACGGGTAGCAGCTACACCCTGACCCAGGCGGAGGTAGGCAGGGTTATCACGGTAAAAGCGAGCTATACTGATGGGCTGGGTATAGGCGAGATTGTGCTCTCTCTGCCAACTGATGCCGTTGTAAACATTGATGATCTGGCAAGCGGGACTCTCTCTGTTTCAGGAGTTGCTTCAGAAGGGGGGACGCTGGTGGCTGATCTTGCTGATGTGGTTGATCTTGATGGAAAGACCATAACGAATTACCAGTGGGAAGAGAGTGTCGGCGGAATATGGGTTACTCTTGCTGCCGAGAACAGTGCGACACTTTCAATTCCTTCAGATCAGAGCTTTGTCGGTAAAGTTGTTCGCGTTGTAGCAACGACTGTTGATGAACTGGGTGGCACAACCGAGTTTGTCGGTGACGCGCAGACTATTGCAAACGTCAATGATGCGCCAACAGGCACGGTAAAAATCAATGGTACTCCACAGGAGGGTCAGACATTGAGTGCAGCCAACACACTGGCTGATGCTGACGGTCTTGGTCTTATCAGCTACCAGTGGAAGTCCGGAGGGGTAGATATCGGCGGCGCTACTGCGAGCAGCTACACATTAACGCTGGCTGATGTCGGCAAAGTTATTACCGTTCTTGCAAGTTACATTGACGGACAGGGTACGAGCGAGAGTGCAATCTCTCTGGCGACGGCACAGGTGACGGCAATTTCCGGACTCACGCTTACCGGAACTGCCGGAGCGGACCTATTGAGTGGCGGTACTGGTAGTGACGCACTCTATGGATTGGCTGGCAACGACAAGCTGAATGGTAATGCTGGCAATGACACACTTGATGGAGGCACCGGTACTGATACGCTTGCTGGCGGTGCAGGTAATGATACCTATGTCATTGACAATACCCTGGACAAAGTTACCGAGAAAGCTGGCGAAGGCTCAGATCTGTTGCAGATCAACGTTGCCACTGCAGGCGGTACCGTTACCCTGGCCAACAATGTCGAAAATGCAACAATTCTCAGCGCGGTTGCCTTCAATCTCACAGGCAATGCTCTTGGCAATGTTCTCACTGGTAATGCTGCGGCAAACGCTCTGAATGGTGGCGCTGGTGCAGACACCTTGATCGGTGGTGCCGGAAACGACACCTACACAGTCGATAGTACAGGCGACCTGCTCGTTGAGACAGTAAATGGCGGGACTGATCTCGTCAAGGTCAATATTGCTACCGCAGGCGGCAGCTACACGCTTGCCGACAACGTCGAGAATGCCACACTTCAAAGCACGGTTGCATTCAATCTGATTGGCAGCTCTGTTGCAAATACCCTCACCGGTAACGATGCGGCAAACATACTCACCGGGGGCGCTGGTAACGATACCCTCACCGGTGGTCAGGGTGCTGATACCTTCACAGTTGATGCCGGTACAGACACCATTACCGAACTTGGCAATGGTACAGATATCCTGAAGGTATCGGCTGGAGCAACGGCCAATGCCACTGTCAGCATTGTTTGGACCGCCACAGCAGCTACAAGCAACAATGGAACGACCAACCTTGCAACCAAAGGGCTTGCGGTAAACCTTGCTGCTGTTGTGAGTGGTAATGGATTCACCATTACCAATACCGGTCAGGATGGTAACCTGACGGGTTCCGGTCTGGCTGACACACTCATCGGCGGTACAGGCAAAGATACCCTTGTTGGTGGCAATGGTAACGACGTACTCAATGGCGGAACAAGCAATGATAACTTGACTGGCGGTGCTGGCAGTGACATTTTCCAGTTCTCTACAGCAATCAGTACCAATAATGCGGATGTGATTTCGGATTTCCAGTCCGGCAGCGATAAAATCGGCCTCTTGTCAACTCTTTTCGCCAAGGTCAAGGGTGCTGATGGTGTTTTCAATGCGGCTGATCTTCTCGTTGGTGCCGCTGTAACGAAGGGCTCTGTTGCTGGTAACGAGCACCTCATTTACAATACAACCAACAAGTCGCTTTACTATGATGCTGATGGCAGTGGTAGCGGAGTTGGGGTGCAGTTTGCGACGCTGACCGGAGTTGCCACACTTGTAGATAATGATTTTCTGCTGAACTGACTTCGGTAATGAGCTGCAACGGCAATATCACATCTGATTCTGGAGTATTGCCATCCTCCGACATGCAGATAGTTCAGCCTGCGTAATGATTTATTGACGGTCGCTTTGTTTTTATAGCCAAAACGGCCGTCATAAACATACAATATTTTTTTCTGACAGTTTTGACTTGTTCTCGTTATCAAGAGTCTGTCACTCTCATACAGACTCCCCTGAAGTTGCAGATACTCTATTAATCATTTATTAAAAAAATTATATTGATACAAAAATAGAGTTCTGGTGTTAGTACCATTTTAATCTTTGTAATTAAACAGGAGCACAGCTATGAGTTGGGGTGTGGAACATCAGCAAAAGCGACAAGATATTCAGGAACTGATGGAGATTGCTTCCAGGATAATGAAGGCGAACCCCAATCACGTCAACGAGGTTGACAAGAGCAAGAACGACTGCTGGATGGAGCAGATGTACCTTATTCAGCGATGTGATTTCTGTGACCTCTCTCCCGGTTGCCCAACCAGGGAGGAAAAGGAGTGGCAAGAATACTTGACCAAAAACAACATAGTCATTGAGAAAAGTCTTGATTAAACAGCCAGAAGCTTGTTTTAATCCCTTTTTTTTCTTAAATTGACCCGATTGGGAGAGGCGCGTTTTTGTGTGGCTTCATCCTGTCATTTACTCACCCGACATACATTTCACCAAAGAACAGATCAATGGACATCGTCCCGCGATGTTCACTGTTACGTTTTTTTTTGGTGTGCACCAACTTTGACAAGCAATTAACAGGGTAACAATGACTGATACAAAAAAACCAACCAGACTGGTCAATGTAACGCCAAAAACGAGCGTCTCAGTGCTTTTTGCAGGGGATTCTGGAGATGGTATGCAGTTGACTGGCACCCAGTTCGCCAATACGGTGGCAGTTCATGGAACGGAACTGAATACGTTCCCAAATTTTCCTTCTGAAATAAGGGCTCCAGCAGGCACTATTGCAGGTGTTTCAGGATTTCAGCTTCAGTTCAGCAGTAAACCAGTCTATACACCAGGTGCCCGGTTTGATGTCATGGTTGCCATGAACTCAGCAGCCCTGAAAGCAAATCTGAAAGATCTGCACCGTGGCGGTATTATTATTGCCGGCACCGAGGGCTTCGATGCAAAAAATCTGAAGCTGGCAGGCTATCCTGACGGAGCCAATCCGCTGGAAGATGGCTCTCTGGACAACTATATCCTTTTTCCTGTACCGGTACTGCAACTCACCCGCGAGGCATTAAAAGAGAGCGGCCTTACGAGCAAAGAGATTGACCGTTGTAAAAACATGTTTGTTTTGGGCTTGCTTTACTGGCTCTACTCTCTTCCTCTAGAAGGAACATTTGAGACACTGCGAGCTAAATTCCAGAAAAATGCCCAGATGGCTGAGGCCAACATCAGGGCGGTAAAAGCTGGATATTACTTTGGCGATGAAACCGAACTCTTTGCAAATCTTGGTCGTTTCGATATTTCCCCACAAAAACAGCATGGCACTTACCGCCGTGTCACAGGAAACGAAGCCTGTGCAATTGCGCTGACGGCCGCATCAAAAAAAGCTGGCCTTGATCTCTTCCTGGGCTCATACCCTATCACCCCAGCAACTGAGATCCTTTCGACGTTGGCCAAAAAGAAAAAGTACGGTGTCAAAACCTTTCAGGCCGAAGATGAAATCGCCGGTATCGTGAGCAGCATCGGTGCAGCTTACGGTGGAGCGCTTGCCGCCACAAACACCTCTGGCCCTGGTTTGGCACTTAAAACCGAGGCACTTGGTCTGGCGGTCATTCTGGAGTTGCCATTGGTCGTCATCAATGTTCAGCGTGGCGGCCCATCAACAGGCCTGCCCACTAAACCGGAACAGTCGGATCTGCTCATGGCCATGTATGGCCGACATGGAGAGGCTCCCCTTCCCGTTCTTGCAGCCTGCTCTCCTGTTGACTGTTTTTACGCAACATACGAGGCCGCAAGAATTGCCGTTGAACACATGACTCCGGTTATATGCCTGACAGACGGCTATCTTGCGCTCAGCTCGGAACCATGGAAGGTAGAAAGTCCAGATAATCTGGCGGAGATCAAACCCCGTTTTCAGCCAGAGAGAAGACCGGAAGATGCTCCATATCTGCCCTACAAACGCGACGAACGCCAGGTTCGTTCATGGGCAAAACCAGGTACCAGGGGGCTTGAGCACCGTATCGGCGGACTGGAAAAACAACATGAGACCGGCAATGTATCCCATGATCCTGAAAATCATGAACTGATGACGAGGCTGCGTGCAGAGAAAATCGCAAAAATTGCCGAGAGTATTCCGCTTCAACATATTGATAACGGCCCACTGAAAGGTGATTTACTGGTTCTTGGATGGGGCTCCTCTTATGGAGCAATTAAAACTGCTGTTGAGATTGCACTGGAACAGGGGTACAGCGTCGCTCATGCACACTTGCGCTATATCAATCCGTTCCCGAGAAATATTCGTGAGCTCTTCGGCAACTACAAGCAGATACTTGTTCCAGAACTCAATAACGGGCAACTTATCCACATCATTCGTGATACCTTCCTGATTGCACCTGAAGGATTCACCAAGGTACAGGGAGTGCCGTTCAATGAAACGGAGATACTGAATAAAATCACCGATCTTATAAAGGAGCTTTAATCATGACCGATAACGATACAACAATGACTGCTCTGCCAGCTCTTTCTGCAAAGGATTTTGCTTCAAATCAGGAGGCTAAATGGTGTCCGGGTTGTGGTGATCACGCCGTGCTGCAGCAACTGAAAAACGTTTTGCCAGAACTGGGCGTTGCACCCGAGAATATAGCCTGTATTTCAGGGATAGGGTGCTCGTCACGGCTCCCTTATTATCTTGGGACTTATGGAGTTCACGGTATTCATGGCAGAGCGCTTCCTATGGCTACCGGCCTGAAAATCGCACGCCCGGAGCTGAGCGTATGGGTTGGAACTGGTGATGGTGACGCTCTGTCAATTGGCGGCAACCATTTCATTCACACCCTGAGAAGAAATCCCGACCTGAACATTATTCTTTTCAATAATGAAATTTATGGTCTCACAAAGGGCCAATATTCTCCAACATCAAAACTCGGTCTGCGAACTGTTACCTCGCCATCCGGTGTCATTGATCATCCATTCAATACAGCAGCATTGACGATTGGTTCAGGTGGCACCTTCTTTGCGAGAGCTTTTGACCGTGATGGCAAATTTCTTCGCTCCATCTTAAAGCGTGCCGCTTTACACAAAGGCACCTCATTGGTGGAGGTTTATCAAAACTGTCCGATTTTTAACAACTCTGCATTTGAGTCATTTGCAACACCTGAAAGCAAAGCCAATAATACGATTTACGTCGAACAAGGGATGCCTCTCGTTTTCGGGAAAGATAAAAACAGGGGAATTGTTCTTGATGGATTCAAGCCGATTGTTGTCGATCTCGATAAAGAGGGGGTTTCCAAAAGCGATCTCTGGATTCATGATGAAGCCGATATCAACAAGGCTGGAATCCTTGCCCGATTTGCGGACGATGACGCTCTTCCAAGACCTTTCGGCGTTTTTTATGCCGAAGATCGGATCACCTATGAAGATGCCTTGACTGATCAAATCAATGACGCACAGGTCAATGGGTGCGCAACTCTCGAACAGTTGCTCAAGGGAGACAACTCCTACGAGATCAAGTAAAAACAGATCGTGCGTTTTATACCTTACACGGAGAAAGCCGGACTTGTCAGTTGGCTTTCTTCCGTATATGATGCTACACCTCCTGATTCCAGACACCCATAGCCGAAAATTTCTCTATCCGATCGCGCACAAGTTCTGCAGGATCCTTTGGTAAAAGCACCTTCAACTCCTCAACGAGAATACTTTTCAGAGTAGCCGCCATTGCATCAGGATCAGTATGGGCACCACCCACAGGCTCCGGTATAATACGGTCAATAATCCCCTGGTCAAGAAGATCCGTTGCGGCAAGCTTCAGCGCTTCAGCAGCCTGCTCTTTATAGTTCCAGCTTCTCCAGAGAATTGAGGAGCAGCTTTCTGGCGAAATCACTGAATACCAGCTATTTTCAGCCATGATAATTCGATCGCCAACCCCGATACCAATTGCTCCACCACTCGCACCTTCACCGATAATCACACAGATAACCGGAACCGTCAACTTTGCCATTTCAAAGAGATTTCTGGCAATCGCTTCAGCCTGTCCCCGCTCTTCAGCATCAATACCGGGAAATGCTCCTGGGGTATCAATCAACGTAATGACCGGTTTGCGAAATTTTTCAGCGAGCTTCATTAATCGGAGCGCTTTGCGGTAACCTTCAGGTTGTGCCATACCAAAATTCCGGTAAAGATTGGATTTGGTATCACGACCTTTTTGATGGCCAATAATCATGACTGATTGAGAAAACCCTGACGAGCTCTCTTCAAGACGTGCAAAACCACCGATAATGGCTTTGTCGTCACTGAAATGACGGTCCCCGGCAAGTTCAACAAACTCTTTCGTCATCATGTAAATATAATCAAGCGTATAAGGTCTTTCTGGATGACGCGCAAGTTGTACTCTCTGCCAGCGAGTCAAATTTTTATAGATAGAGCGTCGGAGTGCATCAACTTTCAATTCAAATGTCTCTATTTCGCGATGGAGCACCTCAGTTTCTGACGGAGTCTGCTCCCTTGTGCTGCTCCTCAAACACTCTCGCATCTCTCTGAGCTTCGCCTCAAGCTCGAAGAGCGGTTTTTCAAAATCAAGGACAACTTTTGTAGCCATAATATTTGTGTAATAGAAAAGATAAAAAGCCCATCAGGCAACGGCTCTTGATGGGCTTTATAAAAAGAGTGCGGCCTTCTGACAAAAAAGAGGCTCCTGTCCAACGTCCATTCATGGTAAGGAGAAGAAATTGACGCACCAATTTAAACAGTAGTCAACAAACTTGCAATGGCTTTTTACCATTCCTGAGAACCTGTTGTCAACCACCACCAAATACGGTTATTTCCTCTTGGCGAATGTGGAGAATCCTCTATTTCTAACGTACAGAAAAAAAGAACTTCCTGAATTGTTATCAATACCATGAACAAATACTTCGAAGCAGAGCTTGGGGAAATATATCCCATAGAAATTCATGGGAATTGGTAATAGTCCTCCACTGTGTTATATTTGAGGTCATTAATTCATCAACTCCTGATTCGCAGCAGACATTTTTTTTTGGCTTATGATTTCAATCAGTAACGTTTCGAAAGGGTCGATTATTCGTTTCAAGGGCGAACCTCACAGTATCGAAAGCCTTATGCACCGTACCCCTGGGAACCTGCGTGCGTTTTACCAGGCAAACATGAGAAACCTGAAATCTGGCAGGAACGTCGAATACCGGTTCAGTGCCAGTGAGTCGATTGATCTGATCGTTACTGAACGCAAGCAATACCAATATCTTTACCGTGACGGTAGTGACTTTGTCATGATGGATAATAATACTTTTGATCAGATTCATGTTCCTGAGATTGCCATAGGCTCTTCGTCGCGTTTTCTTAAAGATGGAATCACGGTGACAATAGTATTTTCGGACGATGGGGCTATTCTCGAAGTTGAACTCCCTACCTTCGTTGAACTTGAAGTTACTGAAACCAGCCCGGCATCTAAAGACGACAGAGCAACCAGCGGTACAAAGCCTGCAATTGTGGAAACTGGAGCTGAGGTGAGTGTCCCGATGTTTATCCAGACTGAAAGCGTTATTCGAGTCGACACTCGTACAGGAGAGTACATAGAAAGAGTAAAAAAGTAAGCTATTATACCGGTCACCTGATTATAAACTAAGAAATACTATCATGAACCTTAACGAAATAAAGCAGCTTATTGACATTGTCAATAGCTCAGATCTTCATGAAACCATCATTGAGGAGGGAAATTTTAAAATTATCTTGAGACGTTACTCCTCGTATGCGACCCCTCAAGCGACTCCTGTACAAGTCCAAATGCCCTCAACTTCAGCACAGCCACAGCTTCCAGCCACTGTAGCCCAGGCTGCAAAGGTTGTGCCTGTTTCAGACCTAATAGATTCACGCTCGCCCATTGTCGGAACATTCTATCAATCATCCTCTCCCGATTCCCCACCATTTGTTGCGGTTAATGATATTATCAAGAAGGGTGACGTGCTCTGTATTATTGAAGCCATGAAACTGATGAACGAAATTGAAGCAGAAGTTTCGGGCACTATTATTGAAATTCTAGTTGAAAACGGACAGGCGGTCGAATATGATCAGCCACTATTCCGGATTAAGCCATAATCATTCATCACACAAAGCCTTGTTCAAAAAAATACTTGTAGCTAATCGCGGCGAAATTGCTTTGCGTATTATGCAGACCTGCCGCGAGATGGGAATCAGCACTGTCGCTGTCTACTCGACAGTTGACGCTGACTCTATCCATGTCAAATACGCTGACGAAGCTGTCTGCATAGGACCGGCTTTGTCAAAAGAGAGCTATCTCAATATCCCTCGCATTATTGCGGCTGCTGAGGTAACAAATTCAGATGCGATTCATCCCGGTTACGGATTTCTTGCTGAAAACGCAGATTTTGCCGAAGTTTGCGAGTCGGCCAATATCAAGTTTATTGGACCTACTGCAAAAATGATCAACCAGATGGGGGACAAGAATACTGCAAAATCCACCATGATTACTGCAGGAGTGCCGGTCGTTCCAGGAAGCCCTGGATTGGTCACCGATCTGAAGCAGGCAGTAGAAACAGCTAATCGAACAGGCTATCCCGTTATTATCAAGCCAACTGCGGGTGGCGGAGGTAAGGGTATGCGCGTTGTTACCGAAGAGAGCCAGCTTGAAAAAGCTTTGAACACTGCTCGCAGTGAAGCAGAACAGGCTTTTGGCAACAGTGGTGTCTATATTGAGAAATACCTGGAAAATCCGCGACATGTCGAGATCCAGATCCTCTCGGATCAGCATGGAAACACTATGCATCTTGGCGAGCGCGATTGCACCGTCCAGAGACGTCACCAGAAACTGATCGAAGAGACCCCTTCGCCTGCTGTTGATGATGCCTTGAGAAAAAAAATGGGAGATGCAGCCGTTGCTGCGGCGCGGGCTATCAACTATGAGGGCGCTGGAACTATTGAGTTTCTGCTGGACAAGCACAAGGATTTCTATTTCATGGAGATGAATACCCGAATCCAGGTTGAACACCCCGTGACGGAAGAACGGTATAATGTTGACATTGTCAAAGAGCAGATTCTCATTGCCTCCGGAGAATCAATTGGACATCGTACCTTCACTCCAAATGGCCACTCCATTGAATGCCGCATCAATGCAGAAGATCCTGAACACATGTTCCGACCTTCACCAGGTCAACTTCAAGTCTTTCATACGCCCGGCGGACACGGTGTCAGAGTGGACTCACACGCTTATGCAAGCTATGTCGTGCCATCAAACTACGATTCTATGATTGCCAAGCTTATTGTGACCGCTCATACGAGAGATGAAGCAATTAGCCGGATGTCGCGAGCGCTTGATGAGTTTATTGTTGTAGGGGTAAAGACCACCATTCCATTTCACAAGCAGGTTATGCACTCCCCTGTTTTTCAAAGCGGAGATTTTGATACCGGTTTTCTGGAAAGCTTCAGATTTGAAAAAAAGTAACACACCAGCAATCAAAAATACAATAGAAGGGCTGTCTGAAGAGATAGCCCTTTTTATTTGTCTGATTTTACCCGGAAGAGATATTGCGCGCAATAAAAAAGCTGCCTCATAATTAACTCATGAGGCAGCTTTTTTATTCTACTCTTTGCCCGAAGGAACTCAATTAACGCTCATTGGCGAAGCCCTCACGAGTTTCCACCGCTACCTCTTGAGAACCCTCCCCGGATGAAGCTGTCTCCTGACCTTCACCAGTCAATTTAATCGCCTTGTATCTCTTCAGTCCCGTACCCGCCGGAATCAGTTTTCCAACAATGACGTTTTCTTTCAAGCCTGCGAGGTAGTCAATTTTTCCGGCTACAGCCGCATCAGTCAACACTTTGGTGGTCTCCTGGAAAGATGCGGCCGAAATAACACTTTCTGTTTGAAGAGCCGCACTCGTAATGCCAAGCAACACGGGATGCGATGTAGCCTGAAGGGCAGGCTCAAATGCTATCATACTCTTGCTGTTCTTGCGTAGCTCACGGTTAAGCTTGGTAATCTCGCGAATGGTGTAGAGCTGATCGTCCAGAATTCTTGGTGGTGCATCGCCTTTCTCCGTAATGCGAACCTTCTCGGCAACTCCCCTGTTCGATTCTACAAAAGCACTTCGATCAATCAGGTCACCGGGCAACAATTCTGTATCCCCAGGCTCCTCAACACGAACCTTCTGAAGCATCTGACGCACAATAACCTCAAGATGCTTGTCATTGATCTCAACGCCTGCATTTATCTGATAGACCTTCTGGATCTCATTCACCAAATACTGCTGCACAGCATTGGGGCCCTGAATACGCAGAATATCCTGGGGCGAAACAGCTCCATCGGTGAGCGGATCTCCAGCCTTCACCTCATCGCCCTCATTGGCAAGAACATGCTTACCAACCTGGACATAATAGACCTTCTCTTCACCAAAGTCATTTTTAACCTTGATCTCCTTACTGCTTCTGCGCTGTGAGCCAAAACTTACATACCCATCTATTTCAGTAACGATAGCGGGGTCAGTCGGAATGCGTGCTTCAAACAACTCTGTTACCTTTGGAAGACCGGCGGTAATATCACCACCAACACGGTCAAGGTTTCTTGGCACCTTGGCAATGATATCGCCAGGACTAACCTTCTGTCCATCTTCGACATAAAGATTTGTCTTGATCGGCACGGGATAGGTCTTTCTGACTTCACCACTTGCATCAACAATAATAAGCCTTGGCTCCCTTGTTTCGGTAGCTCTCAACTTTGAACGCCAGTTAATGATGGTGTGCTGCGAAAATCCTGTCTGAGGATCAACCTCTTCCTTGTACGTAACACCTTTTTCAATATCAGCAAACTTGATAAAACCAGGCAACTCTGCAATAATTTGTGCGCTATTGGGCTCACTGCTGAAAATCACCTGATCTTTTTTGACCAGAGAGCCATTCTTGCAGTGCAGGTGAGCACCATGCGGAACAATATATCGTTTCAGAATTTTTCCTGACTCTGGGTCAGCAATATTAATCTTGCCGTTCTTCTGAATAACAATAATTCTGAAATCTTCGACCCCATCCTCATTAATGGCCGTGTGATCGACGGTCTTGATATCTTCGAACTGGACCTGACCATCATAGAATGCTTTGGTCTCGGTTTCAGAAATACCGCCCTGGGCCGTGCCACCCTGGTGGAACGTACGGAGCGTAAGCTGTGTACCTGGTTCACCAATCGACTGGGCAGCAATAACACCTACCGCTTCACCGATTTCGACGATTCCATGAACGGAAAGATTTGTTCCATAACATTTCGAGCAAATACCGATTTTTGACTCGCAGGTGAGCACTGAGCGGATCTCAGCCTCTTCAACACCAATAGTCTCCTGAATCAGCTCCGCAAGCTCCTCGGTAATGATCTCACCCGAATTTACGATAACCTTATTGCTGAGGGTATCAACAATATCCCGGGCAGCAACACGACCCTTTATTTTTTCACGGAACTTGATCTGTCCGCTCGTCTCTTCCTCAATATTGCGATGAACATAAAGGCCTCGTGTTGTTCCACAGTCTTCAATGGTGACAATAACATCCTGTGCTACATCATGTAATCTCCTTGTCAGGTAACCGGCATCTGCTGTTTTCAGTGATGTATCGGAAAGACCCTTACGAGCGCCGTGCGTTGAAATAAAGTACTCAAGTACCGAGAGCCCCTCTTTGAGGTTCGAGATAATCGGGTTTTCAATAATTTCGCCCGGCTGTCCCGACATGGACTTCTGGGGACGGGCAATAAGACCCCTCATACCGGTTAACTGGCGCACCTGTTCTCTGGAGCCACGGGCACCAGAATCAAGCATCATGTAAAGCGGATTGAAACCTTCACGATCTTTTTTAAGCTTCTGATAGGACTCCTCAGCAACAATGTTCGAGGTTTTCTGCCAGACATCTACAATCTGATTGTATCGTTCATTATCTGTCAATGTACCACGGTTGTACTCTTTAACAACCTTGGTGCTGTCCCTCTGGGCATTCTTGATATGTTTCACCTTGGTTTCAGGGACAATAGCATCAGACAAACCTACAGAAAGGCCACCCTTCATGGCGTAATGGAATCCGACCTCCTTGATATTGTCAAGGAATATTGCGGTTTCAACATTACCGACCTCGCTACTCAGTCGTCCAATCAACTCTTTGGCAACCTTTTTATCAATAACCCTGTTGACAAAGCCGATTTCATCGGGGACATGCTGATTAAAGATCACCCTGCCTACTGTGGTGAGCAAAATTGACCTCTTTTCAATCTGTGATTTAAGCCAACGAGACTTTTCAGTCGTTGCATCAACGATGGTATCAAGCACCCTCAGAGGATCAAATTTCTGATCAATCTGACCGCTGTACTGAACGAAAATCTGCGCATGCAGAGCTACCCGCTCCTCATTATACGCTATAAGCACATCCTCAGAGCTGTAGAATATCTGACCCTCACCAAGCTCACCTGATCGCGATTTGGTCAAATAATACATACCAAGAACCATGTCCTGTGAAGGAACAGTTACTGGTTTGCCGGACTGTGGCAAAATAAGGTTATGTGAGGAGAGCATAAGCAATGATGCTTCAAGCTGCGCCTCCTGCGAGAGCGGAATATGCACCGCCATCTGGTCACCATCAAAGTCGGCATTAAACGCTGTACAGACCAGTGGATGGATCTGAATCGCCTTACCCTCAACCAGCAGCGGCTGGAAAGCCTGAATACCAAGACGATGAAGGGTAGGTGCCCTGTTGAGCAGCACCGGACGACCATCAATGACCTTTTCCAGCACATCCCAGACAATCGGATCCTTCTTGTCGATAAGTTTTTTTGCTGACTTGACCGATTTTGCAATACCGCGATCTACCAAACGACGAATAACGAAAGGCTGGAAGAGTTCAATCGCCATACTTTTCGGCAGACCACACTCATGAAGCTTCAATTCCGGTCCAACCACAATAACGGAACGACCAGAGTAATCGACCCTCTTTCCCAGAAGGTTTTGACGGAAACGACCCTGCTTGCCTTTCAGTGCGTCAGAAAGTGATTTCAGCGGCCTGTTGGACTCACCGGTTTTAACCGCATTGGCCTTGCGTGAATTATCAAACAACGCATCTACCGCCTCCTGAAGCATCCTTTTTTCATTACGGAGAATAACCTCTGGAGCGCGGATATCGATCAATTTTTTAAGTCGGTTGTTCCGAATAATAACCCGACGATAGAGATCGTTAAGATCAGAAGTAGCAAACCGACCACCTTCAAGTGGAACAAGCGGGCGAAGTTCGGGTGGAATAACCGGAACTACCTCCATCACCATATATTCAGGCTTGTTACCCTCATAGACATAAGGCTCGGGCATCTCATCTTCAGGAAAAAGGCCCTGAGGCTTTTTGCGAACCTTCTTTTGAGGCTCATAACTCCTTCTGAAGGCCTCAACAACCTTGAGTCTCTTCAGAGCATCAGCTCTTTTTTGTTCAGAATTACTCTCCTTCAACACTTTACGAAGATGTATCGCAGAGGAATCCAGGTCAATATTCTTGAGCAACAGATGAATGGCCTCACCACCCATCTTGGCAACAAACTTGTCTGGATCCGAATCCTCAAGATCCTGATTATCCTCATACTCCGTGATAATCTGGAAATACTGCTCTTCAGTCAAACGATCGAGCTTCTTGATCCCCTGCTTTTCACCAGGTTCACCAGGGTTGATTACAACGTAAACCTCATAATAGATAATACGTTCAAGCTCTTTGGTCGAGAGATCAAGGAGTGCGCCTATCTTGCTTGGAACAGAACGAAAAAACCAAGTATGCACAACTGGAACGGCGAGCGAGATATGACCCATACGCTCCCGCCGAACACTTTTCGTCGTTACCTCGACACCGCAGCGATCGCAAATAATTCCTTTATAGCGAACTCGCTTGTATTTGCCACAATAACATTCCCAATCCTTTGTTGGTCCGAATATCTTTTCGCACATCAAACCGTCACGTTCGGGTTTGAATGTGCGGTAGTTGATCGTCTCCGGCTTGAGCACCTCCCCCCTTGAATGGGCAAGAATACTCTCAGGGGAAGCGATACTAAACTTTATTCTTGAAAACTCACCTTTTAATGGTGATGCTCCCTGTGAAAAAATCATAGTCTATATCCTTTTTAAACGACTCTTGTTAACGTCCGTTAATAATGTACACGCCAATTAACACAGTACTAAGGAACCTTGTCGTCAATACGAATCTCAAGCCCAAGACCCTGCAACTCCCTCACAAGAACATTGAAAGATTCTGGTATGCCTGGTTCTGGCAGGTTCTGACCCTTGACAATGGCCTCATAGGTTTTATTCCGCCCGACAACATCATCGGATTTAACCGTAAGCATCTCCCTGAGGATATTGGATGCTCCATAGGCTTCAAGCGCCCATACCTCCATTTCACCAAACCTCTGACCACCAAACTGCGCCTTGCCACCAAGTGGCTGCTGAGTAATAAGCGAGTAAGGGCCGGTTGAGCGGGCATGGATCTTGTCATCCACAAGGTGACTGAGCTTAAGCATATAAATATAGCCAACAGTCACTTCATCATGAAAGCGCTCACCAGTCCTACCGTCAAAAAGGCTCACTTTCCCATGTGATGGCAGACCAGCCCTTTCGAGCTCAAACTGCACCTCCTCATAGGTGGCACCATTAAATATCGGTGTCTTAAACTTGACACCAAGCGTTTTCGCAGCCCAGCCAAGCGATGTTTCATAGAGCTGGCCGATATTCATACGACTTGGCACACCAAGAGGATTAAGCACAATATCAACCGGAGTGCCATTTTCCATAAACGGCATATCTTCTATCGGCAGGATTTTACCAACGACACCCTTATTGCCATGTCGCCCCGCCATCTTGTCACCAACCTGTATTTTCCTTTTCTGGGCAATATATACCTTGGAGAGCTCTTCAATACCTGGAGGAAGCTCATCTCCTACATTAATCTTGTATTTTTCATTATCCCGCTCATCGGCTATATCCTTAAGCATGAAACGAAACTCTTTGACAAGACGCACAACATTGTCGTTGCTTTTTTTGGAATCAGTCACCCCTTTTGAAAAATCAAGAGACTCAAGAAAAGGCATAGAGCTGAATTTGGCAAGAACAGCCTCATCATACACAGCGCCTTCAGGAACAAGCACCTTGCCTTTATCATTGTAAAGACCCGTAGATGTTCTGCCATCCAGGAGCTGTCGCACCCATTTGGTAAACCGCCTCCTCAAGTCAAACTCTTTTGCATCATACTTTTTATCAACCAGTTCGATCTTCTCCTTGGAGTCCAAACCAACCTTTTTCTTGCGACTGAAAAGTTTTGTTTTGATGACAATACCCTTCATACCAGCAGGTACATGCATGGAAGCATCCTTTACATCACTGGATTTATCGCCAAAAATGGCCCGAAGCAGCTTTTCTTCAGGAGTGGGATCGCTTTCACCTTTGGGAGTTATTTTTCCTACCAGGATATCCCTCTCTTTAACCTCAGCACCAATACGAACGATGCCGTTCTCATCAAGATTTCTCAGCGCTTCATCGCTGACGTTATAAATATCTCGGGTAAACTGCTCCTCGCCTCGCTTGGTATCCCGGACATTGGCCTCAAACTCATGAATATGAATTGAGGTAAACACATCATCATAAACCAGCCGTTCGCTGAGAATAATAGCATCCTCAAAGTTATACCCACGCCATGGCATAAACGCTACGAGAACATTTTTACCGAGCGCCAGTTCACCATTCTCTGTTGATGAGCTATCTGCCAGAATTGCACCTTTCGCGACACGCTGCCCAATCTTCACCAGAGGCTTCTGAGAAATACAGGTATCCTGGTTAGAGCGCTTGAATTTGATCAGTTTATAGGTTTTGACACCCTCATCAGGATCAAGCATTGACAACCGAACATCATTGTCAGTATCGATATCATAGCGAATGGTAATATAATCTGCAGTAACGTCCTCAAGCACACCTGACCCTTCTGCAACAATGACAGAGCGGGAATCTCTTGCAACCTTTGCCTCCATACCAGTGCCAACCACAGGCGCTTCAGAGGTCAGCAGAGGAACCGCCTGACGCTGCATGTTTGCGCCCATTAAAGCGCGGTTGCCATCATCGTGCTCAAGAAAAGGAATCAAAGCTGCAGCGGCGCTGACAATCTGGACAGGAGAAACATCCATAAAATTGACATCCTCTGCCGCAACAACCGGATAATCTCCCTTCGTTCTAGCCTGAACTGTTTCGAGAGTAATTTTCTGATTACTATCAAGCTGAACACTGACTGGTACCGTAATTTTGTTCTCTTCATCTTCTGCCGAGAGCATCAAAACTGTATCGGTTACATGACCATTCTCAACAACCCTGTAGGGTGTCTGAATAAATCCTTTATCGTTGATTTCCGCATAAACCGACAACGAGGAGATAAGACCAATGTTGGGACCTTCAGGTGTTTCAATCGGGCACAACCGTCCATAATGCGTGTAGTGAACATCACGAACCTCAAAACCAGCTCTCTCTCTGGTAAGACCACCAGGCCCAAGAGCTGAAACCCTTCTCTTGTTGGTCATCTCCGCAAGTGGATTTGTCTGATCCATAAACTGCGAAAGCTGACTGGTCGCAAAAAAGCTTGAGACCACACTTGATACTGTTCTTGCGTTAATCAGGTCAGCAGGTGCAATCTTGTCGGAATCTCTCGAATTCAGCTTTTCGCGGACATTTTTACCCATCCTGGCAAGCCCTATCACAAACTGCGCTGCAAGCTGCTCACCAACTGAGCGAACTCTACGATTCGCCAAATGATCGACATCATCAACTTCGGCCAATCCGTTAACAAGCTTGATGAGATAGTAAATGACCGATATAATATCGTAATGCGTCAGCACCAGAATATCTTCGCCAGTCGGCTCATCTGAAAAAGACTGGATAGTCTGAAGAATCTTATCGTAAATAGTATCAGAAAGCTGCTTGAGTTCCGGGGTTCTCGAAAGATAACCATCAAGCTCCTCAAACTCCTTTGCAAGCTTTTTCTTGATTCTGTAACGGCCCACCTCTCCCAGATCATATTTTTTCTGGTTGAAAAAAGTGCGTTCAAGAAAACTCCTTGCTGCATCAATATCGGGAGCCTCATTTGCTCTCAGCTCTTCATAAACAATCTCAAGCGCCTCCTCCTCGGTTGCAGAATTGTCATTGAGGATGGTATTGATGATGATGGATTTGTCTATACCCTTGTCTCCACCCGAAAAAGTCTTCATCACTTTGACGCTCTTATACCCGGCAGCAAGAATCTGCTCAAAGATGTCCTCCGTTATCGCCGTACGCGCACTGACAACTTCACCCGTCTGCATGTCAACAATATCAGAAGCGAGATACATTCCAACAAGCTGCTCCTTTTTGCCAGCTTTCAGCGGAATCTCCTCAACAAGATCAAACAGAGAGAGAATATCTTCATCACGTGCAAATCCGATCGCACGAAGAAGGGCGCTGACCAGAAAATTCTTCTTCTGATCGATATAGACAAAAATCTGGTTATTAATATCTGTCTGAAACTCAATCCATGAGCCTCGTGTCGGCACTATCTTGGCCGAATACATTTTTTTGCCATTCGGATGGATCGCCTCACTGAACACAACACCCGGAGAGCGATGAAGCTGAGCCACCACGACCCGCTCTGCTCCATTAACAATAAAGGTCCCCCTGTCGGTCATATATGGAATTCTGCCAAGATAAACATCCTGCTGTATCGTCTCCTTCCAGTCGGTCTCATCAGCTTCATCCTTATAGGAGAGCTTGAGTTTAACCTTAAGGGAGACATCATACGTCAGGCCTCTCTCTATACAATCCTCGACAGTGTATTTTGGTTTGTCAAAGCTGTATGAAATGTATTCAAGAAGATAGAGACCTCTTGTATCTGTAATGGGGAACGCTCCGCGGAGCACCCTTTCAAGTCCCTGATCCCTCCTCTTGGCAAGAGGTACGCTATCCTGGATAAAATTATTGAACGAATCTAACTGAACTTTTAATAAATCAGGGGGCTCTATAACACTTTGAATTTTGGAAAAATCAATACAGGGTGTTGTTGTTGCGTCAGCCACTTTCACATGCACCTCACTTTTATCAATTGCATGAATTACTTACAGATTAAGTCATCACATAGGTCACCATTACACTGCCGGAGCGACACGACACCCGACAAAACCTTAATCGTATCATCACGGAAACTACCATCAAAACAGCTTTTCTACAAACAGACAAAGCTCCGCCTCATAGAGAAACGGAGCTTGCTTTAGTAATGACTCATGTCAAAGATTACTTCACCTCGACTGATGCTCCTGCGTCCTTCAACTCCTTGGCAATCTTTTCTGCCTCATCTTTGGAAACAGCCTCCTTCACCGTTTTAGGAGCACCATCCACAAGATCTTTTGCCTCTTTGAGGCCAAGGCCAGTGATAGCGCGAACAGCTTTGATAACATTAATTTTGCTTTCACCAGCGGCTGTAAGCACAACATCAAATTCCGTCTGCTCTTCCACAACAACCACATCACCTGCTGCAACGGCAGCAACACCAGCAACAGCTACAGGCGCTGCACTGACACCAAACTTCTCTTCCAGTGCTTTCACTAATGCGGAAGCCTCTGTCAGAGTCAACTTACCAATCTCCTCTACAAGTGTTTCGATAGACATTATTCCCCTCTCTTGTTTAATTTACAATGTATTAAAATTCCTTGAGTGCGTAATAGTTTTGTGTAATTTACTGCTTTTGCTTTGCGATTTGATCAAGCGCACAGACGAGGTTTCTCATGACCGCATTGACCACCATCGGAACAGAACTTACTACACTGTTGACCAGCCCAGCCGCACGTCCAATATTTTCAGTCTTTGTCAACATCTCAGAAAGCATCCCCAGCGAATCAGCTCCAAAAACGACACCGTCAATTGAAGCCATCTTGAACTTCAGGGAGTCATTGACTTTGCAGAACTTCTTGATAACTTTTGCAGGCGCTACCGGATCATCATACCCAAAAGCAACACCAGTAGTGTACGCAAGACCCGGCGCAAGCTTGTCTGCACCAGCAAGATCCTTAAGTGCCTTTTTAATGAGCGTGTTTTTTACAACACGATACTCAACACCAACTTTCCTGAACTCCGTACGCAATTCAGCCATCTTACCAACACTTAATCCCTGAAATTCCGTCAGATATATACCCTGCGACCTGTTGATCTTTTCAGCAACTTCCTGAACAACCAGCTCTTTTTTATCTCGCTTCATCGTGTAAACCGTTTTTATTAGGCGACAAATTTTTCCATTTTAACCTTCACGCTCGGGGACATAGTGCTTGAAAGCGCAATACCCTGAACATATTGACCCTTGGCGGCTGATGGCTTGAGCCGTACAACCTCCTTGAGAAAGCTGGTAATATTGACAACCAACTGCTCGGGGGGAAACGAAACCTTGCCGACAGGCGCATGAACATTCCCTGCCTTATCAACCCTGAACTCTATCTTACCCGCCTTTACCTCTCTGACAGCCTTGGCCACATCCATTGTCACGGTTCCGGACTTAGGATTTGGCATTAAACCGCGAGGTCCAAGAATTTTGGCAACTTTGCCCAACTGACCCATCACATCCGGAGTGGCAATAATAACATCAACACCGGTCCATCCCTCCTGAATCTTCTCAATATACTCTTCAAAACCAACCAGATCGGCCCCGGCCTCACGTGCTTCATCTGCCTTTGCCTCTTTGCAAACAACAAGAACAGAAACAGTCTTTCCAGTGCCATGAGGAAGCATAACAGTGCCTCGAACAACCTGATCGGCATGCCGGGGATCAACCCCCAGTTTCACCGCAACATCAACGGTTGCATCAAATTTCGCCTGCGTAATCTCCCTGACCTTCTCTACAGCATCTGCAAGATCGTACTCACGAAAACGCTCGACCTTTGATACTGCCTCTTTGTATTTTTTACCAGCCATTATTTTTTTGTCCAAGTGGTTAAAAAAGCGGCCTTTCGACCTCCCACATCCCTAAACCCTAAAAATTGTACTGCTAATCCTGAACAGTAATACCCATGCTTCTTGCGGTACCCCTGATCATCTCCTCAGCTCCTCTACTGTCAAAAGCATTAAGATCAGGCCTCTTCAACTCGGCAATCTTGCGAACCTGCTCAGCAGTGACCGTACCGACCTTGTTGCGATTTGGCTCCCCTGAACCCTTCTTGAGATTTGCCTCCTTCAGAAGAAGCACCGCTGCCGGGGGGGTTTTGGTAATAAAGGTGAACGACTTGTCAGAGTACACTGTAATTACCACAGGGATGATCATCCCTGCTTCAGCCTGGGTCTTTGCATTAAACTGTTTGCAAAACTCCATTATATTTACACCCTTCTGACCAAGGGCAGGACCAACAGGTGGAGCTGGATTGGCAGCACCTGCAGGGATCTGAAGCTTGATAAAGCCGATTACCTTTTTTGCCATAATCTATTTCTATTCAGAAGCTTAAATGACTTAAGCCCTATTATTGGGAAACTGACTTAACCTGCGAAAAATCAAGCTCAGTGGGCGTACTGCGACCAAAAAAGCTGATCATAACTTTAACTTTCATTCTTTCCGTACAAACCTCGTGAACCATACCCGTCAACGAACTGAACGGACCATCAATAACCTTTACTGAGTCTCCAATCCTGAACGGCGCCTCAACATTGGTACGGTGCTCGACAGTTGTCTCTGGCTCAAGTATTTTTTCCACCTCATCAGGCCTCAATGGAGTAGGGACATCATCTACCCCAAGAAACCCCATAACAGAGGGAATATCAAGAATCAAATTCCTTGTCTGCTTGTCCAGTACTGCCTCAATAAGGACATAACCAGGAAAAGCGTTTTTTGTCAAACTTCTTTTTTTACCGTTTTTTACCTCTACAAAGCGCTCATAAGGAACATAAATCTGCAATATCTTCTCAGCAAGACCAAATCGAATCACATCGGCATCTATAGCCTCCTTGACCTTGCGCTCATGGCCTGAATAAATCCGGAGTGCATACCAGCGCGCAACCGGAACACCCTGAACATCAACATCCTTTTTTCTTGCGCTCATCAATTCAATCTTAACACTGTTACCCTACAACAACTTCCCCATAACAAAACTTATTACCCAGTCGACAAGAAATGTAAATGCCGCAAGAATCCCGGAAACCGTCAGAACAACAATCGTAAAATCCTTGACCTCATCCTTGCCCGGCCAGATAACTTTCCGCATTTCACTCACCACATCACGATAATACTGACCTGCCTTGCCGATATAATTGTTCATGAATCTAAGGTGCGGAATAAAATACAGTGAAAATTTGCCATTTTGCACGTCAGGAGGGAATCGAACCCCCAACCTGCGGTTTTGGAGACCGCTGCTCTACCAATTAAGCTACTGACGTATCATCCAATTCCCCCAAAACCTGAGCTGATGATCGGACTTGAACCGATGACCTCTTCCTTACCAAGGAAGTGCTCTACCAACTGAGCTACATCAGCCTGATACTACGATATAAAGGCTGTGGGTAGGGGAGGATTCGAACCTCCGAAGACAGAGTCGACAGATTTACAGTCTGTTGCGTTTAACCACTTCGCTACCTACCCATACAACAATTCAGAGCTGGTGATGGGACTCGAACCCGCAACCTGCTGATTACAAATCAGCTGCTCTACCAATTGAGCTACACCAGCAGCCCATTGCTCAAAAAACATGGACGGTAATATAATGACTGCGATTATAAATTACAAAGGAAAAACGATGATTTAATTATTCATCGTTGACCGCCGCAAAATAACTGGCAAGACGCACCACTGTTTTTCGTGAAGCCAATCTTTGTGAAAATACCAGGATGGCATCAAGCAGAGTGGGGAATATCCGCATCCGATTATTTTTCAACCCTCTCATTGCAGCATGAACAACCACATCCACGCCAGAAAGCGGCAAACGAATCTTCTTGACATTATGTCCTGCATGGTCAAAAAAACCTGTTGCAATAAATCCGGGACAGACAACAATAACATGTACCCCTTTATCCTGCAATTCCATAAACAGCGATTCACTGAGCGTGATTACAAATGCCTTGCTTGCAGAATAGAGGCCAAGTCCGGGGACTCCCTGCAACCCTCCAAGTGAAGCAATATTGATGATATTCCCTTGTCTCCGCGAAACCATTCCAGGCAAAAACAGGCGGGTAAGCGTCGCCATTGCCATCATGTTAACCATCATAATATCATCAAGCTTTCCCATCGGGATATCATCAAAATACCCCGCTTGAGACAATCCTGCACAATTCACAAGAAAATCTATCTTGATATGATGCTGGCAGCAAAATTCATACACTGAAACAGGTGCATCAACGTGGCTCAAATCCTCAACACACACCTCAACCCTAATCCCTCTCTCTCTACGCAATTCTTCAGCAAGAGCATATAGCTTCGCCTCAGAGCGGGCAACAAGTACAAGGTTGTGACCTCTTGCAGCAAACTCACGGGCAAAAGCTTCACCGATCCCCATTGAAGCCCCCGTAATCAGGGTAAAAAAGATATCCGGCACTCTCTCTCAGCGGAGATCAATCGGCTCAACCCACTTTCCCCGCTCCTTTACAAGCGCTATCAGTCGATCAACTGCTTCATCTTCGGCAATATTTTCTGCGACACACTCTCGACCGACGTAGAGACTGATACGATTCTTCCCTGCACCGACATAGCCGAAATCAGCATCAGCCATCTCTCCGGGACCATTGACCACACAACCCATAATACCAATCTTCAACCCCTTGAGTTGCCCCATGCGCTGCTTGATTGCCGCAACTGCCTTTTCGAGTTCAAAGTAGGTTCTTCCGCAGCCAGGACAAGAGATAAATTCTGTCTTTGACATTCTGATTCTTGCACCCTGCAGAATATTGAAGGCGAGATTAATCTCATCATCGGATGAGAGTGTCGTCTGCAACGAAAGCATGTCACCAATACCATCGCTGAAAAGCGTCCCGGCCTGAACCGAACTGCTGATTATATTTTCAAGTCGCCCGGACTCCTCTCCCTTGAAACGAACTACAAGAGGATAATCAAGCGACCGGTTGTTAAACGACTGCATGAGCCTCCGATAGACAAAAACAACCTGCACTGATAAAACGGAAAAAAGAAGTCGCTGTACTCCCATCTTGCGCAGCTTTTCGGCAAGATGGGCAAGTACCCTGGCAGGAACAGCATTCCCGGACTCTTTATGGAGAAAACATAACTCGACCGCAGCAAGAGGCTTATTGCAAAGAAGCTGCAAAAATTCATTCTCAAGTCGCTCACCCTCAAGAATATCAAATCGTACCTTTGACACTTTATTGAGTAACCTGGGAAACAGTATAACATCGCTTGTCGAGGCAACCACAAAACGACCACTATCCCCCAGCCTTCCAAGCAGCTCATCCAGAGAATCAAGATCTGCTGCACTGTTGACAGGAACTGAAACAAACTCTGAACGGATGGCATCCTGAGGCTTTCCTGAAGCAAGCCTCAGCGTTATCTCTTCAAAAATTTTATCGTTATCTGAGAGTAACGTGTGTACCTCCGTTTCCACCCTCGGCACAGTATCTCCCCCTATCGTAAAATCCGCAAGAACCATCTCACTGGCAGCCCTGCGTTGATAAGCGAATGGATTGAACGGCGGCAATTCATCGGACATAAGGACTGAATATGTCTGCTTGTTGCGACTCTCTATGATATGCCTCAGCGGAATATGCCCCCTGTCCCCATTGACAAGATGAAAATCATTGTATTTTTTGACAAGAGCAAAACCAACAGGCACCTCACTGACAGGGTCTTCAGTCAATGAAACCCTGATGGTATCACCAAGCCCATCCTCAAGCAGTGCGCCGATACCCATGGCCGACTTGACCCGACCCTCATCACCATCTCCAGCCTCGGTCACTCCAAGATGAAGGGGATATGCGTAACGAAGTTCAGCATCCGCCTGCTGAACTAGCAGTCGGTATGCCTGAATCATCACCCGAACATTGGAAGATTTCATTGAAAAAAGAATCTCGTAATATCCCATCGCTTCACAGATTCTCGCAAACTCAAGAGCAGCTTCGACCATCCCTTCAGGTGAATTACCGTAACGACTGACAATTCTGTCGGACAAAGAGCCATGATTGGTACCAATACGCATGGATACCCCATACTCGCGCGCCTTTTCCACCAGAGGAGCAAATTCAAGCCGGACCTGCTCTATCTCCTTCAGATACTCCTCTTCTGAATATTGATTGTTTGAAAACTTCTGTGTATTGGCATAATTACCAGGATTAATGCGGATGTTTTCAACAAATTCAACGGCTTTGAGCGCTGCCCGAGCAGAAAAATGGATGTCGGCGACAAGCGGCGTATCAATTTTATCGCGACGAAGCTGCTCCCGGATGTTTCTCAGGTTTTCAGCATCCTTCTCTGTCGGCACGGTAAGCCTTATTATTTCGCAACCAGCTTCATAGAGCCTCCTGCACTGCGCAACGGTTGCTTCAGTATCAAGAGTGTGTGTATTGGTCATGGATTCTACCCGTATCGGCTGATATCCTCCCAAAAAGAGATTTCCAAATACAACTTCACGAGTTAAACGACGACGATACTGGTACATGTAATAATTAAGAACTATTAGAAAAAATTATTCCCCTTTGATGATAAACAGAGTTTCTCCCTTCCGCCGAAAATTATATCGCTCTCTCGCCGCCTTTTCAATACTGTCAGGCTCACGGGCATGGAGAATTCGCTGTTCGTTATCAACCATTTTCTGTTGCTCAACTTTCTGCCGGACAAGCAGAGAACGATATTCTGTTTCCATACGAATTCTTTTCACAACTCCATAATCATCAAAAAGAAACCAGAGGACAATTACAACAGCCGCAACCCTGAAAAGAATCTGTTTCGGATTAGAGGTGATATACTCCCAGATAGTATCGAACTTGATACGCTTGATGAACTTTTTCACATCCAGAACAGTTGAATTCACAGAGTCTTGTAGCAGTGGGTAGAGAGATAAAATGCAAGGGAACCATTGATGAAAGGGTTCCCTGCAAAATTAATTTATACCCGGAAAGCCTTTTTACCGGGATAACGGGCCTGAGCACCAAGCTCCTCTTCAATTCGAAGAAGTTCGTTATACTTGGCCATACGGTCAGAACGTGACATACTGCCCGTCTTGATCTGACCGGCATTCGTAGCTACCGCAATCTGGGCAATTGTGCTGTCTTCGGTTTCACCACTGCGGTGGCTGATGACCGATGTGTATCCATTGGTTTTGGCCATCTCTATCGCCTGAAGTGTTTCGGTAAGCGTGCCTATCTGGTTAACCTTGATCAGAATGGAGTTCGCCACACCCTGTTCAATGCCAGCGGCAAGTCTTTTACTGTTGGTCACAAACAGATCGTCGCCAACAAGCTGTACCCTTGACCCAATTTTGTCCGTCAATAACTTCCAGCCCTCCCAGTCATCTTCAGCCATTCCATCCTCTATTGAGATAATCGGATAGTTAGTCGCCCACTTTTCCCAGTATTCTGCCATCTCAAGAGAGGTAAGCTCCTGTTTCGAAGACTTCTTGAACACATAGCGCTTCTTTGCTGAATCGTAGAATTCGGAGCTTGCAGGGTCGAGGGCTATCATAACCTGAGCATCACCCAGCCCCCCTTTATCCGTCGGTGAACCTGCTTTATAGCCCGCTTTGCCAATAGCCTCAATCACCAACTCAATCGCCTCCTCGTTGGAACGGAGGTTCGGAGCAAAACCACCTTCGTCACCAACAGCAGTACTCAAGCCCTTGCTTTTCAGAAGAGCTTTGAGGGCATGAAAAATTTCAGCCCCACATCGAAGTGCTTCGGAAAAAGAGTTAAATCCTGCCGGCATAATCATAAATTCCTGGAAATCAACCGTATTGTCGGCATGAGCTCCACCATTGAGCACATTCATCATCGGCACTGGAAGAGTGCTGGCCATTGTTCCTCCGATGTACCGGTAGAGTGGAAGCCCCGTATACTCCGCGCCAGCCTTTGCACATGCCATGGAGACCCCAAGCAAGGCATTTGCTCCAAGCCTTGATTTGTTTGGCGTTCCGTCCAGGTCAAGCAGCAACTGATCAATCTCCTCCTGCTCAGTCACAAGCATACCAGTCAACGCATCATTAATGATGGTATTGACATGCTCAACAGCCTTGAGCACTCCCTTGCCAAGATAAACTCCCGCATCACCATCCCTGAGTTCAACAGCTTCATGAATTCCAGTAGAGGCACCACTTGGCACAGCAGCTCGCCCAAAAGAACTTTCCGTATAGACATCCACTTCCACCGTTGGATTTCCCCTTGAATCGAGGATCTGACGACCAAGAATTTTTCTGATAATAGGCATAAAAATATGTATTTATAGTTATTGCGTACTTTTTGCTTTCAAGCGGGTTTCCCGGCCAGAGCATTTAAAGCATACCCTAAAATATATCTTTTTTTCCCGACCATTTCATTGTTACCGCTACAGCAAATCGTACTTTTTTTTGTTTATTACTGTTCTTGCAGCTTTCGATGGGGTGAAACTGCAGTCTGAAATTTCGTCATCTGATAAAACAGGAGTCATACCATGCAAGCCGTACAACCGGATCAATTGCGAAACATTGTCATTACAGGCCATGCTGGAAGCGGCAAGACCATTCTCGCTGAATCACTTGCACTCACGATGGGTGTGATCAACCGACTCGGCAGTATTGAAGAAGGGAACACCATATCTGATTACTCAACGGATGAGATTGAGAGAAAACACAGTCTGAACACCAGTCTCATCAATGGATTCTGGAATGATCATAAAATCAATATTATTGATACCCCCGGCCTGCTTGATTTTCATGGTGACGTGAAATCGGCTATGCGCATTGCTGACACCGTACTGATTACGGTCAACTCCACTTCCGGTGTCGAAGTGGGCACTGACACCGTCTGGGAATATACCAGGGAGTACTACAAACCAACAATGTTTGTCTTGACAAAACTGGATGCTGATCGTGCCAGCTTCAAAACCACCATACAGGGACTTAAAGATCATTTCGGAAATCTTGTAACACCTATACAGTTCCCTGCCGACGAAGGACTTGGTCACCACACCCTTATTGATATCCTGTTAATGAAACTGTTGGAGTTCAGCCCCGATAAACCTGGTGAGATGACCGTTTCGGATATTCCTGATCTTTACCTTAACCGTGCAGAGGAGCTTCACCAGCAACTTGTAGAGGCTGTTGCCGAGACTGATGAAGAGCTGATGAACAAGTTTTTTGACGTTGGGAACCTCACAGAAGATGAACTGAGATCAGGAATACAATCAGCGCTTCTCACAAGAACCTTTTTTCCTGTTTTCTGTACCTCTCCACTACACCTTATCGGAACAGAGAGATTGCTCAATGCTGTTACGAACATCTGCCCCTCTCCAATTGAACGCGGACCTGAACATGCGATCTGTACAGTTGATGAAACAAAAAAATTGATTCAACCCAATCCTGATGGCCCAACTCTTGCCTTTATCTTCAAAACAATGTCTGAACCTCGTGTGGGTGAAATTTCCTACCTCAGGGTTTACTCGGGGCATATTGAAAGCGGTCATGAACTGATTGATGTACAAACTGAACAACTTCAGAAACTTGGGCAAATCTACACCATTCTTGGCCAAAAGAAAACTCCGGTTGAAAAACTACTCGCCGGGGATATCGGTATGGTCGTTAAACTGAAAGATGCTCATACCAACGATACACTGGCCGACAAAGGGACAAGCTGCAGAATAAGTCCTATTATTTTTCCCATTCCTGTCCTGGCCACAGCAATCATGCCTCTTACTCAAGGTGATGAAGAAAAGATTTCTGAAGGTCTCCACCATCTCCATGAGGAAGATCCGAGCTTTACCATTGTGCACGATGTTGAATTCAACCAGACAATTCTGAAAACCCTTGGTGAAACTCATCTTGACACCATTATCAGCAGACTTCAGACAAAGTTTAATGTTAAAGTCGAGATTGCACCAATTAAAATCCCTTATCGAGAAACTATAAGGGTTGCATCATCTTCACAGGGCAAATATAAAAAACAATCCGGGGGCAAAGGACAATATGGAGATGTCTGGATAAAAATTGAACCATTGGCACGGGATACAGGCATTGAATTTGCAAGCGAAATTGTGGGTGGTGTCGTGCCATCGAGATATCTTCCTGCAGTTGAAAAAGGACTAAGAGAAACCATAACAACAGGTATTCTTGCTGGTTACCCTGTTGTTGATCTTAAAGCTGTGGCGTTCGACGGTTCCTATCACCCCGTGGACAGTTCTGAATTCGCCTTCAAGATAGCAGGAAGTATGGCCTTCAAGAACGCATTCGACAAAGCAAAACCGTTCATCCTTGAGCCAATCTATGCGTTGGACGTTTATGCCCCTGAGCACTATACTGGTGAAATTGTGGGTGATATTTCAAGCAAACGAGGTAAAATTCTTGGTATGGAGTCAGACGTACAGATGCAGATCATTCATGCACATATTCCACAGGCCGCACTGACAGCATTCCATCATGCTCTGACTCGCCTGACGCAGAGCAGAGCAAGATACTCTTACAGTTTCAGCCACTACGAAGAGGCGCCTCCAGATATTGCACAGAAGATCATCGCTGAAAAGAGAGACTGAGGAGCACAGATGAGGGGGCAGACACCCGGTTTGCCCCTACAGAAACCCAAACAATGACTTGGTGGTGAGCCACCAGACAATCCAGATCGCTTCACCAATATTCCTTTTTGTCATTTTCGATTTACCCACCGACCGATCAACAAAAACAATTGGAATCTCCCTGATGGTAAAACCTTTTTTCCACGCCCTGAAATTCATCTCTATCTGAAACGAGTAGCCCTGGGAATTTATCCTGCCGAGATCAAGCGATCGCAATACATCAGCACTGAAACATTTAAAGCCACTTGTTGGATCATCAACAGGCATTCTTGTGATCATACGAGTATAGATGCTCGCCATTCTGGAAAGAATCAACCTTCCAAGAGGCCAGTTAACCACATTAACCGTATTATTCATGTAACGAGAGCCGACAAGAAGATGCGCTCCACTCATGGCATCAAGAAAACGTTGGACATCCGCAGGATCATGAGAATAATCGGCATCCATTTCCAAAATATAGTGATAACCCTTCTGGAGTGCATAGTTGAAACCCGTAATATACGCTGTTCCAAGCCCCATTTTGCACTGCCGGGTCATCAGATAAAGAGCATTTGTCTTCCCTTGCATTGAGCGAACAATATCAGCCGTACCATCCGGAGAGTTGTCATCAATAACAAGAATATCAATAAAAGAGGAGTAGCGAGCCAGAAGCTCGCCAAGAAGGCGACCAATATTATCAGCCTCGTTGAACGTTGGAATAATGACAAGAGTCTGAGCTGAAGAGGCTGGTTCAACACCGTAGTCCCCGTTAAATGGCTCAAGAGTCAATATGTTTTGCTCCGGCATAACGATGAAAAATCTTAAAAAAAAAGCATTGCCCCAAGAGAAGCAATGCTTTCATAAAAAAATAAACGTACACTGTTGCCTTAACGCGCCTCTCTGTGAAATCTATGCAGAAATCTCAGATCAAAATCCAGCCGTTCAGGTGGCGTATACGCATAATCAATCACTTCGCCATCGGGATGCACCTCAATGAGCGCTCCTGCAGGACATTCATCTGCATTAAAGCAAGATGAACAAGAGATACAGGCATCCTGATCAATATATGCCCTGAATCCCCCTTCCTGCACATCTCCATAAAACTTGTAACCAATGGCCTGTACCTTTGGTGGACACTTGTCAAGGCAGAGACCACAACCAACACAGAGGTTTTCAATGATGAAATAGTGATCCTTCTCTCTTGGAGCAGCTTTTTTCACAGGCGCTGTTGGAGGTGGTGCGGGTTGGGCTTGCGCAGCCGGAACTGGTGCAACTTTGGGTGCAGGAGCCCCTTTCGCGACTGAAGCCGCGGGTTTCTGTCCCGGAACAGGTTTTGCTCCTGCGGCTGGTTTTGCCCCAACTGCAGGCTTCGCTCCAACAGCCGGTTTAGCGGCTACGGCTGGCGCTGGCTTGGGAGCAGCTTTTACCTCTTTTTTAATCGGAAAAGCTGACTCCTGCGGAAGACCGGTTCTTCCAAGATTGACATTAATGGGCTCAAGACGAACCTTGTCAACCTGTTTCTGAGAAATATCTTTTGGCTTTGCCTTTACCCCTTGTTTTGCTGCCGTATCAGCCGTTGTTGCTGAAGCTGCTGGCGACTTGGGTGCTGCGGGGTTAACCTTGGCAACAGGCTTTGACGATATATCTGGCTTCTGTACAGGATCGGCCATAAAAAC
The DNA here is from genome assembly GCA_005843815.1 of Chlorobium sp. Taxonomy (GTDB): domain Bacteria; phylum Bacteroidota; class Chlorobiia; order Chlorobiales; family Chlorobiaceae; genus Chlorobium. The sequence goes on from SZYA01000087.1 coordinate 33,280, forward strand.
CCTCCTCTTTAATTACATGATAAACTAATAAACCAAAGATTTTTTCTGGAGAGGCAGGGAGACCTCTCCAGAAAAACAGTATCAAGCGATCAACTTCACCAGATAATCAACAACCTGCGTCAACATAACCTGACCAGATAGAGCAGCATCTCCTACCTGGGGTGGCAGCGGTGTGTCCTTCTGATAAAAGCCATTCCCGATGAAAAGAAACACCAGAATGAAAACACCTCCGAAATAAAGGAATGTTCCCGCCATCTTGGAGTCTGAAATAGTCAGTACCGGGAAACGGAAGTTAACATCACGGTTAAGGAATTTCTTGCCAAACCAGCGAATGGTTCTTGTCTGAATGTCAGCACCTTCAAGACGGGAACCACGATCCTCAAACCATACCGCAAAGCTGATGAACCAAACGAGGTGACCGATCATCAAAATGGTTGAAAGATGTGAACTTGAGAAGATGTTCACCGTCTCTGTCCAGAAATAGTAGAATATACCAGATGTATAATGGTGCGCAAGACCAGCAACAGAATCCCAGGCCTTTGCGTCAGCAGCTGGAACACCGTACATCATTGATGCTATCCATGCACCATCAATATACCAGGCAACTGCCGAAAGCCCCTTGATTCCCCACAACATCGCAAACCAGAGCTGATCCTGGATTGAAACGCCGCAAGTACCACCATAAACAGGGCCAAGACACGGGAAAGAATAAGAGTTTTTCTTAAGACCAAGGTCATCCCAAAGTGGTGATGTGTGGGAAAAGAAGGCAATACGTACAAGAGCTATCAATGAAAAAAGCGAACCAGCAACAATAACATGAACCATTACCCAGTCATTGATACTTGGATCCCTGAACATCCACTGGAAAATAGGAAGTGGTTTCAGCCAGTAGAACGACATAAGAATGTTTGTGCCAAAAAGATTAAGCTCACATATAGTATTCCACACGATAACGGCATACACAGAGAGCATGGTGGCAAAACAGAGCGCCATGACCGATCCAAGAATCTTGACCTGAACCTCCTGATCGCGACCTTTGGTAATAAAAACAGACTTGATCTGGCTGTAAAGGCCATTGAGCTGGATTTTAAGGAGATACTGCCCGCCATGATAGACACCTGCAAAGACATAGAGAACTCCGCAGATGATATGGTTGAAGGTGATGAGGTTAATCACAGTCCTTGCCATGCCAAATGTGGCACCATTCTTCGGAAGAATTGCAAAAGCCTCAAAGTCAGCAAACTCCTTCGTCCCAGAAATAACCCGCCCACCTTCCTGAACAAAATTGTAACTGACACGGTTGAAAGGCTCACCATAAAGATAAAATACCAGCTTGTCAAGTTCCTTGTAATAAGCGGCAAAGGATGGTTGCTGGAAAGCAACAAATGCGATGCAACCACATGCTATGCTGATATAACCCATTGCCGTCAGGTGAACCGAAAAAGCAGCCTTCATGTCATCATTCAGGTGGGTTGCCGCATTCGGAGGATTGTTCCACCAGTAAATGCCAGCCGAAAAGAAAATAACAGACAATACAAATGACATAAAGGTCTCTGAATAGATCGTCTGAAAATCAGGAATCGGCGGAAAACCGAGGACAAACCACATTAATAGACCCCATCCGAGAAAAAGCAGAGACATATAAACAGCATGAGGACCAAGCGCCTCCCTGTAACTCTTGGCGCTGATTCCGCTGAAGACTACATCGCCGAACTTGCCAAGAAACCTGAAGTCACGAAAATTGCCGGTTCGTCCGGTGAAGGGATTGGTGAGATTGTGAGTCCAGTGACGCCATCCACCAAAAATAAGAATGGAACCGGAAAGAAGGTGAAACAGTGACCAACCAATCAGTTTGGATGCTGCAAACTCAAGATCCTCTGTTTTCGTACTGAAGGTATCAATACCAAGAGAAACCATTCTTGGCTTGATAGTCAAATAAAACCAATTATCGTGAAAACCTGGCGCACCCCATGGAAAAACCTGAATCCCGGAGATGTAGTAGATTGCCATCAAAAAACCAAGCACACCAAGCAATGCAAGGTGAGCACCAACAACCTGCTCGTCATCAATCTTGTCGGTATCAAAAATCTGATACCACTTCGTCGATCGAGTCTCCGTCCGCTGGAACAGAAATCTTCTCATTTTAGAAGCATCCTGCTCCTTGATAACGGATGGTGCGCCTGCAACTCCCGCCCCCTTGGGAGAAGGAGCGTTCCCCTTGGGAGGTGGGACAGTGCCCTTTGGCTTTACTCCTGCCGGATTAACTTGTTCAGCCATTGTATTCTCTCCTTTTTTTGAACATAATTCAGATTGAAGAAACCAAAAAGATAACTATTTCTCCATGCAGCAATGCGACAACCCTCTACAACCAATCAACTTGACCGAAAAAAAGGCTTTTAACCAGCATTACACATGATCACGACTTTCAAATCTATAAAAAAACAGAGTAACAATCAACTTGAGTTACGATTATCTGTCAGGAATAGCACCCGACATTGTAGAAGGCAAAATAAGAAAAATTATTTAATAATAAATTATTTTACCACTGCATTGAGCTGCTATAGTTTTATTATACAGCAGTAAAGCACGCCCTGCACGAGTTTATTAATGCCGTGGTAGAGGAATGATAGAGCAGTCAGATTTATAAATACACATATCGTTACACCCAATGAAGCTCTCTTTCACTAAATTATCAGGAGCTGGAAATGATTTTATCATTATCGATAACAGGAATCGCTCCATTCAGCTTTCATCGCTTCAGATCAGGGAGTTATGCGCCAGAGGAACAGGCATCGGGGCTGATGGGCTGATTCTTGTTGAGCCATCGACGCTTTATGACTTCAGTATGGTCTATCACAATTCGGATGGCTTTCTGGGCTCAATGTGCGGCAACGGTGGAAGGTGCGCCGCCTGGTTCGCCTTCTCCATCAGAATTCCTGGCAGGAGAGATAACAGCTACAGGTTTGAAGCAAACGGCAACCCTTATGACGCATGGATTACCAGCCATGAAACCGTAAAGCTCCGGATGCTTGCGCCCGAAGAGTTCAGAAATGACCTTACTATTGAGGGATTTGTCTGTCACTCAGTCAATACCGGATCTCCACATGTCATTACCTATGTATCTGACCTTGATAATGTGAAGGTCAACGAATCGGGACGCTCCATCAGACATCGAACAGATATTTTTTCTGAGGGAACCAATGTTAATTTTATTCAGATCAACTCTCAGGACTCTCTCTCAATCCGTACGTTTGAACGCGGCGTTGAAAATGAAACCCTCGCTTGCGGTACCGGAGCAGTTGCAGCAGCCCTTATGAGTTACCGCCTCGGAAAAATCGGCAGAACAACCATCCGGGTAAAAGTTAGAAGCGGGGATACCCTGCAAGTTCAGTTCAGTGAAAAGATGGATGAGGTCTTCCTTATTGGTCCTGCAAAGATAGTTTATGAAGGCAACATTATCATCCCCTGAACAACTTCATGAAGAACAACTCTCTCTTTTTAGCACCCCCGGAAGCTGCCGTCGCACGAGATTTATTGACTTGTTTATCAGGCGATATCGATATACGCCAAATATTCCCGTGACAATACCAACCGGGACACAAAACAGACCAACGGCCAGAAACCAGCCGAATTGAACAAAATGCATAATGGACACTCCCGCTATAATCAGAGAGACTCCTGAACGCAAATATGCGAGAAGAGTTCGCTCATTGGCCAAGATAGTACGATCAATCGCAAGTTCATCCCTAAGGATTAATTCAGCGTTGTCAAACTTTGAATAAGGAGATTTATCCATGGTTTTTTAAAAAAAAGTAAAACACTTCCACAAGCGAGATGTACGGGATGTTATAAATTTCCAGAGAAGTTATATAATCCAACTGTAGTTAATCGAAAATTTGATGGTCTCGTTGCTCAAGAAAGAAGTTTTTTCGTATCATGCAACTGTAGCTTTCTCTATTTTTTTTAATGTAACAGAAACTTTTTTGCTATGGAAAAGTGGGTTTGTGTGCCATGTGGCTACGTCTATGATCCTGAAATCGGCGATCCTGAGGGAGGGGTAGCTCCAGGAACTTCATTCCAAAATATTCCCGACGACTGGGTCTGCCCTGTATGCGGCATGGACAAGTCATCATTTGAACTTGAATAAATAAAACAATTGTCGGCAGTTGTGTCAACTGCCCCTCCTTCATCAGGGACGCGACATGGTGTCTCCCTGGTGAAAGGTGAAGTACCGATCAGGGTAATCCGGCACCTCCTTTTCCCTCTTTGACTTCAGTAGGGTTATCGCTTGTCCTTCCGTCGATTATCGTGCGGTCACCATTTTTCCCTTTGGTTGCACTACTGTCAGGAGAGATTGCTTGCTCCAGCAGATACTCCGGCACACCTATCACCACTGAATCCACAGCAGTTGTATCCGAAATGGACTCCATAATAACCTCTCTGTAGTCAGGGATGACAATCCCGCGCTTCCGCATAATAGCATAGATCAGAGAGGAGCGGTTGCGGACATATCGGGAGGTACCTGTTGGAGAAAAAAGAATCGGATTAGGAAGTATAGCTGCAAGTCTTGATGCCTGCTCAGCAGAAAGTTGAGCCGGAGTGACACCGTAGTAGTGACGGGCAGCCTGACCGATGCCAAAGATACCATCACCCCATTCAGCAACATTCACATAGAGTTCAAGAATGCGCCGTTTCGAGAGCGCTTTTTCAAGTCTCCAGGTAAGAATGGCCTCTTTAACCTTGCGCACTGGATTTTTTGAGGGGGAGAGATAAAGATTTTTGGCAAGCTGCTGGCTGATCGTACTGCCACCCATCTTGAATTTCTTGGCCAGTATGTTCTTCTCAAGCGCCCGCTCCATCGCCTTATAATCGAACCCCTCATGCTGCCAGAACTTGTCGTCCTCAGCAATCAGAACAGCCTTGACCAGGTTCTGGGAAACGTTGCGCAGAGAAACCCATTGCTGATTAATTTCTTTATCGTATAACCCTTCGCGCCTCCACTCAGCCTCGCGGTACTCCATAAAGGCTGTTTTTGTCGGATTATCAATAATAAGCTGCCCGACATCCGGGTAAAAAAAGTAGCGCCCGACATCAACCACGAAGAGTACAAGCAGACTAAAGAAAACTACTCTTACCGGCTTTTTATATTTGGCTCGCGCCTTGGACAAGGTGATAAATGAAAAAAGGGTGATGCTGAAATGCGAACTACTGAGACAAAGTGCCCTCGGGCAGACTCGAACCGCCGACCTACAGTTTAGGAAACTGTTGCTCTATCCACTGAGCTACAAGGGCATAGTGCTGAATTTAGTACTTTTGCACAAACTTGCAACCACACAACGGGTTATTTTCTCCCAAACATCTTGTCAAGCTGATCAAGTGAAAGCTTTATAATGACCGGCCTGCCGTGCGGGCATGAGTAGGGCTCACGGGTAGCAAACAGATTATCAATCAGTGAACGCATCTCTTCAAGCGAGAGCCTCTGGCCTGCCATGATGGCATTGCGGCATGAGTAAGACTTTGCCAGATTGTCGCGCTTGTCAAGCTTCAGTTTTGAAGCATTTTCCTGATATTCCGCAATCATATCCTGCAGAATCGTCACCTCTGTACCCGGCTTTACATCCTGGGGAACCCCTTCGATCATGATGGTTTTATGACCAAAAATACGCAAATTAAAACCAAGCCGATAGAGATCCTCACGAATCTCCTCAAACAGCTCATACTCCCAGGTACGAAACTCAACTTTTTGGGGAAAAAGCAATTGCTGCGAATTTGGAACACTCTGGTTCATGACATCAACAGCACGCTCATAGAGCACTCGCTCATGCGCCACATGCTGATCGATAATCATCAAGCCGGTCTTTATCTGGCAAATCAGGTATTTATTGTGCAACTGCCATATTTTTGGGTCTGAATCTTTCGGATTTGGAACCACATCATCTTTATAAACTGGAGAGAGTAATACTGAGGCCAACTGTTCACTCCCCTCCTGCAACTCTCGCTCAAGGGCAACGAATCCCGTTGGGGGCGGGGATGCTGAAAAACTATCAGGCTGATGCCAGGTCGATGCCCTTAAAACCTCAGGTTCATCATTGGATCCTTCGCGATAATTACGATAAAGATCATCCGTAGTCGAAACACGATGGGGAATGTCAGGAAAAGAAAAACGTCTTGAAGATGATGACTGAAAAACACCAGAGGCGAATGAGTCGCCCTCATTTACCGCCAGGTCAGGTGAAAAATCGTGCAACTGGATCCTCCTCTTGATAACCGGATAGAACATATTACGGACACTGCGCTCATCATCAAACCTGACCTCAAGTTTGGCCGGATGCACGTTCACATCAATCCGTGAGGGATCAATCGAGAGAAAAAGCAGCACAAAAGGGGTCTGTCGTTCGACAAGCAGATCGCCGTAGGCCTGCTGCACCGCCTGTGAAAGCATCCGGTTCTGCACTAATCGACGATTCACAAAAAAATACTGATCGAGCTTCTTCCGTTTCTGCATTGCAGGCTTTCCAAGAAAACCTTTGATCGAGAGATAATCATTTTCATCGGAAAGCTCAATCATGCTTTCAGCAAACTCATCACCATAAAAATGATTAAGCCGTTCTGAAATATTTGGACTCTTGAGATGAAAAAGCTCTTCGTCGTCACTGTACATACGCCACTCAATGTCGGGGTATGCCAAAGTAAACGACTTGACAATTTCATAAATATGGTTGTACTCTGTTGCGTTTGATTTCAGAAACTTGCGCCGGGCAGGCACATTGAAAAAGAGGTTTCTGACGCTAATCGTTGTTCCCTGCTCCCCCTGTACCCCTGACTCCTCGGCAAGAACTCCACCCTCATAGCGGAGCTTCAGCCCAAGCGTCCCTTGTGCCGTCCGGGTTTTCAGCTCGAAATGAGAGATAGAAGAGATACTTGCCAGCGCCTCTCCCCTGAAACCAAGGCTTTGCAGGGAATCAAGATCATCAACCCCGGTAATTTTACTGGTCGCAAAACGTTCGACACTCAGGAGTGCATCTTCCCTCAACATTCCGGTGCCATTATCTACTATCCGGATCAGCTCCTTGCCAGCATCCTTGATCGAAACCGTTATCTTGCTGGCACCAGCATCTATCGAATTTTCAAGCAGCTCCTTGACAACAGAGGCGGGGCGCTGAACAACTTCTCCGGCAGAAATCTTGTTTGCAACACTATCCGGTAATTTTGCTATTTTGGCCATTGGCTACGAGAAGAACAGCGTTTTTCCTTTATGAAGTAACACGATACTATTATAAACCCCTGAAATTATAAATGCTATAGCTTCTTTTTCAAAAAAAGCATCCTGACCTTCCGGTTCGCATGAGACAATATCATTAACCGACAGACCAAAGAACAAACCTCGTTCCAAAAAGTCATGATTCCGCCCGGAGGCACTGCCACAACTCACGAAGAGCTGCCTCACAGAAGCGAAATTTGTTCTGTTCACGATCGCCATGCATAAAGAGCGTTCTGGAAATCACATCGGCTGATTTTCTTTTGGCCAAGCCCAGACAAACCATACCAACCGGCTTTTCCGGAGAACCACCCGACGGTCCAGCAATGCCTGTTGTTGCTATCGCAAAATCAGCGCCACTTGTTTCAAGACACCCGGTGGCCATCGCCCTGGCAACCTCTTCACTGACTGCTCCGAAGCTCTCGATGGTCTCTGCCGGAACTCCAAGATTGCTCTGTTTTGCCTGGTTGCTGTACACCACAAAACCCTGAAGAAAATATGAGGATGCACCCGGAACATCAGTAAGTCGGCTGGCAAGCAAACCACCGGTACACGATTCAGCAACAGCAATAGTCAACCCTTGTGCAGAGAGCATTGCACCAATAATCTCTTCAAGAGTTATCTCTCTGGTCGCATAAACGAACGTCTCAACCCTCTTGGCAATCGCCTCCACAACACTGCGGTTATCACGATCAACCGCCTCCTGATCCCGACCTGTAGTGCTGATCATCAAGCTGACACCCGCCACATGAGGCAGATAAGCAAGCGTTGTCCCCTTCGGCAGACAATCTTCAATATCCACAATCATCTCAGCAAGCCTCGACTCACCAATACCAACTGTTTTTATGGGAGTGTGACGAATGGCGGTATCTGAAAGCGCCGCAAAATACGGAACAATCGTGCGCTCCATCATCGCCTTCATTTCATCAGGAACACCTGGCATCAGCACCAGAGAGTGTTGATGAAACTGCTCTCCGCACGAAATAATCATCCCCGCAGCGCTACCCCGTGTATTCTGAATAACCTCAGAGCCTTCTATGACCATCGCCTGCTCCCGGAGAGATGACGACATCGTTAATCCATGTTTTTTGATCCGATCGGCAAGATTTTGGTATGCTTCGGGATTAAGCTCTGTCCCTCGGCCCAAAAGCTGTTGAACAGCTTTTTTGGTACGGTCATCTCTTGTCGGACCGAGCCCACCGGTAACAAGAACAATATCCGCCCGATGAAGCGCCTCCGAAAAAACAGAGACCATCTCATCTTCAAGATCAGCACAAGCAACAACTCTACCGACAGAGACCCCTATACCAGCAAGAGCAGTGGAGATAAATGCTGCGTTGGTATTAATCCTCTGGCCCTTCAGCAGTTCATCCCCGACTGATACAATTTCTGCACGCATAAATAATTCTCCTCAGACAAGATAACTTGCGATACGCAGGATATCGGCAAAAACGCCGCCTGCCGTCACCTCTCCACCAGCGCCAGGCCCTCGAACAACAAGAGGAGTTGCCCGATAGCGCTCCGTCGTAAAGACCACCATATTTTCAGAGCCATCAAGGCCAGCAATAGGGCTGGCGAGTGGAAGCCTTTTGACCCCGATACTTGCCACTCCATCCCTTATCTCACCGGCATAAGCAATGGTCATACCCTCTTTTCCTGCTTTCGCAATTTCATCGGCATACCAGTCGTCAACAGTTGATAAACGATCAAGAAACTCCGGAACCGGCATCTCGCCACGATACTCTTCCGGCACCAGGCTTTCGCAGGCAACATCGCTGTACTCCAGCTTGAAGCCCAGTTCACGACCAAGAATCAGGAATTTCCGGGCAAAATCAGCTCCCGAAAGATCATCGCGAGGGTCAGGCTCAGTAAACCCTGCCACCTGCGCACGACGAACTATCTCGCTGAATCTGCCACCTTTGCGCAGCTCATTGAAAATAAAGCTTAATGTTCCGGAAAGAACACCCTCAATACAAATAATCTTGTCGCCACTGTTTTTCAGATCATTCAGCGTGTTGATAATCGGCAAACCGGCACCGACATTGGTTTCGTAGAGAAAACGAGCGTTACTTTTCCGCTGTGCATCCCTGATACTCTGATAGAGCGGCCAGGGAGCGGCCATACCAAGCTTATTAGCCGTGACCACCGAAATATTGGCAAGCAGCAAATCAGGATAACTTGCAGCAACAGTGGAGCTTGCAGTACAATCTACAAAAATGGCATTATGCAGGTTTCTCTCCCGAATAAGCTCAATATACCCACCAATTCCCTGGTGCTCAACTCTCTGTTCAAGAGTTGCCTGCCAATGTTCAAGATCTATACCATCATCGTCCAGGGCAATCTGGCGAGTATTGGCCATGCCACAGACCACAACATCGAGATCATTATCCTTCTGCAGGTTGACGCGATGGGCACTGATCTGCCCGATCAGGCTTTTTGCGATAGTCCCTGTGCCTGCTATAAAGAGATGCACCTTGCGCTGCGACAGAAAAAAAGACTCATGAATGCAATTCAGAGCTTTATCCTCATCATGACAGTCAACCACGAACGAGATATTCATCTCATTGGCGCCCTGGGCTACAGCAATAACATTGATTCCATTTTTGCCAAGCGTTTCAAATAACTGGGCTGAAACTCCAGGATGGCCCGACATGTTATTTCCAATAACCGCGATCATCGACAAATTACGTCGTATCAACAAAGGATCTATCTGACGGGTTTCAATTTCAAGAGCAAATATCCCCTCCAGTATTTTTTTCGCTTTTGCTGACTGCGATGGATTGATGGCAAGAGTAATCGACTGTTCAGACGATGCCTGGGATATAAAAATAATATTGATCCGATGCTGCGCAAGACAACTGAAGAGCCTTGAGGCAATACCAGGAACACCAACCATACCGCTGCCCGACAAGTTCAGAAGGACAACGTTGTTGATTGAGGAGAGAGCTGTTACTGGATGCGTGCGGCTTATCTCCGGCGGGGTTTCAAATGCAATGCGTGTACCTTTTGCCTCAGGATGAAAAGAATTTTTAATCAACAGCGGAATACCTGCCTTCATGGCGGGCTGAACAGCGAGCGGATGAAGAACTTTTGCACCAGCATGAGAGAGCTCCATCGCCTCCGAGCAGGTGATGAAGGGCAAAATCCGGGCATCACGCACCCGTTTTGGGTCAGCGCTGAATATACCGTCAACATCACTCCATAGACAAATTTCTGATGCACCAAGAGCTGCTCCAAGAAGAGATGCCGTATAATCAGAACCCCCACGCCCCAGCGTTGTCACCGAACCATCGGGGGCGGCGGCAATAAATCCGGTCACAACCGGCACTCCTTCAAACAACCCAAGACGTTTTTGTATGAGAAGTTCTGATGCAGAGGTGTTAACCCGGGCATCAGCATAATTGGCATCAGTAACAATCAACTCGCGGGCATCAAGAAAAAAGGATGCCATCCGCCGCCGCTGTAAATAATAACTGACAATCCTGGCCGAAAGGCGCTCCCCAAAACTCAGCACAACTGCCAAACTTTTTTCAGAAAGCTCCCTCAGTAAAAAAATACCCTGAACGATATTATGGAGATCTGAAAGATCCGAGAGTATGGCAGCGGTAACCTCTCCAGGAGAGTCACCAGAAAAAAGCTCAGCAGCCAATGACAAATGCTGATTATCAAGTTCATCAAGTATCGTACGATAACTGCTATCACCACAACACGCCTTTGTGGCTGATTCAAGCAAAAGATCGGTAACAGGATGAATGGCCGAAATGACCACAATTAGCTTCCCCTCACCAACTGCCCCGGCAATAATATCCGCCACCTTTCTGATCCGTCCTGCCGACCCCAGAGAAGTACCTCCAAACTTGTATATCTTCATGCTCTTGCCCATACATTCATTGAAGAAAGGTAAAAAGAGATTAAACTATCAAACACCAGCTCAGGGAATATAAATCATTTCCCGAATGAGTTGCATAACACCCGATGCCAGTTAAGGCAATGTGCAACAAAAAAAAGCGCCCATGCGGGCGCTTTAGACATCATAAGGCAATGATACTTGTTCAGTTACTCAGTGCTTCCGCACCTGCAACAATTTCACTGAGTTCAGTGGTAATTGCCGCCTGACGTGCCCTGTTGTAGCTGATGTTAAGTCCACGAAGCAGCTCCTTCGCATTTTCGGTAGCCGAATCCATCGCCGACATACGGGCCGCCTGCTCTGCTGCATTTGACTCCAGCATCATTCTCCATACTTGAGTATTGAGATGCTTTGGCACCAGCACATCAATAATAGCCGCTGGTGATGGTTCATAGATGTAATCACTACTACTCACTTTTACAGAAGAGGCATCAGATGAAATAGGAAGAATGACCTCTGCTTTCAAATTCGGCGCAAGCACTGACTTGAATTCATTGTAAACGACAACAACCCTGTCAACCTCACCACGAAGAAACATACCAGAGGCAGTATCAGCAATCTCTTTTGCTGTACTGAAATCAAGGTGCTGAAAAACAGCCGCATAACCCTGAACAATCTTGTACTCTCTCTTTCTGTAAAAATCAAATCCCCTGGAACCTGCGCAGATCAGACTGACCCCCCCCCTGCCATGAATTGCAGCATAATCCTCATGAATAACTTTGTGCGCCAACTTTATGGCATTGGTATTAAAGGCACCACAAAGCCCCCTGTCTGCAGTGACAAGAATCACAAGAACATTGTTGATCTCTGAACGACCCGAAAGCAAGGGGTTTCGGGAAGTATCAACCTTCAAAGAGAGTGAACCAAGCATATCCTTCAGCTTCGCAGCGTAAGGCCGGGCCATGACAGCCCTCTCCTGAGCCCTTCTCAGCTTGGCAGCAGCCACCATCTTCATCGCCTTGGTGACCTGCTGTGTAGACTTTACCCCTTTGATTCGTACACGTATATCCTTTAATGTAGGCATGTATTACGGGACTGTTAAAAAATTGCTTGAAAACCAATCACCTCTCTCTTAGGCCTTGTTCTTTTCCTTGAAAGCTGTCACAAATTTGACCGCAATCTCCTTGAGCTTGCCTGCAGCATCGGCCTCAAGCGTACCACTCTCAGAAATTTTTACAAGCATGTCATTGTGCTTGATCTCAAGCATGCTGAGGAACTCTTCCTCGAACTTGCGGATAAAGCGCAAATCAACAGAGTCGAGCAGCCCCTGGGTACCAAGGAAAATAATGGCAACCTGTTTTTCAACAGGCATGGGAATATACTGACCCTGCTTGAGGATCTCCACAAGCCTGGCACCACGGTCGAGCTGTGCCTTGGTAGTTTTATCAAGATCAGAACCAAATTTCGAGAAGGCTTCGAGCTCACGGAACTGCGCCAGGTCGAGACGCAAAGTACCTGCAACCTTTTTCATTGCCTTGATCTGCGCAGCACCACCGACACGGGAAACCGATATACCAACGTTGATAGCAGGTCTCTGACCAGAGTTAAAAAGGTTGGATTCAAGGAAGATCTGACCATCAGTGATGGAAATCACGTTGGTTGGAATATAGGCAGAAACGTCACCTGCCTGGGTTTCTATAACCGGCAATGCGGTAAGACTTCCACCACCCTTGATCATTGGTCTGAGAGCATCAGGAAGGTCGTTCATCTTCTTTGCCACCTCAATATCATCGGTGATTTTCGCAGCTCTCTCAAGCAGACGGGAGTGCAAGTAGAACACATCACCAGGATAAGCTTCGCGTCCCGGCGGACGACGGAGAAGAAGTGAAACCTGACGATAGGCAACGGCCTGTTTTGAAAGATCATCATAGACCACCAATGCATGACGACCCGTATCACGGAAAAATTCACCAAGAGTAGCGCCAGCAAACGGTGCAATAAACTGAAGCGGCGCAGGATCGGATGCCGTCGCCGATATAACGGTCGTGTACGACATCGCATCATATTTTTCGAGCGTATTGACGACCTGGGCAACCGTTGATCCCTTCAAACCAATTGCCACATAGATACAGAAAACGCCTTTGCCCTTCTGGTTGATAATGGTATCAATTGCAACAGCAGTTTTTCCTGTCTGACGGTCTCCAATAATGAGTTCGCGCTGCCCGCGACCAATCGGAATCATGGAGTCAATAGCCTTGAGACCTGTCTGCAGAGGTTCATGCACCGATTTACGATAGATAACACCTGGGGCCCTGCGTTCAAGAGGAAGACGGATGTGTGTTTCAATGGGACCTTTACCATCAATCGGCTCTCCAAGTGGATTAATGACCCTGCCAAGCATAGCCTCACCAACGGGAATAGAAGCAAGAATACCACTTCTTTTAACCGTATCACCCTCTTTCACCAGATTGGATTCACCAAACAATACAGCGCCGACATTGTCCTCTTCCAGGTTTAAAGCCATACCCATCACATTATTGGGAAACTCAAGAAGCTCGCCTGCGGCAACCTTCGATAAACCATAAACACGAGCAATACCGTCACCAACCTGCAGCACTGTTCCCACATCATACACCTCTGCTTCAGACTCAAAACCGGCAAGCTGC
>SZYA01000085.1 GCA_005843815.1 Chlorobium sp.
GCCCTGAAGGGCAAGGTTTTCAGCGAATTTTCGATAAAGCAATACTGCCCAATCCGGCTAACCACGTTTGATGACTTGTGCAAGTGCATTCATCGGCTCACTCGTTACGCTTCCATCGGTTATGTAACCAGAACCACTCTTCAGGATATTGGTAAATAAAACGTTCAAGCACTTTGGTATAGCGACGGGTAAGCTCTTCTGCATCGGTTTTTGCAGTTCCGAGGCCACTCATATCAATCTCCTCACTCTCTACGATATAACGACCATCACCAATCCGACGACACATACCGACAAAGAGTGGAACTCCGGCCTTGAGAGCAAAATATGCAGGGCCAAGAAACACCGATGTGCGGCGACCAAGGAATTCGGCATAGAAAGATCCCCCAGGGTCGGACTGGTCTCCTAAAATCGTTAAAATCTCCCCCTTATGCAGCGCTCGTAATCCTTCGCGCAGGGCTTGCGCGTCATAAATAATACGGTTACCGTGCATCGTTCTCCACGCATTGATCATGGAGTCAACAGCGTGATTTTTCAGGGGCTTAACCACAATACTGAGAGGGGACATCAATAATCCGGTACACATTCCAAGCAGCTCCCAGTTGCCAAAATGCGCTGAAACCAGTACTCCCCCTTTTTTTTGATCACGAGTCCTGGCAAGAACATGACGACCATCAACATCGATAAGTCGTGCCGCATCTTCTGCCGATGTAATCATGGGAAGGCGAAGCATTTCTATAAAATTTTCTGCCTGATTGCGATAGACCTGTCGGGCAATTGCACCTATTGCTGATGCACTTTTTTCAGGAAAGGTGAGGGCAAGGTTGTTCGTCACAATCTGACGCCTTACTTTAAGAATGAAATAGCCAAAATCCCCAAGAAAACCGGCGATTGCGCTTGACATCCGACGACTGACGCTCCGTACGAGTACACCAAGCAACATAATGAGAGCGTAAAGAGCACGATCTGCAAGTCGATCATCTTCTTCCCAGCGGCGCTTCATAGGGGTGACCTTTATTTATTCAATGCGGACAATCGGAGAGTATACGCTAAATTGGGGGAACAATATCGGAAATTTATCTCTTATCAATCATCATGGCGACCACCAGCAACCTGCTCAGCCAATTGGAGGCTCTTGAAAAAGTTCGCACATGGCAGGCTTCAGGGAAAAAAGTTGTCTTTTCGAATGGCTGTTTTGATATCCTTCATGCCGGGCACGTCGAATATCTGACAGAAGCAAAAAAGCTTGGTGACGTACTGCTGATCGGACTGAACAGCGACGCTTCGGTGCGTCGGCTTAAAGGGGCGAACCGACCAATCTGCACTGAAACAGACCGTGCGTTCATGCTCTCTGCTCTCCGTGCGATAGATGCAGTAACCCTCTTTGATGAAGATACACCAGAAGAGTTGATCACCATTCTGTTGCCTGACATTCTCGTCAAGGGAGCTGACTGGGATATTGAGCATATTGCCGGAGCGAGAGATGTCCTTGCTCATGGTGGACAGGTATTGACGTTGCCCTTGCTTGAGGGGCGATCAACAAGCGGCATTATTGAAACTATTCTTCAGCGTTACTCTCAATCAGCAACCTGCGGTGGAACGAATTAAACACTACACGCTCAGAGTGCTCACCGTAGTCTCTGCAGTTACACTCTTATTGTCGCTCTCGATGATGGTGGTACTGAACAGCGGACTGCTTGACCTGCTTGCAAAAAAACAGATTATTCAGCTTTTTGAGACAAAATTTTTTGGCCGCCTTGAATTACAGGAGCTTCACCTGAAGTTTCCGAACAATGTTCTTTTGATCCACCCCCGTATCTATGGGATCGGGGAAAAAACACCAGCTCTTGAAGCACGTTCCATCTCCTTAAAACTCAATATTCTCTCACTCCTTCAGCCTGATTTCAGGTCGATATATTTACCAATGCTCAAAGCCGATGCCCTTAATTCCAAAATTATTCAACAGAAAAATGGCAAGCTTAACCTTGAGCATATTTTTACCCGTCGCGACCCCGATTCAACGAAAAAAACATTTGACCATTTTTTCTGCAAATCAATGCAGATCACCAATAGTGCAATCTCCTATACAGGAAATAGCAACCATCCTGACAGCGTAACGTTCAGCATCAAGGATATCAAACTTGAACTTTCAGATTTCACCTTCAAGAAAAAACTCCTTAAAGGAAAACTCACCCGCCTGCAATGCAACATACCGCAGCACAACATCGCTTTGCAAGAGGCTTCAGGGCAATTTCTCTTTTCTGAAACCCGCTCAGAGGTGCTGACCCTTAAAGCCAAAAGCAATAAAAGCCGCGCTGAGCTTTCTGCAACGGTTGACCACTTCAACATTTTTTCACGAGAACGTCAAAAGGGGATCCGCCTCGGCAGCTCATTTCTGAACATTCAGGAGATCACCCTTGCTACCGACGACATCAAGCGTTTTTACCCTGCACTTTCCCTGCCCTCAGGGCTCTACACCCTGAAAGGCAACGCGAGGGGCAAGATGGACAAGATCGAAATCATTGATGCACTTCTGACACAGCAAAAGAGTAAAATATCAGTCAAAGGCGAACTGCTTAACCCGCTCAGCCGCAATGCCTTTGCTTATGATCTAAAATTCGACAGTTCAAAAATTGCCGTTCCGTTTATCGAATCATATTTGAAAGAGGAGAGACACAGAGAGGTTGCCCGAAAAACAGGCGATATCACGTTTCATGGCGTTGCAAAGGGAAATCTGAATGCAGTAAAAACAGAGGGCACCATTCTCTCCTCCGTTGGAGAAATTGCTCTACGTGGAGAAGCATCAAAGAATGAGTCGGAACAATATGGCTGCAATGGCACAATACAGCTCAAAAATGTGAAGCCTCACCTCTTTATTGGTTCCGGCAACACAAAAAGTCTGCTCAACGCTTCCGGAAGTTTTGAGGCAAAAGCAAATAACAAAGAACTCAGCCAAATAAAATTGGATCTGAAGTTTGCAGATTCTTTCTGGCACAATCAGCAACTACAGGAAGGCACGGCATCGGTAGTGTACAATAATGAACTACTGAATAGCTTGCTGTTTCTAAAAAACAACCAGAGCAGCTTTACTCTTGACTCGGAGATCGACTGGAAAAATGAAGTTCCCCGATATCGAGCTTCAGGCAAAACGGCAAAACTCAATCTTGCAAACATTCTTGATGCAAAAGAGTTCATCACTGACCTCAACGGAGTATTTAGCCTGCAAGGTTCGGGATTTAATCCCAAAATGTTGAATATTGCAGCCTCCATAGAGTTTTTACCCTCTTTGATCAATGGATTTGAGCTGAAAGAGCGCTCCAAAGCCTCGCTTGATATTATGCAGAATCCAGCATCTTCACGAGTTCACATAAGCAGTGATTTTATTGACGTTACTGCTGAGGGCGATTATTTATTCGAAGAGCTGATGCATGCCGGCCAATTTGCCCGTTCAGGTATTCTTCGGGAAATTGCAGCACAAAACATCTGGCCTGCTACGGTTTCGACTCCACTCTCTTCAGATAGTACACTGAAGCGACCATTCACCATCAATTATCAAATCACCGTAAAAGATATTTCACCGCTGGCGCCTCTTTTGCCCGTACAGGAGTTTGCTCTGCAAGGCAGGGTAGGGGGACGTGTTGTATACAGAAATGGGCAATGTTGGATAAACACTCTGATTGACCTTTCCAACCTCCGCGCCCGCAATACTTTTTTTCTTAAAAATCTCTCCATGGAGCTTGGATTGGAATGCAACAATATCGGCATACCACAAGCGTCAATATCAGGCAAGGCTGAGTCTCTTACTTTTGCAGGCAAAAACGCTGGCAATGCACTCTTTTCAGCCATCTATACAACATCCCGTCTTGATGCTGCTGTTGACCTTGCAACACCTGAGCCAGCACAGAACTTGTCTGCAAAATTTACCGCAACAAAAAGTAACAGCAACTACGAGTTATTCGTTAAACACCTGTCGCTGAAAGATGCTTCCGGAATATGGAAAACAGCAGATAACTCGACTGTTGTGGCAGGCAAAACATCCGCAAAATTTAACCGGTTCACCATAACGAAGGGGGAGCAACAGGCAATATTCGACGGGGAACTCAGCAATTCGCTCTCCGGAAATTTTCTCTGCACCTTGAACAATTTCGATATCAATGAGCTGGAACGGTTCACCAGGAATACCTCTTTCGACAAACTTTCGGGAACAATCAACGCATCTTTGATGGTAAGTGGAGAGCCGGGCTTAAAAACCAGCTCGCTCAACATCATCGGAAAAGATATTCGTTATGACAAGGTTACCATTGGGACGATGAAAGGGAGCGGTGTTCATAACGGCAATCAACTTCATTTTGATCTACACAGCACCACACCGGTACAGGAAACAGGTTCAGAGCCAGCCCCAATAGCAATCAGTGTAATCGATGGAGATGGAACAATTCCGCTTGTTATCAGCTACTTTCCCCTGCAATTCCATGTAGCGGAACAACAAGCCATAAATGCCTCCTTCCACTCTGAAAACCTTTCTGCCAGGTTCATTGAACTTCTGTTCCCGATATTCAGCTCCGTTGAAGGCATTATACCGACCACACTGCACATCCAGGGGAGGATGCCAAAGCCAGACATCACCATGACCACTCGTCTGCGTAATACTAAAATAGTCATTGAACCAACCCAGGTCAATTACCTGCTCAACGGAGAGGCGCTTATGACGCAAAACGGAATCGAACTGCGAAACATAACCATCAACGATAATGTAAAGGGCAGTGGTATCATCAATGGATTTCTAACGTTTGAAAAACTGAAGCTACGAGAACTTTCGATTGCAGCAACGATCGACAATTTGCTCTTATTCAATAAAAAAGACAGGCAGGATGAAACTTCGTTTGGCAGCATAACGGGCACAACAAATAACATTCGAATTTATGGCCAACTCTCAGCGCCTGTCGTTGAGGGTGAAATGAGAATTGATGCCGCAGATTTTTCACTCTATCGATCTGGAGCCAACGAAAGTGCAAAATATGTCGGTGCCGACAAGTTTATTGAAATTATACCCCGATACGGCAAAAGGGTGAATTCTCAAAATCCCGGTACCAATATTACTCCTCCAAAACCCGCAGAGTTTTATCATTCACTCATCGATATCCTGCAAATTAAACAATTGAGACTCAGCAGTGTTGAGCCGCTCAAGTATACCATGATTTTCGACAACAACAGAGGCGAACGACTTGAAACGTCAAGCAACAATCTCTCTCTGGTTGTCAATAAGAACAACCAACAATATCGCCTGTTTGGTTCGGTGAACATTGTTGGCGGAAAATATAAATTTTCCAACTCCAGTTTTGACCTGCAGGATGGAGGCACAATCACCTGGAACAATGCAGACATTCGGAGTGGTCTCATGGATAACCTTTACGGTGGTAAATATGTGAGCGCGTCAAACAAGCAGAATGGCGAGCGAGATCAGGTAAATATGCTCCTCGCCTTAACTGGAACCCTGAATTACCCTCAGGTTACCATGGGTTATTACCTGAATGAGCAGACCCAGCCTTATGCTTCAGGAAATATGATCGGGAAATATTCAAGTCAGATTGACCCCAACGCGGAGCTGAACGTCATTTCCATGCTCCTTGCAAAACAGTGGTATGCCCGGCCAGGAACCAGTGGGCAACTTGGCAATATTGCTGTATCAAGCGCCGGATTTTCTGCTGGCACGGGTATTCTCTCCTCAAGAATATCCAGAGTCATTCAGGATATAGGAGGGTTGGAAAGCTTTAATGTCAATGTTGGGGTCAATAATAGCGGGGCTCTGAGCGGACTTGATCTCTATTTTGCTCTCAGTGTCCCGGGTACTGAGGGAAAAGTCCGCTTTATTGGCACAGGCAGCTCTCCCGATTTAGGCGGGGCTGCCTTCTCTGATTACTATGGCACTACTCAAAAAATTGAATACCGGATTACCCCAAAAATCTACCTTGAAGCATCTCGTTCTTTCGGACAAAACGGAATTACCACCTCCAGCTCCAACCTTCAAAAACCAGCAGAGACCCTGGGCATAAGCCTCTCCTACAAAGAGCGATTCCACACATGGGATGAGTTCTGGAAACGCATTATCCCTTCATCCGACAAGAAAAAATAAATCATTGCAGATTTTGTAAATTGCACCATAACAACTCAGCAATAAACTAGGAAATCACGTTTTGAGAGGAAAAAATATCATCATCGGTATCTGTGGAGGCATTGCTGCCTATAAAACACCACAGTTAGTGAGGCTGTTAAAAAAAAGAGGTGCAAATGTCAAAATTGCGCTTACTGAGGGTGGGTCCCGATTTGTCAGTGAACTTGCTCTGGCAACAGTTTCGGGCGAGCAGGTCTATCGCACCATATTTCCACCAACGGATGTTAGAAATACAGATTATACCAGCCACATCTCCCTTGGCGAATGGGCTGATGCCCTTGTGATTGCGCCAGCTACGGCACATACGTTGGCCAAACTCTGTGCCGGACTTTGTGACGACATGCTCACCACCTGTTTTATCACGCTGCGACCAGGCAAGCCAGTGCTGATCTTCCCTTCAATGGACGGACAGATGTATCTCTCTCCTTCAGTTCAGAGAAATATCAAAACCCTCTCATCCCAGGGATGCACTCTCTTCAGCCCTGATAATGGAGAACTTGCCTCTGGCCAATGCGGATTTGGCCGTATGCCCGAACCTGAATCCATCCTTACCTCTCTTGACGATGCTTTTCTGGCGATGGCACAACACTCACCGCTATCGGGTAAATCGGTCGTGATAACGGCAGGCCCGACCCGGGAAAAAATTGATGGTGTACGGTTCATCTCCAACTACTCTTCGGGCAAAATGGGTTTTGCAATCGCCCGCGCTGCAGCAAAACGGGGAGCAAGTGTCACGCTTATTACAGGCCCGGTTCATCTGGAAACACCACCAGGGATAGAGCGTCTCGATGTAGAAAGTGCTGCAGAAATGTATGCGACAGCTCAGGGATTTTTCCAGAATTGCAACCTCTTTATCAGCGCTGCAGCCGTTTCCGATTATCGTCCAGCGGCTCCTCAAGAAGGGAAAATGAAAAAAGAGGCAGAGGAATTTGAGCTTGCTCTTGTTAAAAATCCAGATATCCTTGCTGAATTTGGTGCGCAGAAATGTACCGGGCAACTTGCCATAGGGTTTGCGCTTGAAACACAAAGCGGCCTGGACAACGCTCGAAAAAAACTGGTCTCAAAAAATCTGGATCTGATTGCCTTTAATTTTTTTGATCATAAAACCGCAGGTTTTGATGTTGACACAAATATTCTTACACTCATCCAACGCAATGGAATAACAACTGAACTCCCGCAATTAACCAAAGAGGATGCCGCAGGCAAACTGCTTGATGCCATTGAAGAGCTCTTGCCCAAAAACCGGCAGTAACCCCCGTTACCATAAGAATTTTTATGCAAGGTTATATATTCGAGGCTGATGAACAGAAAAGAGCTCCCGAAAAGAGTTCTGCAGAACTATCACTCTTGTTCGATACTGCAAAGGTGTGCCGCCAATGTTCGCTTGCCGAAAGCAGGCTGAATTTTGTGTTTGGTGAAGGGAACCATTCTGCGGATCTGGTCGTTATCGGAGAGGCTCCCGGAGCCGAAGAGGATGCTTCGGGCAGGCCATTTGTGGGAAGATCTGGTCAACTCCTTGATAAAATTCTTCTGGCTGCCAGCTTCAGACGCGAAGAGGTCTATATCTGCAACATCCTGAAATGCCGGCCACCTGGCAACAGGAACCCCCTCAGCTATGAAATTACAAGCTGCACCCCCTGGTTACTCAAGCAGCTCCAGATTATCAAGCCAAAGGTTATCCTCGTGCTTGGAAAAGTTGCGGCCAATACTCTTCTTGGTAATACCCTGTCACTTGGAACCATGAGGGGCAAGCTGGTACAATGGAGAGGATATGACTGTTTTATTACCTATCATCCCGCAGCACTGCTGCGCAATCCCAACTGGAAAAAAGAGTGCTGGGAAGATATTCAGGTGATGATGCGTCACTACGCAACAATCTGCGACGCAGATAAACTGACTGAAAAGAGAGTTAAAGCATGATCAAGAAAGCACCTGTTGCCATAGATTTCAGCAAGGATATCGATTTCAGTCAAGAGAGCCGGGTTCCTCCCTATTCAACAGAAATTGAACAGGAGGTTCTTGCCTGTGTTTTGCTCGAAGATGATCCTATTGAGCAGGTCATTCAGATTTTTGGCGACAATGGCGAAGAGGTCTTTTATGAGCGGCGGCACCAGATCATCTTCAAGGCGATGATGCAGCTCTATCATAAGCGGCAGGCTATCGACATTATCACCGTCAGCGAAGAGTTGCTGAAAATGAACGAGCTTGAACCTGTCGGTGGAAGGCATTACCTCGCAGAGCTTTCTGGCAAGGTGATCAGCGCAGCCAATATTGAGTACTATGCACGTCTGGCAAAGGAGAAATACCTTTACCGGCGGATGATCTCCATATCGGCCAAAATTTCCGGTGCCGCCTACAGCTCTTCCATGGACATTTTTGATCTCGTAGAGCATGCCTCCCAGCAGTTTTTTAATATCTCCCAGGCTGGCATCAAAAAGAAAGCCTCGTTAATCAAAGAGCTGGTTAAAAACGGCATACGGATGCTGGAGAGCCTGAGAGCATCGCAATCATCGGTGACCGGTGTCGGTTCCGGCTTCTCCGAACTTGATCAGCTCACCGCCGGGTTTCAGCCCTCCGACATGATTATTATTGCTGCGAGACCCTCTGCTGGTAAAACTGCCCTGGCGCTTGCTGTTGCCCGTAATGCCGCAGTTGATTTCGATACACCGGTACTTTTTTTCAGCCTTGAAATGGCAGAGGTGCAGTTGGCCATAAGGCTTATGTGCGCTGAAGCTTATGTTGAATCGCAGCTTGTCAGGACTGGCCGTATAACTCCTGAAATGATGGGCAGAATTATCAACAGCATGGACAAACTCAATGAAGCCAAGCTCTTTATTGACGATACACCAGGCATCTCCATTATGGAGCTTGCTGCCAAAACCCGCCGTATGAAGCAGGAGCATAATATTGGCATGCTGGTGGTTGATTATCTGCAGTTGGTGACACCCGTCAGGGATGGAAGAACAAACCGGGAGCAGGAGATCGCACAGATTTCGCGCTCACTGAAAGCTCTTGCCAAGGAGCTGAATATTCCTGTCATCGCCCTTGCACAGCTTAACCGATCAGTTGAACAGCGTTCAGGAGACAGACGGCCACAGCTCAGTGACCTCAGGGAATCCGGCTCCATTGAGCAGGATGCCGATGTGGTCATGTTCCTCTCCAGGCCAGAGATGTATGGCAAAACAACATTTGAAGATGGCTCTTCGACAAAAGATATTGTGGAAATTGTCATCGGCAAACAGCGAAACGGCCCAATCGGGGATATCCGACTACTCTTCCTGAAAAACTATGGCCGGTTTCAGTCAACCGCCAATAGCTATATAGCCAGCAGTGAAGAATCCAGCGCTTCATACGAAAAAGAAAGACCTGTTCCTGCTTTGGCAGATGCAGAAAAATCAAATATTGGCACCTTTATCGCCCAAGACGACGCACCTTTTTAACTCATTATGATGCAGGACAAAAAACAACCAACGAGCTTTGGGAGCAGGAGCATAAAACAAGAACCCGCACACAAGGGGTCAGAAGCTACCTACACAGGAATCGGTGGATCGAGAGGTATAACTATCGGCGAGTGCTATGCGTTTATCAAAGGAGAGAGTAAACATGAAGTCAGAGAGTTAAACGAAAAAAATATCAATGAGGAGATTGAAAGATTTCGGGTTGCCCTGGAACGATCCGAACATGAGTTGAAAAAAATTGAGCAGATAACCATCAGAAAACTTGGAAAAAGCTACTCCGATCTGTTTCAGGCACAAATCATGATGCTGCAAGATCCTGTACTGATAGAGACCATTACCCGTCGTATCAAGTCCGAACGAAAAGCAGCTTATCTCGTTATTGCCGAAGAATTCGATCGTTATCTTCAAAATTTTAAAAATTCCGACAACCGGATTTTCCAGGATCGGGCTGATGATTTTCACGATATCAAGAACCGGATTATCAGAAACCTGCACATCAGAAAACTACACTCCTGGATACCCGAAGGGGTCATTGTTTCGTCCGATAGCCTCTCTCCTGCTGATATCGTTCTTTTAAGCCGGAGCAATGTCAAAGGATTTGTCACTGATTCAGGCGGAAAAACGTCACATATCTCCCTGATTTGCAAGTCACTCAAGATTCCAATCGTTGTTGGCCTCGGGAATATCTCTGAAAAGATCTCGACCGGCACACCGATGATCATCGACGGGAGCACAGGTACGGTCATTATTCATCCTGAAGAGAAAACCGTTGATCGATACCTGAAGATAAAAGAGGACGCGAAAAAAAATGAGGATAATACCTCAGTACATGCGGAACTTCCCGCAACAACAAAATGCGGTGTCAGAATCACCTTTTATGCCAATATCGACTTCAAGGAGGAGGTGTATTCCATAACCGCCGCTGGCGCAGAGGGAGTGGGACTCTTCAGAAGCGAAAATCTCTTCACTGAAGGTATAAAGGTGCCAAGCGAGTCAGAACAGCACGCCTGTTACCAGGAAATGGCTGAAGAAATTGCACCGATGCACCTGGATATACGCCTGTTTGATATTGGTGGGGACAAACTGATCTACTCTCCTGTCAAGGAACCAAATCCTAATCTTGGATGGCGCGGTATCAGAATACTGATTGATCTGCCAAAAATACTTGATGCCCAGGTCAGGGCAGCCATCCGGGCAAACCGTCTTGGGAATATTGATCTCCTTATCCCCATGATCATGTCCCTTGAAGAGATACAGCACGTCAAGGCATCTGTGGAGAAACACTATTCCGAACTGATGCATGAATCCGATACACAACTTGAAAAGCCGGGAGTTGGTGCTATGGTTGAGCTTCCTGCCGCTGTAGAGCTGATTGATGAAATAACAAGATGTGTTGATTTTATCAGCATCGGCACCAATGACCTCACTCAGTACACCTTGGCTGTTGACCGAAATAACGTCATCGTACAGGATCTCTTTGAAAAATTCCACCCTGCTATTATCCGGCAACTCCACCGGATTATTACAACTGCCAATACAAATCACTGCAAAGTAATGATTTGTGGGGATATGGGGTCCGATCCCCTGGCTCTGCCTTTCTTGTTAGGTTGCGGACTAAGGAAATTCAGCGTTGTTGTTTCGGATATCCCGAATCTGAAATCACTGGTATCGCATTACACTCTCACTGAAACTGAAGCGCTTGCTCAAGAGTGTCTCCGATTGAATACCGCAGCAGGAATCAAGGCTTGCCTGGAGGATTTCCAGGCAAAACATTGATATATCACCACATTTAAAGATCAGGGGCGTAGATCCTCGATCTTCGAATTTTTGCGAAGGGATGCAAAATATTCTCCAAAAAACTGCTCCTGTTTCGCCCGAAGCAGTTGCGGTGCAATCACGGCTTTTTCCACCGTCAGATTAAATCCTGCGGGAAGGCTCTTCTGCTTCAGCAGTACAAGAGCATAACCATCATTCGTTTTCACCGGCGCTGATAGCTTGCCGGGAACAAGGCCCGATATGGCTTCTGCAAGAGCTCGGTCAGCTCCATAGCCCGGAATCGCTCCGTCGCGCCACCGGATGCTGTCGGCAGTCACAACGTTTATACCAAGAGTTGATGCAATCTTTTCAAGCGTCACCCCAGGGCCCTTAGCCAGTCCTGCAAGCTTTTTCTCCAGAAAAGCGGCTCTCTTCTCACGTAAAAGTTCCGCAGTCACTATCTTCTTGAGGTCAAGATCGAGCAGACGATATCCCGTATCATTTTTACTGGTCAGACGCATGACATAAAACCCTTTTTCGGTTTCTATCACATCGGAAAGATCACCTTCACCAGCTTTAAATGCATAGGTGGCTATTTTATCACTGTAGCCGATCTGGCCAACAGGAGTCCGCCTGCCAAAGTCACCGGTCTTGTCAATACGCAGCTTTGCGCTTGCAACACTCTTGTCGAAACCGTTCTCTTTCGCATTGAGCTGAAATGCAGTAGCCCGACGACGCTCACTGTCAACGGTTTCCGATGATGGACGGATAGTTCTGATAATCTCTGAACAGACGACGGCACTCTGATCAAAACCAGTCACCTTGATGATATGAAGACCAAACTGTGTCTGCACCGGACCAACGACAGAACCTGGACGAGCACTGAAAACCGCTGCAGAAAAGGCTGGTACCATACGCTCTTTGCTGAACCATCCAACGTCACCACCGTTGACAGCGCTGGCGGTATCAGCAGAATATTTTTTTGCCAATACATCAAAAGAAACTCCAGCCTGAATCTGCTGGTAAATCAGCATTGACAACTCCCGCACCTTCTGAATTTCATCCTTGCTTGCAGGGTTGAAGCGCAGAAGAATATGTGACGCACGGGCAATGGTTTGAGTAGATGTGGTAACCTGCCTGACCTTGAGTAACCTGTATTCACCGTGATCAGCAACAGGCCCGACAATGGCCCCTGCCTTGAGATTTGCCGCATTAAAAATAACCGTGCCAGCCAGCGGTGAAAAATCCGCGCGAGTATAGGTAACATTGCTGCCTGTCGGTCGATCACTCTGCTTTTGAACAAAATCATTATCATTGACCGAGCTTGAAAAATCACTCCGAAGCGATTCAAGTTCGGTGCGAACCGCAAGACTGTCTTTCGACGATGGTATCAATGGAAAAACCACATAATCTGCTTTTCGGGATGGCAACTGCCTGAAAAGCTCTTTATGCCCGTCATAATATTTTTTAATATCCTCATCTTTGACAGGGAATTGGGAATCTGCTCCTGCAAAACTCAACGGAACCGGAATAAATGAGGCGGAAAATTGTGAAAACTGCCTGCCGACAATTTCACCAATCTCCGGCTCAGTAACGTGGGCAAGGGTTTGAAGTGAGCGAATCAGTTTGTTGACCTTCAACTCCTGGCGAACAATCTTCTCAAGCTGTAACCCCAACTCCTTGTTGCGAGGATCGCTACGTGCGCTTTCCAATTTTTTTCGATCAATAACCCCTGTAGAGTCAGAAAAATTCTGGCGAATAACCATAGGGGGATTTGGACTGTTGAAAGCCTCCTCCACCTCCTGATCTTGAAGCGAAATTCCAAATTTCTCAAACTGCTGTTCGAGCAAGGTCTGGTCAACCACAGTATTCCATGCCTGCTCACGAAGCCCGAGTTCCGTATCAGGTGTCAGCTCCGCACCAGGATTACCTCTTCTGAAATTATCAGTAACCGCCTTATAAACATCATCATACTGACTAAAGGAAATTGACTTTCCATTAACTTTTCCCGCCATATTGGCTTTACCGGAAAAGCCGCTAAAATTCATACCCCATTCAAAGACAATGAGCGCAAGAAACGATCCTAAAAGGACATAAAGTATTATATGAGTCTTGTTCCGCAAATTCGACATTAAAGCCATAGATTCATCCCTTTATCAATTAATTGTATTGTTGTAAAATCGCGCCTCAAAACTGCCACTGCGTCCAACCGATTCAAGAAAAGCAGCATACAGATAAATATTCCTCAATAATTGACCAACAATCAAACACTTCCGGCATATATTTTGACAGGTTCACTCCCATTGCCAGAGTGGCTAATATTGCATCAAAAACAACAAAAAACAATGGCCGACCCACAGTTTACTCTTTTTGGCAGTAGTCACCGCATGGGCTCCTATATCCTGCTGTTCCACATCACCAGCACAGTACAGCTTGCATTCGGCAGATTTCAGCAAGGAAAACTGTTCGAGATACCCGAAGGTGACTACATCTACCTCGGTTCTGCACTTGGTGGAACAAAGTCAGGCTCTCCCCTTGCTCGACGAGTTATCCGCCACACCTCACGAACAGGAGGGAAGCCTCACCACAGAATAAGAGAGACAATGCAGAACCTCTTCTCCGAAAAAACCGTTATGGGCACCAGAGAAATTAAGCCATCAGCAAAAAAACTGCGATGGCATATCGATTATCTGCTTGACCTTCCTGAAGCTGAAATAACGCATATCGTCCTGATTCGCAGTCCTTTGAGAATAGAGCAAAAGCTGTCTGAACTGCTGGAGCATCTGGATGAGATCTCTCTTATCGCCCCACGCCTCGGTGCCCAGGATACGAAAGCCAGTACCCACATCCTCAAACTGACCGGGAGTGATCAAATACTTGAAGTTCTTCACACCAACATACCCGGTATGATACATAGCTGACCGTCACTTCGACTCTCTGCCAAGGAGCGCGGCCACAAACTCCGCTCGGTCAAACAACTGAAGATCATCGATTTTTTCACCAACCCCGATGTACTTCACCGGAAGCTTCAGTTCACGCGAAATAGAGAGAACAATTCCCCCTTTTGAGGTTCCATCAAGCTTCGTCACCACAAGCCCTGTTACATGAACGAACTTGGTAAATTCCCTTGCCTGCTGCACGGCATTCTGCCCGGTTGTGCCGTCAAGCACAAGCAGCACCTCATGCGGAGCTTCAGGAATCCTCTTCTTTGCCACCCGCATTATCTTTGCCAGCTCCTCCATCAAGTGGCTCTTGTTATGCAATCGCCCGGCAGTATCAACCAGCACCACATCGGCATTCCTGGAAACCGCAGCGCTAACAGCATCATACACAACCGAAGCGGGATCGGAACCCTGTGCCTGGCCGATCATGGGAACACCTGCCCTGTCGGCCCATATCTGAAGCTGTTCATAGGCCGCTGCCCTGAAGGTATCCGCAGCGGCAATAATCACCTTTTTTCCCGCTTTATCGTAATTATGGGCCAACTTGGCGACACTCGTGGTCTTGCCGGCACCATTCACTCCGACAATCAAAATAACGTAGGGTTTCGCAGGAAGAGGAGCCTCAAAATCCAGCGGATGCTCCTCCCCCGTCTCCGCAAGCATCTGCTGAATCTCCTCCATCAACATCTTGTTCAGCTCACCCTCAGAGTGGTACGTCTCCTTTTTAGCCCGTTCAGTGATGGCATCAACAATCCCAAGCGTGGTCTCGACCCCGACATCTGCTCCAACAAGGATAGTCTCAAGCTCCTCAAGGAACTTGTCATCAATCTCTGTTTTGCCTTTTGTAATAACAGAAAGCTTTTCTCGAAGGGTATCCCGGGTTTTTTCGAGCCCCTCTTTAAGCTTTGTAAATTTGAACTTGTCAAAAAAACCCATAAAAAGCAGATATTGTCACTGTTATCAAGAAGAGTTGCACCTCATCAGTGCTCCTGCAACGAAAGCACCAGATAGTACCATCTGGTATAAAACTCAATTTACTCAAAAATATGCCATTTAAAGCTATCCCGGAAATTGGAGAATTTGGTCTGATTGATAAAATCGCCACTCTTGTTGCCCCAACCCTCTCTGCTCTCCCTGAGCTGCTGACCGGAATCGGCGACGACTGTGCGGTTTTCCGTCCTTCGGCAGAACTGCTGCAGGTATCGACGACAGATATTCTGGCCGAACAGGTACACTTCGATCTCTTGACTACCCCGCTCAAACACCTCGGAAGCAAGGCAATCAGTGTCAATGTCTCGGATATCTGCTCCATGAATGCCCTGCCCTGTTATGCCCTGATCTCACTTGCCGTGCCAGCATCATACCCACTTACCATGATCGAGGAGCTTTACCTGGGCATAAGTGATGCTGCTCAAAAATATGGTCTTGCAATTGCCGGAGGAGATACCTCCTCTTCCCGATCAGGCCTGGTCATTTCAGTCACCATGGTTGGCGAAGTGTCACCTGAGCAGGTCACCCACAGAAGTGGTGCCAAACCAGGGGATTTGCTCTGCGTTACCGGAACTCTTGGAGGCGCTGCCGCTGGTTTGAAACTCCTCATGCGCGAAAAAGAGATCATGCTGAACCATTTCGAAAACAATGAAGCTTATGCCAATAGCGCAATCGGAGAGCTGCAGGAGTACCGTGAAGCTATCCGGGCACAACTGCTTCCCATCGCTCGTATCGATATTGTCCGACTCTTTCATGAACAGAATATTCACCCCTCTTCGATGATCGACATCTCGGACGGACTCAGCTCTGACCTTCAGCATCTCTGCCGCCGCTCAAACACGGGGGCTCTTCTTCATGAAAAGCTCTTGCCAATCCATGAAAACACCAGACGAATCGCGGATGAACTGCAGAATGATGCCCTCACCTGGGCTCTCGCCGGAGGTGAAGATTATCAGTTGCTCTTTACGCTGGCGAAAGAGAGTTACAAGACAATTGCTGGCAACAAAGCTATCTCAGTCATAGGGGAGATGACTGCCCCGGAGCTTGGTATAACTCTTGAAGACGCATTTGGAATGAATATTCCACTGGAGTCGATCAGGGGGTTCGACCATTTCAGCTCATAAGAGGCGTTTTTACAGGAAAAGAAGGACGAAGCAAGAACCATTTATTTTTTGGGAAACAGAGCGAAGATAGTAAATTGCTGCTCCTGTAAAGCACGACAAAAAGCCGAAGTGGCGGAACTGGTAGACGCCCGGGACTTAAAATCCCGTGTTCAGCAATGGACGTACGGGTTCGATTCCCGTCTTCGGCACCATTGTACAAGCTTTCCTGCCTGTCATCTTATATTTTTATGAGCAAAACCTCTATTGAATCATGAGTTCGGAACTTACAAAAATTCTGCTGAACGAAGATGAGATGCCACGGCAGTGGTACAACATTCAGGCTGACCTGCCTTCACCGATGCCACCGCCATTGGGGCCTGATGGCAATCCTGTCGGCCCGGATGCCCTGGCGAAAGTTTTTCCGATGAACCTTATTGAGCAGGAGATGAGCACTGAAAGGTGGATTGATATTCCACAGGAGGTGCAGGCGATCCTGAAACTCTGGCGCCCCTCACCACTCTACCGGGCCCATCGACTTGAAGCCGCTCTCAAGACTCCGGCAAAAATCTTTTACAAGAATGAAGGGGTATCGCCAGCCGGAAGCCACAAACCCAATACCGCTGTTGCCCAGGCATGGTACAACAAGCAGTTTGGCATCAAGCATCTCATCACGGAAACTGGCGCGGGCCAGTGGGGAAGCGCCCTTGCGATGAGCTGCAAACTTGTCGGCATCGACTGTAAAGTCTTTATGGTGCGCATCAGTTTCGACCAGAAGCCGTTCCGCAAAATCATGATGAACACCTGGGGGGCAGAGTGTATTGCCAGCCCAAGCACGCAAACTGAAACAGGACGACGCATACTGGCGGAGACCCCCGACACACCAGGCAGCCTTGCCATTGCCATCAGCGAAGCGATCGAGCAGGCTGTCCAGCGAGATGATACACGCTACGCCCTTGGCAGTGTTTTGAACCATGTTATGCTGCACCAGACCATTATCGGCCTTGAAGCCCGCAAGCAGCTTGAGAAGGTAAGCCTCTATCCCGATATCGTTATTGGCTGCGCAGGCGGAGGGTCGAACTTTGCCGGCATCAGCTTCCCCTTTATCTGCGATAAAATCCATGGGCGCGATGTTCAGATTATTGCAACTGAGCCGGAAGCCTGCCCTACCCTGACGAGGGGACCTTACGTCTATGACAACGGTGACGTTGCAAAAATGACACCGCTCTTGCCAATGCACAGCCTTGGCCACGGCTTTATTCCACCGGCCATTCATGCTGGCGGCCTGCGCTACCACGGCATGGCGCCGCTGGTGAGCCATGTCAAGCAACTGGGTCTGATTGAAGCCACCTCTATTGGCCAAACTGAGTGTTATGAGGCCGCCCTGCTGTTTGCCCATACCGAAGGGTTCATCCCTGCACCTGAGACCTCCCACGCCATCGCGCAGACCATCCGTGAAGCGAAAAAGGCAAAAGAGGAGGGTAAGGAGAAGGTCATTCTTATGAACTGGTCAGGCCATGGACTGATGGATCTTCAGGGTTACGATGCCTTTCTGTCTGGCAAAATCAGTGACTACCGACTACCCGAAGAGTTCCTGCAACGCTCACTTGCTGTACTGAAAGATCATCCGATTCCACCGCAAGCGTAAAGGCAAAATCCCCGTTACTCTTGATGCTTTGAGAAAAAGCACAGGGTAACGGGGAAAACTCCTACCGATTTTTCCAGTAACCAGGTTTTCTGTGGAGATTCATAACAGCCTACGGATCAGCATAAAAACGTATCTGCTTTTCTTTGGGGAACACCGCCCATATTAAAGCAGTGTTCCCAAGCAAAGAAATAAAGCAATACTTCACTCGCTGTGCGCCTGCCCTTCGCCTTCAGGAACGGGAACTACCCCATCGACAAAACGAAGCTCTTTTTCCGCTTCATCAAACATAATCCTGATAACGCTGCCCTCCGAAAAACGGCCCTTGAGCATCTCTTCGGCAAGCGGATCTTCCACATACTTCTGCAAAGCCCTCTTCAGCGGACGAGCGCCATATTTCTGGTCGTAGCCCTTGTCGACAAGAAACTCCTTGGCTTTTTCATCGATTTGCACCTCAATACCCATATCGCGGAGCCTCTTGAAGAGCTTGCCAGCAGTAATATCAATGATTTTAAAGATATGCTGTTTTTCGAGCGCATGGAAGACAACGATATCATCAATTCTGTTGAGAAACTCGGGATTGAAAACTCGCTTGAGAGCATCCTCAATGGTTGACTTCATCGCCTTGTAATTACCGGTGGCATCATCAATGGGAGTAAAGCCCATGCCCGATCCCGCGCCAAAATTCTTTATATCCTTGGCCCCGATGTTAGAGGTCATGATGATAATGGTGTTACGGAAATCAACCTTTCTTCCCATGCCATCGGTCAGAATCCCTTCATCAAGCACCTGGAGCAGAATGTTGAAAACATCGGGATGCGCCTTCTCAATCTCGTCAATAAGCACCACTGAATAGGGTTTGCGGCGCACCTTTTCGGTCAACTGGCCGCCCTCTTCATAGCCGACATATCCGGGAGGCGCTCCAACAAGACGACTGACCGAAAATTTCTCCATATACTCGCTCATGTCAGCCCTGATAAGCGCATCTTCTGTATCAAAAATATATCGAGTCAACGCTTTAGCAAGCTCGGTCTTGCCTACACCGGTCGGTCCCAGAAAAATAAAAGATCCAATGGGACGCGACGGATCTTTCAACCCTGCACGAGTACGCTGTATCGCCTTGGTAATCTTTTTGATAGCCTCATCCTGGCCAATCACCTCTTTGGTTAAATCAGCCTCCATGGTGAGCAGCTTTTTCGATTCAGACTGCGCAACCCTGGCAACAGGAATACCGGTCATCATAGCAATCACTGAGGTAATATCAGCCTCGGTGACATCGTAAACACTTTCGGCAGACCTCTCTTCCCACTCCTGTTTGGCCTGGTCAAGCGCCTCAATCATGCTTTTTTCACTGTCACGAAGCCTTGCTGCCTCCTCAAAATTCTGCATCTTCACCACCTGATTCTTCTCGCCCTTGACCTCCTCTATCGATTTTTCAAGGTCAAGAATCTCCTGAGGCACATGAATATTGCTCAGATGAACACGCGCCCCGGCCTCATCCATAACATCTATCGCCTTATCGGGCAAAAAACGATCCGTGATGTAACGCTCGGAAAGCTTTACCGCCTTCTCTATCGAGTCTTCCGAATAGTTGACGTGATGGTGCACCTCATACTTCGACTTGATGTTGTTGAGTATCTGGATAGTCTCATCAACAGAGGTGGGCTCAACCATGATCTTCTGGAACCGCCGGTCAAGAGCGCCATCTTTTTCAATAAACTGACGATACTCGTCAAGCGTTGTTGCTCCAATACACTGAAGTTCGCCACGGGCAAGGGCCGGCTTGAAGATATTGCTTGCGTCAAGCGAACCCGACGCGCCACCCGCGCCAACAATAGTGTGCAGTTCATCGATAAACAGAATAACATCACGGGAGCGCTCAAGCTCGTTCATGAGAGCTTTCATCCTCTCCTCAAACTGTCCCCTGTATTTGGTACCGGCAACAAGCGCCGCCAAATCGAGCGCAACAACCCTTTTGTCGTAAAGCACTCTCGACACCTTGCGTTGTACTATTTTGAGAGCAAGCCCCTCAGCAATGGCAGTTTTACCGACTCCAGGCTCTCCAATCAGCACCGGATTATTCTTTTTGCGGCGACTCAGCACCTGGGCGACACGCTCAATCTCCTTTTCGCGCCCGATAATTGGGTCAAGTTTATCATCAAGGGCAAGTCGAGTGAGATCACGACCAAAGTTATCAAGAACAGGAGTTTTAGTTCTCTCCCCTTTTTTAGGATCCGGCTTTTTTGGCTGCCGCTCAGAGCCACCTGAAGCAAAGGCACCCTCCAGAGGTGGCTCGCCCGCCTCACTTCTGCCACTTGAAATAGTCATCAGTTCATCTCTGACAAGGTCATAGGTAACACCAAACTGTTCCAGAATCTGGGATGCAATATTATCATCTCCTTTCATAATCGACAACAACAGGTGCTCGGTTCCAATCACATTTGACTTGCATATTTTCGCTTCGAGATAGGTGATTTTCAGCACCTTCTCTGCTTGTTTGGTCAAGGGGACATTACCCATCAGGGCTTCAGCAACCCTTGGATGGGTGCTCTCCTCAACTTTCAGCTTGAGACCATACAAATCTATCTTGAGATTTTTTAGTATCCTGGCACCTATACCTTCACCTTCCCTGATAAGACCAAGGAGCAGATGCTCTGTACCAATGTAGTCATGACCCAACCGGAGGGCCTCCTCACGGCTGAGGCGAATAACATCCTGTACTCTATTTGAAAAATTTCCTTCCATAGGTATGAGTGTCAGTAAAATTGTTGCGAATACCGTGCTGTATCATCTCCCGATATAAACACTGCAAAAAAATAATTCCTTAAAGATAGCTATGTTACAACCAATTCCATAACAACACAAAACTCTCTCCGCAGATTAAAGGTTCAACGCATCCATATATTGAAGTTTATGAATGTTCAACACATCCTTATCGACGACAAAAGCCCGATACACCGGGAGCTGTCAATATACCGTACCGGCACCATAAATCGGGTACGGCTTCAGGATACCTCGTACAAAACGTACGCATCACTGGAGATCGATGCCCACAATTACGCTGCGTTTTTTCATTACGGCCTGCCTGAACTGTTGAACCGCCTGCCATTCATCTCGGAGAGCAACAACGGGCTTGACAGTTGGGATGAATCGTTTCTGCATAACAGCAGTCTGGGAAGCATGAAAAAAATCGTTGATGAAAAAATGGCATCCATTGATCTGGAACATCACGAAACAATCTTGCTCGGCTGGCATGACAAGCCGGTTGGGGTGGCTTATGTTCGCGACATTGATCCTGGACGGTTTGTTGGGTTTCTTGGGAAGCTGAGAGTGTTTGTTGATGAGTCCGCCGAAGGTGGGTGTGATCTGGAGTTTATTTTGTAAGAGCGCCTCGGTACGCACTGCGTGCTACTCGGCGACCAGAACAGGGGAACTCTTGCTCCTCTTCTGCAGTTCATGAACGCAAGTTCAGTTTGAACGCCGAACATCAGGGCGATAGAGGGCAAGCTCTGTAATCAATGTGATCAGTAGCTCTGGCTTGGCAGTCTGGAGTAACTTTACCAGCGGATCCAGCTCTATTTTATTGTTTTCCATAATGATAATTTAACTGCCCCGCTGCAGAGCTACGGGGTAGACATTCATGTTTAAGATTTTCTTCCCGAAGCAAAGCTTCGAGGAATGTGTCCTATAGCGATTCAAGCGTAAAAGTGGACGATCAGCGCAATACTATCGAGCGGTCATCAGAATTTGACCAATACATCAAAACGTTCAAGCCTCCAGAAACATAATCTCGTCCGAAAAATCACTCAACCTGAGGCCGCCCTCATTAGTAACGACAAAGGTATTTTCAATTCCGATAACCCCTTTGCCGGGAATGACAAACTTGGGCTCAACCGCTATCACCTGAGCAGACTGCAATGGCATAGTAAACCCTTTAGCCAGCACCGGAAGCTGATCAAGTTCGAGGCCAACGCCATGACCGACAAATTTTGCCAGCTCTCCCGGCATACCCATAAAACAGGAGCCAAGTCCAGCCTCTTCAGCTATTGTCGCGGCGGCAAGAAACAGCTCTTCACAAATAGCGCCGGGTTTCATGGCCTGACGCACCATCTCCTGAATATCAATGGCAACACCAAACGCACGAAGCAATTCAGGATCAACCGTTCCGATCACAAACATACGGGTCATATCGGCAATGTAGCCATTGAACACCCCGGCGTAATCCATAAGAATCGGCTGGTTCATCTGAATCTCATCATAAGATGCACCGTGCGGCGCAGCGCTCGACAACCCCTTGCCGGTCACCGGCCCGTCAAAAAATCCGCCGTTTACCCCTCCCGA
This sequence comes from Chlorobium sp., assembly GCA_005843815.1. Taxonomy (GTDB): domain Bacteria; phylum Bacteroidota; class Chlorobiia; order Chlorobiales; family Chlorobiaceae; genus Chlorobium. Next base: position 22,401 of record SZYA01000085.1, read on the forward strand.
GGAGACTGCAAGACCAAAGAAAAGCTCCTGGTTAAAAGCCCGCATCCGTACATATCCTTCATGTCCGGCCTTGCGGAGACGATATTCCATTTCGGCAGAGAGATCAAGCTCACGCATACCCGCTTTCAAAAACTGCGGCACCTCGGCAAACACCGATGCAAGCTTACTGGCGCTGTACCTTAGTTGCTCAAGTTCAAAAGGCGACTTGACTGACATCACTTCACGAACCATCATGGAAATATCTACAAAACTACGCCCCGGCAACGCCCGCGTATAAAAGCTGTGCTGCTGCACTGGAACAGCGTCAAACGTCATGCCTATCGAGAGTTGCTCCCCACTAAACACCGAAGCAAACTCCTTGCTTGAGGGAAATGGTCGGATATCTGCAATCGGACTCTCCTCTTTTGCCCGCGAAAGGCTTTTCCGCACGAGAAGCATCGGCTCACCATCCGTCGGTACCCAGAGTATGGCGTTCTGGCGGGTACCCGCGAAATAGTAGACATCAATCGGAAGAATGAGCAGCGCTGCCTGCAGGCCCTTGTTTCGGAGCATTGCCTGCAACCGGCATACCCGTTGTTGTGATTCAGTTTTTGTAAGCATAGTCATCAAATATTAAAGTGCAGGAGCTTCAGATGCCTCCCCCTCAAGCGCCCGGTAAATGAGCGCCGGGCCATGCTGCACCGTGCGGGCGTAGTGCACTGCCGGCTTGCCGAAGACCATGGCATAACCAAAGTGATGATCGGCTGGAATACCGAGGCGGTGGCGTGTCTCCGGCAGAATTTCGTTCATCGCCCACTTTGCCAGCCCGTTCCAGAGCGTGCCAACACCATTGGCCTGGGCAAAGAGATCAAAGCTGGCAAGCGCAATCATGCAGTCCTGCATGGGCGATGCCACAGAGTGTGGTGCAGAGGCAATGAGCAGATGGGGAGCATCACGGAAAATAACGTCTGAACGATGCTTCTCCCAGATGGAGACAAAGTTGGCAAAAAAGCCCATCCCATCCGGCAAAGCATTGTTGTTCACCAGCCTTGTCAATCCTGCCATCACCTCATCACGCAAGAGCGCAACCTTATCGTGGCTGTCGAGCACCGTGAAACGAACCTGACGGGAGTTCACCCCTGTCGGAGCCTGCCAGGCAACATCAAGCAGCCTCTGAAAGAGTACCGGGTCAAGGTTTTCCTGCTTGAAACGGCGCACTGACCGGCGTCCTCTGATGAGCGTCTCAAGGGCATCCGGATCAGGTAATGCACCCTTCAGCAGATGGCTAAAAGAGGCGTGGTGGCCAAGAATGGAGACAGCCCCCGTCGGGCAGATGGCAAGGCAGTGCTGGCATCGGTAGCAGGTACCCTCCTTTTCCGCAGTAATGGTGGGATAACCATCCTCACCAAAACTGATAATCCGTGACGGGCAGTCGGTAATACATTCGCCACAAAGCGTACAGCTCTGCCTGTTGACCTTGAAATCTATCATTGCTTTTATCCTTTAAGTATAATATTTATAATCTTTTATCTTGTATTGTGATTTCGGTTTGATGCCGTTTGACCAACCTGTCTGATATATTTTATGGAACTCCATTGAAATCGTAGTGCATTATCTTTTCAAGTCCCGATAAAAATTTTCATGCTGCCCAACGGCTTCGAGATACACTAAACAAACGCTGTCGTCCAGAGAGTAACCGAGGAGATACAACTGGCCTGCGCCGTGAAACTTATAGACATGTAAAGCAGCCAGATCGCCTCTCTTCCTCTCCCCAATCCCAGGACTTTGCTGTACCTTTTCTATAGCAGCATCCAAATCAGCAGTCGTATTGTGGTGAAGCTTTTTGTATTGTCGTGCCAATATGCGCGTTTACCTCACAGACCACCTCATTGGCAGCCACTCCTGGGCACAAAGAGCGTTGACTGCCCACTCGGCTCAGAGAGCGAAGCCAATGATTCAGCTATAAAACTGACGGGCAAATCAGGGTTATCAAGAGTAGCCCTGCCTACACGCGCCCAAAACTCTATCTGCCCGGCAATGGAACAGTGCTCCTGCATGGCATCCTGTTTCGCCTGCTCATAAAGATCATGATTAATCCGTATAGACGTGCTGGTTGACATTTTTTGAATCCTGTTTCATTATTGACTACATTTGCGGAAGAAGTGTCAGAAGTATAGCAATAATTATGTGAAAATCGAAATGAACTCCCGTTGGTATTTCGAGAAATTCTGCCGCATGGTGGGCTATGCCGTATTTGTATAATACCCTGAATTTAAGTATCGTGAACAATAATTTCTCATCTTGGGGGTGCAGAATTTTTCCCTGACGACAGCAGGAAAAAGGAGGCTGAGAGTAAACCCTTGTAACTTGATGCAGGTAATGCTGACGCAAGGAAAGATAAAGCTGGCTCTGTGCTTCCTGTTTGTCCCACTCTTCCCGCTTCTTCAGCACTGCCTGACCGTTTAACTTTATGTTATGAACAACAGAACTGAAAATAATAGCTGTCCTGAACGCTCTCAGGAGATACTCACCTCTGAAAAAATCTACATAAAGGGCTCCCTTTATCCGATTGAAGTGGGCATGAGAAGCCTGAAACTGAGCAGAAGCTACCTCTGCAATGGGCAAGAGTTCTCTTCGCTTCCGATGTATGATACCAGCGGCCCTTATTCTGACTATTATGTGAAAATTGATCCTGAAAAAGGGCTGCCTCCAATACGCAACTCATGGAACTTCCCTCGCAAGATGCAGATGGGCTTTCCAATCACACAGATGTACTTCGCCCGCAAAGGAGTGATAACGCCAGAAATGGAATATGTCGCCATCCGCGAAAACCAGCAACTGGAGGAGTGGATCACCTCTTTTTCAAGAGGCAAGGCCAATGTTCAACCAATAACAGCAGAATTCGTCAGAAAAGAGATTGCCGAAGGACGCGCCATCATTCCAGCAAACATCAACCACCCTGAGCTGGAGCCGATGATTATCGGTCGCAACTTCCGGGTCAAGATCAACTCCAACATCGGCAACTCGGCGCTGGGCTCCTCTATCGATGAAGAGGTTGAAAAGGCGGTCTGGTCATGCAGATGGGGGGCCGATACCGTGATGGATCTGAGCACTGGCACCAATATCCATAAGACACGCCAGTGGATTCTGAGAAACTCTCCCGTACCGATTGGCACGGTACCCATGTACCAGGCGCTTGAGAAAGCGGGAGGAAAAGCAGAAAATCTGACCTGGGAGCTCTATCGCGACACGCTGATTGAGCAGGCGGAACAGGGGGTAGACTATTTTACCATTCATGCAGGCATTCTGCAGGAACATCTCCCTTATGCTGAAAAGCGGCTCACCGGCATTGTATCGAGAGGAGGCTCCATCATGGCAAAATGGTGCAAGTTCCATAAAACCGAGAACTTTCTCTACACCCATTTTGAAGAGATCTGTGAAATATTGCAGGCTTACGATATTGCGGTGTCGCTTGGTGATGCCCTGCGGCCCGGTTCAATACTTGATGCCAACGATGAGGCACAATTCGGTGAGCTCAAGGTGCTCGGCCAACTGACAGAGGTTGCCTGGAGATACGATGTACAGGTGATGATTGAGGGGCCGGGCCATGTGCCGCTGCATCTCATTGAGGAGAACATGCAGAAGCAACTTGAATACTGCCATGAGGCCCCCTTCTACACCCTGGGGCCGCTGATTACCGACATTGCCGCTGGTTATGACCATATCAATTCCGCGATCGGTGGAGCGATCATTGCAAGCTACGGCTGCTCCATGCTCTGCTACGTGACCCCGAAAGAGCATCTCGGGCTGCCGGACAAGAACGATGTCCGTGAAGGGGTTATTGCCCACAAGGTTGCCGCCCATGGCGCTGATCTGGCGAAGGGAAGCCCTGTTGCCTGGCTGCGTGATGAGCTGATGAGCCGGGCGCGATATGCGTTTGCCTGGGAAGACCAGTTTAATCTCTCGCTTGACCCTGAAAAGACACGCGCCGTCCACTCGCAAAGCATGGCCCAAAGCGGTCACACTGGCAAAAATCCCGATTTCTGCACCATGTGCGGACCTGATTTCTGTTCCATGAAAAAGTCGAAGGAGGCTGCACAAGTCAACTGATAACTGATAACTGATAACTGAGAGTGGACAAGCTTGTTACCCACTCTCAATAAATCAAAGGGGACTTAAAGCGATGCGGCTTTGATGATTGCTGCAAAATCGGCGGCATTGAGGCTGGCTCCTCCAATAAGACCACCATCAATATTCGGCATGGCAAAGAGTTCGACGGCATTTGATGGCTTCACACTTCCGCCATACTGGATGCGGATCGCTTGCGCTGCTGCATCACCATAAAGTTCTGTAACAAGGGTGCGGATATGGAGGTGAACCTCTTCAGCCTGGGCTGAAGATGCGGTCTTGCCTGTGCCGATAGCCCATACCGGCTCATAAGCTATAACAATGGCGCTGATATCGCTGATACCATCCAGCCCTTCTCTGACCTGTGATGAGATAATTGAGTCAGTGACACCGCTTTCGCGCTCTGCCAACATCTCTCCGACGCAAAGAATAACATTCAGCCCTTCCGACAGTGCTTTTTTTGTTCTGAGGTTGACCGTAGCATTGGTTTCACCAAAATACTGTCGACGCTCGGAATGGCCTATGATAACAGAGGAACAGCCTGCGGCAAACAGCATTCTTGCAGACACCTCTCCGGTAAAGGCTCCATCATTGTCGTAATGGCAGTTCTGGGCAACAAGCTGTACTTCACTGCCCTCAATAATTCTCCCTGCGGCCTCTAAAGCAAGAAAGGTCGGGGCAATACCAACCTCGCAACCTGAAAAGTTCTCGCCAAGCGCCGCAACAACCTCGGCTGCCAGTGTTTCTGACTCAGCAATGGTATTGTTCATTTTCCAGTTGCCTACAACAATTTTTCTACGCATTTTAATATTCTGTTTTTACATCATAATAGATCCGGTCAATCTGAGCCACAGTAAACCGGTGTTTTCCTGCACGTGCATCCTTGACTTCAATGTCGTTACTGCCAACGGCAATAACCCTGCCATTCCACACCCTTGACTCTGTGGTAACCAGATTAATTTCACGATTCAGCAGCTCCTGGTTGCCACCAATACTGCCCTGACGATAAATGATTTGACGTTTCCCCATGGGATTGCTGATTTAAATTGCCCTTTATTTAACAAAAATCTCCAATATCTCATAATGCAGCTCGCCTTTCGGCACCACGACCTGTACTTTTTCACCAACCGCCTTTCCAATCAGTGACTTTCCGACAGGAGAGCGAACCGAAATTTTACCGGCATCAGTGTCGGCCTCTTCTGAGGAGACCAGGGTATATTCAATAATCTCATTCTGATCATCGAGATTACGCAGTTTTACAGAGGTGAGAATATAGACCTTGTCGGTCTTGATCTGTTTCGGGTCAAGAATAGTTGCTGATGCCAGCTTGTTTTCGAGGTCAGCAATGCGCGCTTCAGTATGTGACTGCTCTTCTCGTGCCGCATCATATTCAGCATTTTCACTGAGGTCACCATGAGCCCTTGCTTCGGCTATTTTTTCCAGAACTTCCCTTCTGGTTTGATGAACCAGCACATACAACTCCTCTTTAAGCCGGTTATAGCCATCATTTGTCAGGTAAATTCTGTCAGTCATCTCTTGTACTGTTTTTGTTGAAAAATAAAAAAACTCCACAAATACGACATGCGCAAGCGGACAGGATTGCAAACAAAAAAAGTAAAGTCAGCTACTCGCTGCTGACTTTACTTCTACCAGCAATGTACAATATCTTAATCCTTCAGGCAAAAAAATCTCTACAGATTAAACGCAAAATACATTTTACTGCCACCTCTTCCAATAAGAACAAAGAGCAGATCACCCTTTTTGGCCAGTTTGACAAGAGCATTGTATTCCGCATAAGTACGTACGTCCCGTTTGTTAACGGAAAAAACAAGATCCCCGCCACGCAAACCCGCACGATAGGCGTTTGATGCAGGTGCAATGGCGGTTATAACCACCTTTCCTGCACCAGGCTGCAATTTAAGCTTCTGCGCCCTCTCTGGCGTAAGCTCCTCAGCCCTGAAACCAAGGATGGTACTTACCGAATCATCTGTTTCCGTGCGGGCGGAGGCGATCTCTTTGGCTGCCTGCTCCTGAAGAGGAACAGTAACAAGCAGGGTTGAACCATCCCTGAAAACACGGAGCTTCACCGTCGAACCCGGAGACTGACTGGCAATCGCATTGCGCAGAACAGCACTGCTTGTCACCTTTGCCCCATTGAAATCAAGAATAACGTCACCAGTTTTTATCCCGTGTTTTGCTGCCGGACTTCCATCCAGAACCGTGCCAACCAGTGCGCCCTCTCCTGCCTTCAGGTTCATCGCTTTGGCAAGATTATCATCAATATCCTGAATGGTAACTCCAAGATAAGACCTGGTCACTTTACCCGTGGTAATCAGCGAAGTCATAACTTTTTTGGCCATATTCGAGGGCACAGCAAACCCGATTCCCTCAAACCCTCCGGTACGACTTGCTATGGCGGTATTGATGCCGACAAGTTCGCCATTGATGTTGACAAGAGGGCCACCGGAATTTCCAGGATTAATGGCGGCATCAGTCTGTATGAAATCTTCATAATCGGCAAGCCCGACATTTGCCCGGCCTTTGGCGCTCACAATACCCTGGGTAACTGTTCTGGCAAGATTTTCACCAAGGGGGCTGCCAATGGCAATCACCCACTCGCCTACCCTCAGTTTATCACTGTCGCCGATAATAATGGGCTTAAGATTTTTTTGATCGACCTTGATGACGGCAAGATCGGTTTTGGGATCTTTACCAATCACCTTGGCCGCAATTTTCCTGTTATCCGAGGTACGAATATAGACGGTATCAGCACCATCGATAACATGATTATTGGTAAGGATATAACCATCGTCAGTCACAATAACACCGGAGCCAAGTCCCCGCTGCACCTCCTTGCGGCGGTTCGGAGCCACTCCCCCCTGCATCCCGAAAAAGTCGTCGAAGGGTGAACCAAAAAAATCGAAGGGCGAAACGACCCGCTGATTCACCGTTTTTTCGGTAAATATGGTCACGACCGAGGGTGTAGCCGACTCGGCAATCTGAACAAATGCCTCGTTGAAACTTTTGAGCGACTGAACCGGGTAGTTCTCAATATTACTGGTCGCCGTCGCAAAATTTGGCCTGTTGGAGAAGCTTGAACCATTGAATGAGAGGTTCAACTCCACATTAGAAAATACCAGTGCCCCGACCGCGATACCTGCAAACACAAGAAGCAGGTATTTCATGAATGATTGTCTCTTATGCATCAGATATCTTATAATTTCATTAATCGTTACGTTAATGCTTCAATACTGTCAACGGCGGTGATGCCTGCCTTCATTTTATTCATCGTCTCTTCGTATTCTGATTCAGGTTTGGAGTCAGCCACAATGCCTCCCGCAGCCTGGAAATAGATGGTGTTTTGATCAATGACCATCGTCCGGATGGCAATAGCAGTCGTGAGATTCCCCTTGAAATCAAGAAATCCTACAGCACCGCCATACAGTCCCCGTTTCTCTTTTTCAAGTTCATAGATAATCTCCATTGCCCTGACCTTTGGAGCACCGGTGAGCGTACCTGCAGGAAAGCAGGACCAGAAGGCATCCATGGCACAAAGATCGTCACGCAACTCACCCCGCACATTGCTGACAATATGCATCACATGAGAATACTTTTCAATAACCATCATCTCATTGGTCTCAACTGTACCGATTTTGGCGATTCGACCGATATCGTTCCTGCTCAAATCAATCAGCATAAGATGCTCTGCCAACTCCTTTTCATCGGCAAGCAACTCACGGGCATTGCGTTCATCCTCCTCAAACGTGCTCCCCCGATGCCTTGTGCCCGCAATAGGGCGAGTATCCACGATCCGCCGTCCATGGCTGTCCAGCTCTACCTTGACCAGCAATTCCGGAGACGAACCAACAATTTCGAACTCCTTCATGTTGAAATAGTAGAGATAAGGCGAAGGGTTGATGGTTCTCAGCATACGATACACATCGAATGCGCGGGTATTGAGGGGACGGCGCAGACGCTGTGAAATCTGCACCTGAAAAATATCTCCGGCCACAATGTACTCCTTGGCCTGGCCCACCTTCTCCAGATACTCCTCTTTCGTTGTATTGGAAACTATCCTCTCCTGCTTTTCTGGCCGAAATGCTATCTCTTCCCGCGAAAGTGGCCGGAACATCTGCTCGGCAATCTGCTCTATTTTTTTTAACGCAAAAGGCTTATCTGCTTCATCAAGGTAATTGGAAACAATGAAAACCTTCCGCATGATATTATCAAAAATGACGAGGGTATCACAAAAGAGAAGAACAATATCCGGCATTCCTGCCGGGTCGATAAGCACAGGTGCTGGAATCTTTTCGACAAGGTGCATGGCATCGTACCCGAAATAACCAAACACACCTGAAGTGATCATCTGGGGGGTACCGTTCTTTTTCTTTGGAATTTCCTCCGTATCAAACGCGGCAACCATAAGGTCAATCTTTCGACGAAGATTTGTCTCCTCACCAGCAAGCTGACGAAGATCACTGAACTTCTCATCAAGAATATCAAGTTCGGTTGCCCCGTCCACAGAACCTTTGAGAATGGCAACCGGGTCTATGGCAATATATGAAAATCGGGCAAGCAACTCTTCTCCCTCAACTGATTCAAGCAGGCATGAAAAAGGACGCTGCAATTTGAGATAGACTGAAACCGGTGTCTCCGTATCGGCATGAACCTCTCTGAACAGAGGCTTGAGGATATAGGGTGCATGCCGTTGTTGTACTGGCATAAAAAATGAGTCCAGAATTTATGATTAATAGAGGGTAAATAAAGGGAAAAATTTTGTATCGTAGGAAAAAGAACTCAAGTACCGCTACGCTGGAAACGGCCGAAGCTGAAAAGTAATCATGGCACACCGATTTCCTCAAAAAAAATTCCTCATTAACTGGTGTAAAGCCCTCATACTCTCGCCCGGTGTACTTTTTCCGGCGGCCTATCTCTTCGTCTATACATCCACAAACATCTACCTGAATACTGCGTTCAAAAATAACCTTGCCCGATCAGTCAACCAGGCAAGCGACAACACCTGGAAGATAACGATCAAATCACTCTCATCGGATTTGATACTTGATTCAGTCACCCTCAACGATATCGAACTGACACCTGCCGGAACATCGGCTCACCCCACCGTCACCATTCCGACCATCGAAGTAACCTGCTCCAACCTCGAAAAACTGCTTTTCAGCCCGGCAAAAAGGGTATCGTCAACACAGGTGATACGCCAAAAGATCTTCGCCGATGAGCATCTCATTCAATTAACTGCCATCCCTGGACGATTCCAGCGAATAGATGCCAGTTTCGCAACAGGATCGGTCAACAGAGAGAGATCAGGATCCCATGACCAGTACACCATCAAAGCCTGTCCAACAAGATCCTTCTCCGGCAAAAAGCCCCAGAAACGACTGTCGAGACTGTTATCGCGATTATCACCCATGGCAAAATAGTAGTTCTCCTTGACCGTATACTGCCGGACTGGTGAACCATCAACAAAAACCTCCCTGCCCTGGATACTCACCTCATGCCCCTCATCGGCCACAAGCGAACTGTAGAGCGGAAATGTTGTCGCATCCAGCCTGATAATGTCTCCTTGTCGCGGAATACGTATCGGACCGTAATTGTCCTTGTTGAAATTTGAAAACTGGGGGAATATCATGTAATCACCCTCTCCGGCTGGCGCACGCTGCCCAATAAACTGGGCATAAGGTGGAAGGGTCACCTGTTTTCTGTTGATCGTAAGCTGTTGATCGTGAATCTGAAGGGTGTCACCGCTGATGGCAACACAACGCTTGATATAATTCAGTGAGCGATCTTTCGGGAACTTGAAAACAATAATATCACCGCGTTCAACCTTGTCTACACCCGGTAGTCGAATTTCGGTAAATGGGACTTTTGGCCCATAAACATATTTGTTGACAAAAAGAAAATCGCCGGCAAGAAGCGTCCTTTCCATTGAGCCGGTTGGAATACGATACGATTCAACCACAAAAACCCGAAGAACGGTAGCAAATATCGCAGCAATAATCAGTGCCTCAAACCACTCCCGCGAATGTTTTTTTTCCGGTTTATCCTTCTGAATATCCAATGCCGTACTTATTTTGATCGTTTACAAAAAAAATTTATCCGAATGCGCAACTCATCACTATTCATCAATGTTCAAAAGCGCAAGGAACGCCTCCTGTGGCACCTCTACCCTGCCGACCTGCTTCATCCTCTTTTTGCCCTCTTTCTGTTTTTCAAGCAACTTGCGCTTACGACTGATATCGCCACCGTAGCACTTGGCCAGCACGTTTTTGCGCATTGCCGAGATGGTTTCGCGCGAAATCACCTTGCTGCCGATAGCCGCCTGGATGGCAACTTCATACATCTGTTTCGGGATAATCCCTTTCAGTTTCAGGCAGAGCTTCTTTCCCCAGTCAAAGGCCTTGGAGCGATGCACGACAATGGAGAGTGCATCAACCGTGTCGCCATTCAGCAATACATCCAGTTTGACCAAATCAGACTCGCGATAGCCAACATACTCGTAATCCATTGAAGCATAGCCTTTTGAAATGGATTTGAGCCTGTCATGAAAATCAAAGACGATTTCAGCCAAGGGAAACTCAAAGTGCATGATCACTCTTGTTACATCAAGATAATCGGTATTCTTGTACTCGCCGCGACGCTCCATGCCGAGCTTCATGATGTTACCGATATAGTCGGCAAGCGTAATAATCTGCATGGTTA
>SZYA01000080.1 GCA_005843815.1 Chlorobium sp.
TGAACACATCGGTTTCAGCCGTCGAATCGCTGATTCACAGGGCAAAAAAAAAGCTTCACGACAAGCTCTATACCTATTATGCAGAACATTGATTTTTTTCAGAAACCGCAAGTTTTACAGAAACCTGTCGTCCTACATAATGAAACAGGAGAAAAAGATGAAACCGTGTCATGAAAACATAGAGGCTGAGGTGACTGAAACCATGGGGGTGCTTGATCGGGTAGAGCGTCTTGAGGTTCACCATCTTTTCAGGGTGCGACTCATGCAAAGAGTAGAGGAGGAGTTGGTACAGAGAGGGAGGGGTCGGGTCAGTACTCGCCTTGATTTTGGTCTGGCGTTTATTGTGCTGCTTCTGCTCATCAATCTCGCATCGGCTCTTCTGGTTATAAAGCCGGAAGAGAGCCAATCGGTAGCAACCGTGGGCCAACTGGCAGATAACCAGAGTGATGATTACTCCAGCCATGAGTTTGCGTACTATGACCAGACCGCCTCTTATGTACCCGAAAAACCCTGATCCCTGTTTCGACATTTCATGATGAATATGTAACGGCTAAACACACAATAAAAAGGAGATAACTGATGAAAAAGAGATTGATGGTATTTACTGCGTCGGCATTGCTGCTTGGATTCAACAGCGCGTCGGCAGCACCAGGGTGCCCCACTATGGGGGGATTTGGCGGCAGAGGGCAGGGGTGCGGAGTGACCATGATGGAAGAGCGTCTCGGACTGAATGAAAAACAGAGTGTAAAGATTGATGAACTCCAGTCAAATCATTTTCGAAAGGTATCAGTCGAAAGAAGAAAACTTGCTACCCTGGAGCGAGAGTTGCAGGAGGAGTCGCTGAAAGCCAACCCGGATGGTAAAAAAGTTGAGCAGCTCTCGGAAAAAGTTGGAAAACAACATGCCGCTCTTGCCCGACTGGGAAGTGCCCATGTTGCTGAAATTTCAGCAATACTGACTCCCGAGCAGCGCGATTCCATGCGCACCATGATGGATGATCTGCCTCTCCGGGGCAATAGAGGCATCAGACCGAGATAATTTTATTGAACAACGTCCATAAAAAAGCAGGCTTATGGCTGTAATGCCTGCTTTTTTATACCAAGAAAAAATAGACCCTGATCATACCATGAACTTTCTCGCTTCAAAGCGCCTTGTTACAACAGCTCTTGTTCTCCTCGCTGTATTTAACGTGGCACTGCTCGGTCTGCTCTTCTGGCAGAACACTTGCAGAGTACGCCAAACGCCTGCTGGGCATCAATTTGGGTTTCATCCCGTGTTTGAAAAATCTCTGGCCCTCACCCCATCCCAGGCACTTTCGTTCCGTCAACTGCGTCGGCAGCATTTTATTAAAGTCAGGCCTGAGATCGAGAGTATTGCTCTACTGAAACAACAACTGGTTGAAGAGTCGCTGAAAGAGAACCCGGACAACACAAAACTCGATAATATTGCTTCAAGCATCGGTTTTCGTCAGATTGCCCTGGAGCGTGAACTTGCTGAACATTTTCATGAGTTGGCAAAGGTGTGCACGCCGACGCAACGCGATTCACTGAAACAGATACTCAACCAATTAACTGCTCACAAACAGGCCATGAGAATGGGGCGATGGATGGAGCAACGCCAATAACAGGGCCAGGAGGTTTCTATGGTTTCGTTTTAGTAAATCTGTTGCCTGCTTTCATGACAAGAAGCCTCGTCTCTTTATGGAACAGCGCTCCGGCTATCACGAGATAGAGTAACAGTAATCCCCCTTTAAGAGCAATCGCCCCCTCTGTTCGAGGAAGTTCTGATCCGGAAGTGAGCTGCATTGATGCCAGAGCAATAGCTGCAACAAGAAGGAGGAAAAGCTTGAGCCAGTCGTGACGAACAGGAAAAACTCTCAGTGAGAACCATGCCATCACCAGGCACATGACGGCTGTACCGGCAACAATGGCGTAAGCAGCTCCATCCATGCCACTCAGGGGGATAAACCACCAGCACGAAATGGCGGTCACTGCAGCACCCGCAAACGTGACAACAGGCAGGTAACGGGTATTGCCGGTGATGAGCAGCCCTGCGGAAAGATTGGTGGAGATCATATCAAACACATAACTCAGGAAAATCCACGGCAGAATGGAGAGCCCAATCCAGTAACGGGGAGGGAGCAGATAAAAGCTTCCGGCATAGTGGTAGCGAACAAGATCCGGAACAAAGAAGGTGGCGGCAAGCGCCAGAAACATGGCAACAAGAGTTGAGATGCTGAGCACATGCTGAAAAAGCCTTTTGGCATCGGGATCTTTGGCATGTTGCAGGAAAAAAGGCTGCCATGCAAAGCGAAAGATCTGGATAACAAGCTGCAGAACCACACCAAAAGCAGCAATCCTTCCATAAATACCAACAATGTCGGAAGGCTGATAGCCCGGGCCGTAGATGCGCTCAATGTCAGAAGCGGGAATACGGATCAAGATGTTCCGGTCTATAAGATGAATCAACAAGCCAGCGATGCCAGCAGGAACATAAGGCAGGCCAATGCGCAACATGTCACGCAACTGCAGCGATGAATAATACAGCCTGAACTGGCGGAAGAGCGGAATAACAAGAAGAAAAGAGAGTAATGAGCCAAATGCCTCGGCAATAAAAACACCAGATAATCCAAAATGAAAGTAAAAAATAAGGATAACAGCGCTCGCAACCACTCCCACCACTCCAACCACTCGGGCAATGGCAAATTGAAGGGCTTTTCTTTTAAGACGCAACTCGGCAAAGGGAATGACCAGAAGGGTATCAAGCCATAATATCAGGGCTGCAAAGCGGACAAAGAGGTAATCTCCGGAAGAGAGTCCGATGAGCCAGGCAATATCTGGAGCAAAGAAAACAATAAGGAGCGCAAAAAGCGTTGAACTTACCAGAAGCGTTATAAACGCCGTTGAAAAGAGCTGGGTTTCGTCTCTCTCTTTATGGGCTGAATCTGATACAACCTTGAGATAGGAGGTCTCAAGGCCATAAGAAAAAAGAACATTGGCGAGCGCTATATTGGCATAGATGATGGTCTGTATTCCATTATCAAACGTGGAGAGTTTGTTGGCATAAAGGGGAACCAGCAGATAATTGAGGCTGCGGGCCAGAATAGTGCTTGAGCCGTAGATAACGGTATCTTTGAAAAGAAGCTTTAATTTTGAAAGCATGCAGAAAGAAAAATCAGAGAACTTTAAACACTGTCATTTGTTGCAGTCTCAGCCGATCCATTACTTAGAGCCGCTGCCCGTCGCTGCCTGATTGCCTCTTCATCAATCTGAAACCTCCCATCTTTCTGAATTACAGGGATTCTTGAAATAACATCACGGAGATGACGTTGCGCCTCCTCCTGTTGCTGCTTGAGTTTATCCAGCTCATCTTTATTCAGGCCAACAGGATTATCTTTGTCAATAAGCGCATCATGGAACGACTCAATGACCAGATTCTGCTCTTTTTTCATATAGCCCACAAACTTGCGAAACAGGACGACAAAAATAAAAAATACGAACAGGGATAAACCAAGAAGAACGAGCCAACTCATGAGAAAATGGTTATGATGAGCAAAGGTAAAATGGTATTCTTTCAATTTAGCCGATATTATCTTTTATAAAAATAGTATCCAACCATCTTTTCTTCACTGAAGCATCTATTCTGCCAGAAGACTATGAGCAAACCATCCAAAACCGGAAAAAGTACCATCAACGGAAAAACAATCCTCGAACAGGAGGCAAACGCCATTCTCCTCATCGCTCAACGGCTTGATGAGAGTTTTTCTGATGCTGTAGAGTTATTGGCATCGTGCACAGGTAAAATTATAATCTCCGGCATGGGTAAATCGGGTATTATTGGCCAGAAAATCGCAGCAACCATGTCATCAACAGGTTCAACAGCTCTCTTCCTTCACCCGGCAGATGCTGCACATGGCGATCTTGGCATTGTCGCCCATGACGACGTTATTGTCTGTCTGTCGAAAAGTGGCACCACGGAAGAGTTGAATTTTATTCTTCCCACGCTCAAGCAGATCGGAGCCAGAATTATCGCCATGACTGGTAACAATCGCTCGTTTCTTGCCATGAATGCGGATATTACTCTGGATACCGGCATAGAAAAGGAGGCATGTCCTTACGATCTGGCACCAACAACCTCAACAACAGCCATGCTCGCCATGGGGGATGCTCTTGCAATGTGTCTTATGCAACAGAAAAAGTTCACACAGCGCGATTTTGCACTGACTCATCCCAAGGGCTCTCTTGGACGACGGTTGACGGTGAAAGTGAGTGATATCATGGCCAAAGGCAACGCCGTGCCAGTCGTAACACAGCATGCCTCAGTAACTGACCTTATCCTTGAAATGACCTCAAAACGATATGGTGTCAGTGCTGTCGTGAATGGTGACGGAGCCCTCTGTGGAATATTTACCGACGGAGACCTGCGGCGCCTGGTTCAGAATGGGCGGGAGTTTTTAAGCCTTACTGCAGGTGAGGTTATGACACCAAACCCTAAAACCGTTACTACAGGGACAATGGCCAAAGAGTGTCTTGATATTCTTGAAACATGGCGTATAACACAATTGCTGGTGTGTGACAAAAAAATGCGACCAGTGGGAATGGTGCATATTCATGATTTGATTACACTAGGGCTTTAATCCCAGCCGATGGGCTGCACCCATCGCGAACATTTCACGCCCCTTCAGGGCTTGAGGATCCCCATATCTTCAGCCCTAAAGGGGCGTAATCTGCCAACACAGGGTGCAGTCCTATGATTCTGCTAATCCGACATACCACACCCATCACCAGCGAATCACGCCACTCCTCCTACCGTCCCAAAGCTTTAAGCATGGCATCACCAATGTCGGCAGGGCTCTCCACAACGTGTATGCCTGCGGCTACCATTGCTTGTATCTTGTCTTCCGCCGTCCCTTTTCCGCCTGACACAATTGCGCCGGCATGACCCATTCTGCGACCAGGAGGTGCTGTACGGCCAGCAATGAATCCGATAACCGGTTTTTTGAAATACTTCTGGATATATGCGGCAGCCTCCTCCTCTGCATTGCCACCTATTTCTCCGATCATGACCAGCCCTTCAGTCTCATCATCGGCGGCAAAGAGCTTGACTGCATCGATAAATTGCGTGCCAATAATGGGATCACCACCAATACCAATACAGGTTGACTGGCCAAGGCCGACCTGGGTAAGCTGGTGTACCGCTTCATAAGTCAAGGTTCCGCTTCGGGAAATAACACCAATTGACCCTTTCTTATGGATAAAACCTGGCATAATACCAACTTTCGCCTCTCCTGGAGTAATAACACCCGGACAATTTGGCCCGACCAGGAGAGCTCCCTTCTGCTTTACAAAGGCAAAGGCTTTCATCATGTCGTTGACCGGAATACCTTCGGTAATACAGATGATCACTTTCAGCCCGGCATCGGCTGCCTCCATGATGGCATCAGCAGCAAATGGCGCTGGCACAAAGATCACTGTTACATTGGCTTCCGCCTTCTCGACAGCATCCCGGACTGTATTAAAAACCGGCACTGGCCGACAAAACTTGTCTTTTTCATTCCCATGATAAAGCAGATCACCTTTCCCTGGAGTAACACCGGCTACCACATTGGTTCCATATTCAAGAATCTGGGAGGTATGAAAGGTGCCTTCTGCACCGGTTATACCCTGCACAAGCAGACGGGTATCCTTGTTCACTAAGACGCTCATAATACAGATTTATTAAAATTGATGGTTTTTGAGACGTTGACCAGAGATTAAAAAGAACGTTGTATCCGTTTTGCAATACCAAGCAGCTTTCCCTCTTCAAAAAAGTTACAGACAAGATGCATTCCCACAGGAAGATTCAAGCTGTCAAATCCAAGCGGAACACTGACTGCCGGCATACCAACAATACTTGCAGGAACGGTGAAAACATCAGCAAGATACATGTCAAGTGGATCGCCAGTTTTATCACCAATCCCAAAAGGGGGAAATGGTGATGTGGGGCCGGCAATAACATCAACCTTTTCAAGCGCTTCGCGGTACCTGTCCTGAAAGAGCCGACGAACCTGTTGTGCCTTTTTGTAATAGGTATCATAGTAACCTGCAGAGAGCACATAAGTTCCAAGCATGATCCTGCGCTTGACCTCCCTGCCGAAAGCCTCCGTCCTCGAATTCACATACATGGCAGCAAGATCTTCGGCATGCTCTGAACGATAACCGTACCGGGCACCATCAAAACGGGCAAGATTGGATGATGCTTCGGCAGTCACAAGGATATAGTAGGCGGCAATAGCATACTCACTGTCTGGCAGCGTAATATCAACCAGTTCAGCTCCCCGATCACGAAGTTCAGAGAGTTTTCCTTTTACCATCCTGGCAACATCAGGATTAAGAGTCTCGGGGAAATACTCTTTTGGCACACCAATCTTCAACCCCTCAACCGACACTGCCCCCATCTCAGATGAGTAATCGGAGACCCTATGAGAAGAAGATGTAGCATCCCGATCATCCCTGCCAGCCATAACCTCCAGAACAAGGGCGGCATCATCGCAGTTACGAGCGAGCACTCCAATTTGATCGAATGAGGAGGCAAAAGCCACCAGGCCGTAGCGGGAGATCCTTCCGTATGTTGGTTTCAAACCAACAATATCACAAAAACCCGCAGGCTGCCGTACAGAGCCTCCAGTATCTGAACCAAGTGCCACCAGAGCAAGCTCAGAGGCCACTGCTGCTGCCGACCCCCCTGAGCTGCCACCTGGTACTCTCTTTTCATCAAAAGGGTTAGGAACATTACCATAGGCTGAGTTTTCATTTGAGCTGCCCATGGCAAACTCATCCATATTGGTTTTCCCAAGAAAAATAGCATCTTCTGCCTCAAGCCGAAGCACTGAGGTTGCGTCATAAACGCTCTCGTAATGCTCAAGAATTTTCGATGCGCAGGTAAGCCGGCCTCCTTTTATGGCAATATTGTCTTTGATCGCCATGGGTAAACCAAACAATTTGCCAAGGGGAAGGCCCTCCCTGAGTTTCTGGTCAAGGTACCTGGCCCTTTCTAGCGCCTGGTCATGAAAGACTGTGATATAGATGTTGCTATTACTATGCCTGTCAATACGTTCAAGATAAAAACGTACAACCTCTTCACAGGTTATCTTCCGCAAGACAAGTTTTGAGCGAAGATCTTCGTAACTACTTAATTGCACGTCTTTTGAGAATTAATTTAAGAGAAGAGTATCTATAACTGATTTTTAAGTACCTTTGCTATCGTTTCCATGCCGTCCAAAGTTTGTATAATAAGAAATAACTGCATATTATTCAATTCGGCTTGATATAGTAGATGAGAAGATATATTTCAAGGTACCTCTATTTGGATACTGATTAAGAGCTAGGATAGTAACAGGATATATGAAACTCATAAATGTAAAGGGCCTTTCATCATCGCTTAAAGCCAGTTGGTTGTCTATGGACTCTGACCGTGAGGATTCACAGGTGCAGTATGAACTTCAATCATCATGCGAACTACCCCGGCATATTGCGATCATCATGGACGGCAATGGGCGGTGGGCAAGATTGAAAGGCAAGACGAGAATTGATGGACATGTTGCCGGTGTAGAATCAGTACGAGACATCGTTGAAGCCTGCTCCCAGCTTGGCATAAAGTACCTTACGTTGTTCACCTTTTCCACTGAAAACTGGAAAAGGCCGGAGAAAGAGGTATCCGCACTGATGCAGCTCATTGTCAGAGTGATCAGCAGGGAGAGTCGCAAGTTACATGATAACAACATTCGCCTCAGCATTATTGGAGAGATGGGGCTTTTGCCTGAGAATGTCCGTTCTGTTCTTGAAGGAACCATGGAGCTTACGAAAAATAATAATCGGCTTGTGTTGAGCATAGCAATCAGTTACAGTGGGCAATGGGATATTACCCAGGCTTGCAAGGCCATTGCCTTTGATGTGAAGGCTGGTCTTCTCAAACCAGAGACTGTTACTCAGCAGACCGTCGCATCGTACCTGGCAACGGCTTCAATACCTGATCCCGAACTCCTGATTCGTACGAGTGGAGAGTTCAGACTCAGCAACTTTATGCTCTGGCAAAGCGCATACTCTGAAATTTATTTCACAAACACCTACTGGCCTGACTTTCGTCGTTCGCAACTGTATGATGCTATTCGTGAATTTCAAAGCAGAGAACGACGGTTTGGACAGACAAGTGAACAAATTCAAACAAAAAAATTTCCTGCCAACAAGGTTTAACCTGATTGACCTGCACACATTTCATGAAACAAACAAGAAAATTGATAACCTTGAGCCTGTTTGCTCTTGTCTTCATTGCCGCTGAAAAGAAAGTTGAAGCAAAAAACAGCCCTGACAAACAACCTCCTGTTATAGGGCAACCGAAAGTAACTGCTTCAAAAATAGAGAGCTACACTGTAAAATCTATCTCTTTCATTGGTGTGGAATCACTTAACGAAAAAGAGCTGACAAGCAGTCTTCCGCTTAAAGTAAATGAACACATCTCAATCCCGGGAACAGAACTTTCCAGGGCGCTGCAATACCTCTGGAAGCTGCAGCTTTTCAGCGATATCAATGTGAGTACTACTGATCTTGGCCAAAAGAGTGTTGCTCTCAAGTTTATGCTGACTGAACTGCCGGCACTTGACGAGATCGTCTTTACTGGCAATAAACAGATTGACCATGAGGAGTTAACCAAAACAGCATCCCTTGGAACAGCGAAAAAAATTTCGGAACAATCCTTACTTACTGCTGCCAATAAAATTGAAAAACTCTATGCATCAAAGGGTTATTTAACAGCAAAAGCTGAATTCCACCAAGAGGAGATTACGAAAAACCATGCGAAAGTTCTCTTTAACATTACCGAAGGCAGGAAGGTATCTATTGAAAAAATAACCTTTCATGGAAATGGTGCATTTGATAATAAGAAACTCAGAGGGGTTTTTAAAGAGACTACCCAAAACTCGTGGTGGAAAAGAATTTTAGGCTCACCAAAGCTTGATACCGATAAATTCAACGAGGATAAAAAAATTCTGGTTGAGTTCTATAGAAACAATGGCTACCGCGATGCTCAGGTCTTGCGCGACTCAATCAGTTATACAGAAAATAAAAAAGGGCTTTTGCTTGATATTTATCTGAGCGAAGGCAATAAATACCATGTAAGAGATATCACCTGGTCAGGCAATACCATGGAGTTTGCCTCTACAGATATTCTTGACAAAACCTTCCGGATAAAAAAAGGCGATACCTATAATCCAAAACTTATTCAGGAAAGGTTGACCTATTCACAAGACAATTCAGATATCAGTTCACTCTATCTCGATCGTGGCTACCTCTCTTTCAAAGCTAATCTTGAAGAACGGATCATAAAACCCGATATTGTCGATCTGGTTTTCTCTCTTCATGAGGGAGAACCGTTCCAGCTTAACTCAATTCGTATCAGCGGTAATACAAAAACAAAAGACCATGTTATCCGACGCGAACTGTACACAATTCCCGGTGACATGTTCAGTCGCAAAAACGTTGTCCGCAGCATCAGGGAACTCAGTATGCTCAACTACTTCGACCCAGAGCAGATTACACCTGATATTGAACCACATCCAGAAAACAATACAGTAGATCTGACCTACAATGTTGCTGAAAAACAGACAGATACTTTTAACGCATCTGTTGGCTACAGCGGTACCGGATTTACCGGTGCACTCGGTGTCACCTTTAATAATTTTTCACTGAAAGATATTTTCAATGCTGAGTCCTATCGGCCATTGCCACATGGCGACGGTCAGCAACTGGGCTTCCAGTGGCAATTCGGTAGCTACAATTACAACACGCTCAGTATCAACTTTACTGAGCCATGGGCATTTGGCACTCCAACCGCAGTCGGTTTTTCTGCATTCAAGACTCATACCGCCTATGACTATACTGATGACAGCATTGACAACCCAACTGTCATCGACCAGTACGGCACAACCCTTTCCGTCGGACGACGACTGACCTGGCCCGATGATTACAGCTCAATCAACCTGAAGCTGAAATACCTGCGCAGCACTGGCGGCTTCCTCAGTTTTATCGACTACATTGATCCCAATGCGCCAACCAAAGCTGAGGAGTATTCAATAACCCTCACAACAACCCGCAATAGCATCGACAGCCCCATCTATCCAAGACGGGGGAGCAAAAATTCAATTACAGGGCAACTTGCCGGTGGCCCACTGCCAGGTTCAGTTGATTTTTATAAACTAATCGGAACGTCGAGTTTTTACATACCTCTTAATAAAAAATTCGTATGGAACCTTTCGACCCAACACGGCTATCTGGCGACTTTTAATAATACCGATTATATTCCCTACACCGAGTACTTCTACATGGGAGGCAGTGGTCTGTCAACTCTGCCTACCATTCCACTCAGAGGGTATGACGACCGTAGTCTCGGACAAAAGCTTGGAGCCGGGAGCTCAACCACCTCAACACTGTACGCCGGGAAATTTTACTCGAAGTTTTCATCTGAACTTCGCTACCCTCTCTCCATGTCGCAATCAGTAAGTATTTACGCATTGGGATTTCTTGAAGCTGGCAATCTCTGGGAAAAAAGTAGCGATGTCAATTATTCTGACCTGAAAAAATCTGCTGGCCTTGGACTTCGCCTCTACCTGCCGATTATCGGGCAAATCGGGCTCTCTTATGGTTACGGCTTTGATGCTGTGGCGAGCAATCCCTCCAAGTCTGAACAGGGATGGAACTTCATGTTCAGTTTTGGCACCACATCAGAGTAGTTAAAAGAGCTGAAGAGGTAGCGGATTGCGATGCCTCTTCAGCTTCTGTTTTTCATTCGAGAAATTTCATCACGTAGCTTGGCAGCTTCTTCATAGTCTTCGTTACTTATCGCCTCACTGAGGGATATCTGTAGTTCATCAAGCAGAGTATCAAAGGCAGGTTCAAGAGCAGCCATCTCTTCATTTTCCTGAACCTCCTCGCTCTCCTCTTTGTGCTCCTCTTTGATACCTGCCTCATTCATTATCTCTTCGGTCACAAAAAGTGGTGCATTGAAACGCACTGCTATGGCAATAGCGTCACTGGGGCGCGCATCAATCTCATGTATTTCACCATTGACCTCGCAAATAACTTTAGCATAGAAGGTCTCATTGTGCAATTCGTCAATAATGATTTCGTTGACATGCAGATGAAATGCGTCAGCAATATTCTTGAACAAATCGTGAGTAAAGGGACGTGGCGGCTTTATATTTTCAAGTTTAAGAGCAATTGCCTGAGCTTCAAACCCTCCTATTATAATCGGAAGCTTTCGTTTCCCCTCCAACTCATAAAGAATGAGGGCATACGCTCCGTTGGTATGTGGGCTGGTTGAAAGTCCGAGAATATCTACCTGCAGTTTACGCATGAGAAAAAAATTAATGTTGCACACAAGGCCATAAAATAATCAAATACCATGTACCTTAACAACAAGGTAATACTAATCATTGCTTCTTCAAAAAATCCTGCAGGGTGCAAAGAAGTTCAGGCAAAACAAGGCGCAAGTCACCAACAATTCCATAATCTGCAATGTCAAATATCGGTGCATGGCAATCATTGTTAATGGCAACCACCACAGCCGATGAGGCAATTCCGGCCAGGTGCTGAACTGACCCGGAGATACCGCAGGCAAAATAAAACGCTGGATTTACAGTTTTGCCAGTCTGCCCTATTTGCTCGCTCTGTGGGCGCCATCCTTCATCCACTGTTGGACGACTTGCGCCAACAACTCCACCAAGAAGCAATGCAAGCTGCTCAAGCAATACAAAACCATCGGCTCCACCAACTCCTCTCCCTCCCGAAATGATAATACCTGCTTCGGTAACATCCTGCCTGCCCTCACGCATCGTCATCCTGCGGAGGAGCGGATAAAACTCTTCCTCGGTGTCTGAGAAGAGTCGCTGAAGTGGAATAAAATCAATATGACCTCTGGAAGAAGTCCCTGAGAGTATAGGGACTGAAGAGATAGTATAGATTCTCAATGGACAATCGAAGTGAAACGATGCCATGGCTGAACCAGAATAGACTGGCCGGAGCGTACCACTATCTACCCCGGTAGCATCAAACAGTGGAAAACCCGATAACATTGCTGCTTTCAGACGTATGGAGAGCTTGGGGGCTAGTTCCCGACTGAGTATGGTATCTGCAAAAAAAAGAGCGCTGCAAGCTTCACGCTTGAATATATCTCCTGCGAGGCGGGCATAGCGCTCCGAATTATACAGGGTAAACCCTTGATCGCTTGCATGATAAACAACACCCTTGCCAGCGAGACTGTCGTAAAGCTGATGAAGATCAACAGTTCCAGCGAGAACACCACAAACCGTAATATCTTCACGTACTGCAGCAAGCTGCTGAAGAGTGTTCCAAAGTTCAATGGAGGCATTTTTTACAACACCTTCCCTCTGTTCCAGAAACACAAGATATTTATACATTACCCTGTTGACCTTTTATGGTTTCAGCTTCTCAAAAAAGTTTGTGTTTCTCACGAAGGAGCGTGATCAGCTCTTTGCCATCTGAGAGAAATTGGCATCTTTTCTTTCTGTCAAGAGATTTCAGACCAGTCATAACCACATAAGGATCCACATCCAAAGAGAGAGAACAAGAGCCAATTTTTTTTTTCCTCGCCTCCATAACCGATTTGATACTGGTTTTTCGTGGTATATTCAAACCTTTTTCTGCACTGAGCAACGCTGGATAGTGCAGGTCAAAAAACTCAATCCCCCCCTCTATTTCACGTTCTACCTGAAGAGCATCCGAGGAGAGACGCAAAGAGCAAATGCCAGTAACTGCTCCCATGCCAAGAAGCTCTGCCAGCATGGGTGGAACCTGCGCACTTTGAAAATCTGTTGATTGCTTGCCGCAAAACACAATATCAGGCAAAACACCACCATAAAAAAAGGAAATGGCCCGACTCAAGGCAATGGCCGTCTGATATGGATCTGAAACCACCGTGTGATCAACAAGAATGGCACGATCAGCTCCCATGGCAAGGGCTTTGCGAACCATCTCTTTGGCCGAATCTGGAGCAACACTGAAAACAGTGACCTCCCCGGGCGGATAATGCTCCCTGAGACGCACAGCCTCTTCAAGAGCATACTCATCGTAAGGGTTCATCACCTCATGAACTCTTGAGAAATCTCCTTCTCCATCAACAACTCCTGTCACCGAAGCGGTATCGGGTACCTGACAGACACATACAGCTATATTCATTGAAGATTCTCCTGATTGCCATGACCAAGGCAAAAACGACGTTCTTTTTCGCAGAATAAAAAAGCCGCTAAAAAGCGGCTTTTTTTGACAGAACAAGTGCCCGAGAGGAGATTCGAACTCCTACACCTTTCGGCGCTACCCCCTCAAGATAGTGTGTCTACCAATTTCACCACTCGGGCTTGTAAAACTACTGAATGCACTCTTGCATCCAGTGAGAATAGAAGGACTCGAACCTTCGACCCTCTGCTTAAAAGGCAGATGCTCTACCGACTGAGCTATATTCTCAACCTCAATAAGGTACTCGAGAGTACCGGAACTTACTTATTCTGGTATCTCTGGCGCTTCTTGTGCCTGTTTTTCCGACGCATCTTTTTACGCTTGTGCACAGCCATCTTATGGCGTTTTCTCTTTTTTCCGCAGGGCATATAGTAAGTGTCTTTCCTCTTGTTTTAAAGGCAGATAATATAGGAAATATTTATAAACATACAAATTTTCAATTGGAGATCAGGCATTCATATATTTGAAAAACTCCTTGTTGTCCTTCGTATCAGCCATTTTTTCGCGCATGAACTCCATACATTCAATCGGATTCTTGTCGGCAAGATACTTTCTGAGAAGCCAGGTTCGAGAGAGTTCTTCCTGTGAAAACAGCAACTCCTCTTTACGAGTACTGGAGCGAAGAATATCTATGGAAGGAAATACCCGGCGCTCGGAGAGCCTGCGGTCAAGCAGAAGCTCCATATTTCCTGTACCCTTAAACTCTTCAAAAATAACGTCATCCATTCGTGAACCAGTATCGATAAGCGCTGTTGCAATAATGGTAAGACTACCTCCTTCCTCAATATTGCGGGCCGCTCCAAAAAAACGTTTCGGTTTCGTGAGAGCGTTGGCATCAATACCACCCGACAGAATTTTGCCGGAATGGGGAATGATGGTGTTATGGGCTCTTGCAAGGCGGGTAATAGAATCGAGCAGAACAACTACATCCCTGCCAACCTCCACAAGCCGCTTGGCCTTTTCAAGCACCATATCGGCCACAAGGACGTGACGCTCAGGATCCTCATCAAAGGTTGAACTGACAACCTCTGCGGGCACACTACGGGCCATATCAGTCACCTCTTCAGGTCGTTCATCAATCAAAAGAACTATAAGGTAGACTTCGGGATGATTTTTGATGATGGCATTGGCAATCATCTGAAGGAGCATGGTTTTACCAGTCTTCGGCTGAGCCACAATCAAACCCCTTTGTCCTTTGCCGATCGGGGTAAAAATATCCATGATACGACCACACGCTTCGTTCTGTTTGGTTTCGAGTTTGAGGCGTTCATGGGGAAAAAGAGGGGTGAGGTTTTCAAAATAGGGCCTCTCCCTTGTAATTTCCGGATCGTTACCATCAATAGTATTGATCTTCAACAGAGCAAAAAAACGCTCCCCCTCCTTGGGAGCCCTTACCTGCCCGGACACCGTATCACCGGTACGCATGTTGAAGCGCTTGATCTGGGAAGGAGAAACATAAATATCGTCAGGAGAGGAGAGGTAGTTATAATTGACAGATCGTAAAAAACCGTAGCCTTCCGGGATAACCTGGAGAACACCCGTATTGACCATGACATTTCCACTTTCAGAGTCGGTATTCTTCTGTGACTGGGCTTCAATAATCTTGAAAATAAGCTCCTCTTTGCGCAAGCCGGCGGCCATGACTCCAAGCTCTTTGGCTAACGCATGCAATTCAGAAACCTTCTTTTTCTGGAGCATATTGATGTCCAGACCTTTAAAACTCGAATTGTTCGACATTGTCAATAATTTATATTCAACGCTTGTTTGTAAAAAAAGCTATAGAAAATGAGTGGATAGCAGCGCGTTACCTCTGCACGGCGCCCCAACAAAGTGCCCAATGACATAAATCATGAACGATAATTACCTTTGGTGCTTTGCCTGTATGACATGAAAGCAGGAAAAGAAAATGAAAGGGGAAGAACTTCTGTAGCTGGCAAAATATAAATAAAAATAATTCCATAAAAAAGAGGTACTTCAAATACCGCTGGCAATAATATCACCAGCAAGATAAAAAGAGCCCGTTACCAGAATCAGATCATCATCTCCCGCTGTTGCCCGCAAAGAGGCAAGGGCCTCCCGTCCGTTAGTGAACACCGTTGCCTCTGCACCCTCCTCCTGGCACAAAGAGCACAGTAATTCAGATGACGCACTGCGTTCAGATGGAATGGGAACAACAACAAAGGAGGCGTTGAGACGAAGAAGTTCCCGAACAACTGCCTTGGCATCTTTGTCCGAAGCAAGACCAAGCACAACCCAGACTTGATGATAACAATGGCGAAATGAACAGAGGGTATTGACTGTTTCTCGTATGCCGTCAGGATTGTGCGATACATCAAGAAGCACTGTTGGTGAAACGCCAATTTTCTCAAGTCGTGCTCTATAGCCAGTCTGCAACAACCGCTCAAGTCCCAAAGAGATATGCTCTGCCCCAATACCCGCGCTCTCAGCAACCATGACAGCCAAGGTAACATTGGAAGCATGAAAAAAGCCAGTCAGCGGCACTTTCAACGCCGGATAACGCCGCAATACAGTACTGATATCCAGCTCAATCATTCCCGGTTCCCGGGCAGATACTCTGCATACCGCATCAGTTACAGAAGACAATAGAGGAGCATCACACCTTGCAGCCATCGTCCGTATCGGTCGTAAGGATTCCGGATCTGAGACAGCAGTAAAGACACTGCACCCTTTTTTAATAATCGCCGCCTTCTCTGCAGCGATGAGGGCAAGAGTTCCACCAAGCCACTCGGTATGATCGAAACCAATGCTTGTAAGAACAACATAATCCGAATCAACAATATTGGTAGCATCAAGCCGTCCCCCCATACCTGTCTCAATAATGGAGACATCAACCCCTTCATCCGCAAACCAGGCAAAAGCTATAGCTGTAGTCGCTTCAAAAAAGGTGGAATGGTTATCAATGACTGCACTCTTTAACAAAGAGCAGTAGTGAACAACCCTCTCACGGGGAATCTGCACGCCGTTGATACGAATTCGTTCGGTAAAATCTACCAGATGAGGCGAGGTATAGAGCGCTGTTTTTCGTCCACTCGCCTGAAAAATCGATGCAAGAGATGCCGACACTGTCCCCTTGCCATTTGTACCTGCAACATGGACAACCTGACCAAGACGCTTCTGTGGCGCACCCAGAAGATCAAGCAGCGCGAAAACCCGCTCCAGACCAGGTCGTATACCGAACCTGTGCAACGGATAGAGAAAATCAAGTGCGTCCTGATAGGTCACCGAAAGCTGTTAACTATTATGGATGGAAACAAGGGCTGACTTGACAACCTCTTCAACCGTAAGAGTGGTATCCTGTTCAAGAATAGCAACAACAGCTTTTTGAACAGCAAGCCTGGAAAAACCAAGTGTTACGAGGGCATTGATGGCATCATCCCGTAAGCGACTTGTCTGAAGCGAAGCCGGTGAACCCAGGATGCCAACGGGAGTAAGCCTCAGAATTTTATCCCTTAATTCAAGAATAATCCTTGCCGCTGTTTTCTTGCCAACACCGGAAATACCATAAAGAGGTTCGGGTGCATTGGCCAGAATAGCCTCGTGAACCTCCTGTACCTGTAATCCAGAGAGAACGGCAAGCGCAAGTTTGGGCCCCACGCCAGAGGTAAGTAAAAGTAAACGGAAGAGTTGTCGCTCATCTTCCCCCGAAAAGCCGTAGAGCTGGAGGGTATCTTCCCTGACATAGAGATGTGAATAAAGAAGGACATCGTTCCCCGGTTCCGGCAAACGTCGGCTTGTCGTTGCAGAAACAAGAAACTGGTAAGCAATACCAGCAACTTCAACAACTGCCTCCTCAGGCAACACTGAAACCAGCTTGCCACGAAAATATGCAAACATGAATCGAAGGATATGGAAACCCGGACTGAAAAAATATCCAGCCCGGATGTCAGACAACGAAAATCACTTATGGCAACGCCAGCACTTTACTTTTACCTTTTTAATCAGCTTTCACATAGCTGTTTAAAAGCCGTGTCAACTGTGATTTCTTGCGAGACGCTTTGTTGGGGTGAATGTACTTCTTGACCCCGAGACGATCAAGTTTCTGGACAGCCGAACGGTAAGCAACCTCGACTACCGCCTTTTCGGCGCTGGTATCAATCAGTTTTTGCATGGTTTTAAGAAGAACTTTCAGCTCTTTTTTCCGTGCTCTGTTCCTGGCATTTCTTCTGTCTGACTGCCGCAGTCTTTTTTCAGCCGATTTGTGTAGAGGCATATATGCTTACTCTTGGATAAAATATTATTAGAATAATAAAAGGTTTCCAATATAGGAGAAACGAATCAAAACGACAAACGACAAACGAGAAAGATTGAGAAAGATTTATATTACGCAAAATATTAATCATGATACCCAGCCGTTTATGAGCTTGATGATCAGCGTTTCCGGGATAAGGGGAATAGTTGGCGAGAGCCTGACCCCAAAAAATCTGACAACATTTGCAATGGCCTTTGCGTCGTGGACGCTTCGGCGGAATCCTGATAAAAGATCCCGCATTGTTATCGGCAGAGATACCAGACCTACCGGTAAAGCGATCAGTGATCTGGTCAGCAATACGCTGCTCCTTTGCGGGTGTGATGTTATTGATCTGGGTGTTGCCACTACGCCAACGGTTGAAATTGCCGTGGCCGCTGAACAGGCTGATGCCGGACTTATCATTACCGCTTCACACAACCCGGTTGCCTGGAACGCTCTAAAAATGCTCAACCACCTTGGCGAGTTTTTAAACGCCGGTGAAGTGTCTGAACTTCTTGATATTGCCGAAAAAGAGCAATTTTCCCCTGCACGCTGGGATGCCATCGGCGCAATCAGCCTGAATAACAAGTATGACGACTATCATATTGAAAAGGTTCTTCAGCTACCCTGTATCAATCCGGCCTCAATTGCCAGAGAAAAGTTCAGGGTGCTGGTTGACTGTGTTGAAGGTGCAGGCTCTTCGATTGTTCCAAAACTTTGTATACGACTTGGAATCGAGAGCATTGTGCAAGTTGCCTGTGGTGGCACCGGCCTCTTTCCCCGAAATCCTGAACCCATTGAAGAAAATTTGTTTGGAACCATCGACGCACTCCAGAACAGTGGATGCGATTTCGCACTGATTGTTGATCCTGATGTGGACCGGCTCGCTCTACTGTGCGAGGATGGTTCGCTGTTTGGAGAGGAATACACGCTGGTTGCCTGTGCTGATTTTTACCTGAAGCACAAACCCGGAGCGGTGGCAAACAATCTCTCAAGCAGCCGGGCACTCCGTGATATTGCTAACCGGTACGGGGTGGCATGTTACAGCGCCAAAGTTGGCGAAGCCAACGTCAGCCAGGTGATGAAAGAGCAACAGGCTGTTATCGGTGGTGAAGGAAACGGTGGGGTTATTCTGCCTGAGTTACACTACGGACGCGATGCGCTGGTCGGCATCGCGCTGATTGTTCAGGCATTTACCCTCTGGCGCAGTGAAAACAACCGGGGAACACTGTCACAATTCAGGCATCATTTCCCTGATTATTTTATGTCCAAGCAAAAAATTGTACTCGACCATGCGGATCGCGAATCACTTGGTTCCATATTTAACGATATCTCGCAGCACTACAATACCGCTGAAACAAACAGTCTGGATGGACTGAAGCTTGATTTTGCCAACAGTTGGGTTCACCTGCGCCCATCAAACACCGAACCTATTGTGAGAATCTATTCCGAGGCCTCCTCTCAAGAACAAGCTGAAGCACTGGCCTGTGAGCTGAAGCATGAAATTGAAAAAAGAGGCTCAGGCATAAAAAAGCATGAATAACAACTCGACAAAAAAAAGCTTCAAGCCGCAGCAGGATGATACGCTCCAAAAAGAAAAAAAAAGTTCAGTTGACCGCTATATCATCTCCCGTCTTTTCAAGTACATCAAGCCATACAACAGGCTTGTGGCCATTGCTGTTGTCATTACCATTGCAGGCTCTTTTCTCGGTCCACTGAGACCTTATCTGACAAAAATTGCCATTGACGATTATATCGCCAGCTCCGATTTCAAAGGGCTGAGCCTGATCAGCCTGATCCTTGCGGGGGCTATTCTTCTGGATGGCATCAAACAATATATCACCACATGGCTGACACAGATTATCGGACAGAAAGCGGTGCTTGCCATCCGCATGGATATTTTCACCCATCTGCAAAAGCTGCCTGCAAGATTTTATGACCGTAACCCTATTGGACGACTGATCACCCGAACTACAAGTGATGTGGGGTCACTCAATGAGATGCTTTCCAGCGGAATCATCACAATTCTGGGCGACCTGTTACAACTCCTCTTTATTGTTGTGATGATGGTCTGGATTGACTGGCAACTCACCCTCATCGTCCTCGCCATTCTTCCCTTGATGATTTATGCAACCATGGCCTTCAAAAAAAGGGTGAGGATTGCCTTTCAGGATGTTCTTACCCATAACGCAAGACTGAACACCTTTTTTCAGGAGCATCTTACCGGCATGACCATTGTGCAGCTCTTTAACCGTGAAGGGCGCGAAGCAGGCAACTATGCGGCAATCAATGCAGATCACCGGGATGCCAATATCCGGACTGTATTTTACTTCTCTATCTACTTTCCGCTGATTGAGGTGCTGAGCTCGGCTGCTGCCGGCCTTGTACTCTGGTACAGCGGTGTACGACTGCTTAAGGCCGATCTCTCCATTGGGGTTGTGGTCTCGTTTGTTCAGTATATATGGCTGTTTTTCCGCCCGCTGCAGCACCTCTCTGACCGGTTCAATGTTATTCAGACCGCCATCGCAAGCTCTGACCGCATTATCCGGCTCCTTGATGAAAAAGAGGGAATTGAGGAGCCGTCTGGCCTGTACAATATCGCTTCGTTCAGGGATAGTATTGCGTTCAATAATGTCTGGTTCGCTTATGAAGGTGAAAACTGGGTGCTGAAAGATATTTCAATGACCATCCGGCAGGGAGAAAAGATTGCCATTGTCGGTGCCACAGGAAGCGGAAAAACAACGCTGATCAATATCATCTCAAAGCTCTACCCCTTCACAAAAGGGTCCGTGACCATTGACGGCACCCCGTTGCAGGAGATAACGGAACTCTCGGTCAGAAGGCTTGTCGGTGTTGTGATGCAGGATGTGTTTCTCTTTTCCGGAACCATAAGAGAGAACCTCGCCTTTGGCAATCCCGAGGTCACTGATGAAGCTCTGCAGGAGGCAGCCAGGGTTGTGGGAGCCGACCGCTTTATTCAGCAGCTTCCGGGTGGATATGAGTACAGGGTTCTTGAAAACGGCACCGGCCTCTCCTCAGGCCAGAAACAGTTGATTGCCTTCGTCCGGGCGCTCCTCTACAATCCTGAAATTCTGGTGCTTGACGAGGCCACCAGCTCGGTTGACACCGAAACCGAATCGCTTATTGATGCGGCAACCGCCCGCCTCATGAGTGAGCGCACCTCCATTATTATTGCCCACAGACTCTCAACCGTTCAGAAAGCCGACAGAATTATTGTGCTGCACAAAGGGGTCATCAAAGAGAGTGGAAACCACCAGGAGCTCCTGGCTAAAAGAGGACTTTACTACAAACTCTACCTTTTGCAGCACCCGGAACAGACTCTTCCCGCTGAGTTGTGAACATTACAAACTGCTGTCCCTGAGGACGGTGATCGGATCAAGTTTTGCGGCACGCGCTGACGGCAGAATTGCCGCAAGCGTACTGATCAGCACCGTTATGCCGATAATGAGCAAAAAATAGAGAGGATTCCAGGACATACTGAAACCTGTTTTGGTCAAAGGCCCCTGGGAACTCTCTATGGGAAGACTTGCAAGGAGACTGATTGACCCGATTGCCAGTACCCCTCCAGCAAGCGCTCCTGCCAATCCCACCATAAACCCCTCAAAAATAAACATGCTCACCATCTCAACAGCGGAAAATCCCAGAGACTTCATGATGGCAATGTCCCGGCTCTTTTCAAAAACGGTGGTTACCAGAATATTTGCCACTCCAAACCCGGAGACAATACCAACAAAGCCAACCAGAGAGAAAACGATATAACCAATACGAGTAAAAAGGGAGAGTAGACTTGCATTTTCCGTCTGCCAGGTCATACAACGATAACCGGTAACCCGCTCAAGATCTTTTGACAGTGAGGCATTGGCAAACGGATCAGCCACTTTGAGCGCAATACCCGACACCTTGTTGGCTGGCAACCCATCAATAATCTGGGCAAATTTGAGCGAAGAGAGAACACTGTTGTCAACAGCATTGATACCGGAAAAAAAAATGCCCGCCACCTTGCACTGCCTGCTTTTTCCAGAAGCAGGAATAAGAACAACCTGATCATTCAGCTTGAGATTCATATCCTTCGCAACTGTTTTCCCGACAAGAAGCGCATGGGCCGTTTTTTCAAACAGGGCAATATCACCCTTGACCATTTTTTTGCGGATTCCACTGATAGCATCCTCCCGATCAATTAAAACACCTTTGAGGAGAATTGGCTGATTACGGCTCCCTTTTACCGCCATAACCTGTGCATTGACATAAGGCGAGGCGACCGTAACCTGTTTTTGATATGCCGGTGAGTTCAATAGCGTAAGAATCTGTCGATAGTTACGCACCTCTTCTCGCTCAAGTTTCTGGATATTGTTATCAACAAAAGCAATTTCGGAGAAGTTCTCCCGTTTGAGAAGGTTCAACGGCACAGGATCAATCTTTTCACCTTTAACGGTTATATGCGGTGCAACATTAACGATTGTTTCAATAAATGACTCAAGAAGTCCCCGGGTCAAAGAGTTGGTGGTAATCAATACCATCGTGCTTATGGCAACGCCAAAAATGGTGGTCAATGTCTGCCGGCGGCGCCCAAGCAGGTGACGTACCGCTATATCAAACAGCGTTTTCAGCATGATAAAACCACTTCTGCAGCAAGGTAAAAAGTTATGAACTATTTTTATCAAGATATGCTATCTTGGACAGAGTAGAGAGAGATCTTTAACGGAACCTGTCCAAACGGCATGAGCGACACCTCAGACAATATAACAATTGAGCGCAAGCATAGCCACGTGGAGATATGTCTCCACGGAGATGTTGTTTTTAACTGCAAAACGACAGGCCTTGAGCGATTTGAGTTTGTCCATAATGCGCTGCCTGAACTCTCTCTCTCCGATATTGACCTCTCGACAACATTTCTTGGAAAAAAAATCGGGGCTCCTTTGATGATCTCTTCGATGACCGGGGGATACAGCGAAGCTTCGACACTCAACCAGCATTTGGCAGAGGCTGCGGAACGGTTCAACATTCCGCTTGGCGTTGGCAGTATGCGACAGGCGCTTGAGAATAGTTCATATCGCGAAAGTTTTGCCATTACACGAAAGTTCGCTCCTTCAATTCAGATTTTTGCCAACATTGGTGCGCCAGAGATTGCCAAAGGGTTGCGTAAAAGCGACATCACAATGATGCTTGATCTGCTGAATGCCGATGGACTGATTGTACACCTTAATGCTGCACAGGAGCTTTTTCAGCCTGAAGGCAACACAAATTTCCGACATGTTCTTGAGCAACTTTCAACACTCACCAACACTATCACTGTTCCGGTTATTGTCAAAGAGGTTGGATGCGGTATTTCGGCAACCGTTGCCCGACAACTGATAGAGGCCGGGGTAAGCGTCATTGATGTAGCGGGCGCAGGAGGAATCAGTTGGCAAAAAGTTGAGGAGATTCGTTATACTCGGCAATTCGGCCATGACAATCGATTCAGCCCGGCCGCTCTTGATTTTCTTCTGAACTGGGGAATTCCTACGGCTCAATGCCTGCTGGATATCCTCGAACTTAAAAAAGAGCATCCTGAGTTTAAGGATGTTGAAATCATCGCTTCAGGCGGAATAGCGTGCGGCACTGATATTGCCACTTCGCTGGCGCTTGGAGCCAGGCTCGCCGCATCTGCACGTTATATCCTCAAGGCGCTGCACGAAGGAGTCCTTGAAAAAACAATTGATACCTGGCTTAACGATCTACGGGCTGTGATGTTCCTTACCGGATCGGCAACCATTGAGGATCTCAGAAACAAAAGACTTCTTATCAAACACTGACCAGTTTCATCATGACTATGCCTATTACACAGGAACTTGTTGAAAAAAAATACGCTCTCTACCACAAGAAGATCAATGATGCGCTCGGCAGGTGTTTTGACAGGGAAACCCCGGCCACCCTTTATGCTCCTGCAAGGTATATTCTTGAAGGCAAGGGAAAACGAATCCGTCCATTTCTGACGCTCCTTGCGTCAGAAGCGGTATGTGGCTCTTCGGAAGAGACACTGAATGTGGCTCTTGCCGTTGAAATCCTCCATAATTTTACCTTGATCCATGATGACATCATGGATCAGGCAGAGCTCCGCCACGGCAGACTTACCGTTCACAAGAGGTGGAACATCAATGCCGCCATCCTGGCAGGAGATATGATGATTGCTTATGCTTATGATCTTGCGCTGCAGGCGAAGAGCAACCGCCATGCTGAACTTGTACATATTCTCAACCACGCCAATATCACCATCTGTGAAGGGCAGGCACTCGACATGGAGCTTGAAGAGAAAAAAGATGCCACCATAGCAGACTATCTCGACATGATTGCCAAAAAAACCGGACGACTTATTTCAGCCGCACTTGAAGCCGGCGGAGTTGCCGGTGATGCGACGAAGGAACAGCTTCAAAGCCTGGTGCTGTTCGGAGAAAAAATAGGCCGCGCATTTCAGATACAGGATGACTATCTGGATATTATGGCTGTAGATGGAAAGTCCGGCAAAATGGCCGGTGGAGATATCGTTAACGGCAAAAGGACTTGGCTTCTTCTCCGTTCTATAGAGCTCAGTTCAGGCGCTAACCGCGATCTGCTTAACTCCATCATCACCAATAAAGGCATTAGCGGAGAGAGAGTGCCGGAAGTGAAAGATCTCTTTGTGAAATGTGGAGTCCTTGAGGAGACTGCCGCACTGATCAACAAAAATACTGAGGAGGCGCTGACCGCTCTTGAAAGCCTGCCTCATGCAGAGGGGAAAGAGTACCTGAAAGGGTTTGCTCGTCTGCTGATGCAGAGAGACTTCTAACCACGGTGAATTATGCAGCATCATGAAACCATGGAACAGAGGCTTCTTCTCCTTCTCCTGACACTTGTTCCGGGTATCGGCCCCGCAAGAATAAAGGCTTTAACCGGCTATTTTCCTGATCTGGCAGATGTGCTGCATGCCGATGTCAATGAGCTTGTGCAGGTATCGGGAATTGGTGAATCGCTTGCCCGACAGATCCACCATTTTCTTCACCACGCACCTTCAAAAGAAGAGGCCATGCGGGCCGCAGAAGAGCAGATTGCCTCACTTCACCGACACAATGCAACCATCATAACCATTCTTGATCATGATTATCCGCAACTGTTGAAAGAGATATATGACCCCCCGCCATGCCTCTTTGTGCGGGGAAAACTTCCAGATAAAGAGTCAACAGGCCTTGCTGTGGTCGGCACAAGGTATGCGTCGCACTATGGCAAACAGGTTACGGCCCTGCTCTGCAAGGAGCTGGTTAATTGCGGCATAACCATCTTCAGTGGCTTGGCTTATGGCATCGATACTGCGGCACATACGGCGACTCTTGAACATGGGGGGATAACGGTTGCTGTACTTGCAAGCGGCGTTGAGACCATCTATACCGACCCGAAGGGAAAACTATGGCCAAAGATTATTGAACAGGGTGCCATCATTTCAGAAGAGTGGATTGGCTCTGCACTCTCTCCGGGAAAATTCCCAAAGAGAAATCGCATTATTTCAGGCATCACTTCAGGCACCATCGTCATAGAGTCAGATCTGAAAGGGGGATCGCTGATTACTGCCACCTCTGCGCTTGAGCAGAACAGGGAGGTTTTTGCCATCCCGGGAAGTATTTTCTCAAGAACCTCAAGGGGAACGAACAAGCTCATCCAGCAAGGTCAGGCAAAAGCGATCATGGACGTAGAAGATATCATCAGCGAACTTGGAGGAATATCAGCCAAAAGATCTTCAGTGAGCGCTCCATTACAGGAGAGCACCACCGACAACCTCACACTTTCTGAAAAAAATATTATCAATTGCATGGGGAGTGCGCCCATGCACATAGATGCACTTGCCACTGCTTCAAAACTTGATATCCCCTCGCTTCTTGTACATTTGTTTGAACTGGAACTGAAAGCAGCAATTATGCAACAACCTGGACAGTTTTTTCTGAAAACAGCCTTTTGAAAACCTTCCGTTTCTTCAAAAAAAGAGGTTATGCAGCTTTGTGTAGTTTTTTAACAGGGAATTATTACCTTTGACTTGATTATATTGAGCAATTTCACATTCAACGGTATGGAAGCATTAATCACGCTAACCTAAACGATTAACATTGATGAGTCACTCAAAAGTATTTATTAACATGTCTCGCCGTGTCATTATGGCTGTCGGGTTGAGCCTGGCACTGGTTGGGCCTGAGTCATTTGCGGCTCAGGAAGGAGCAAAGGTAAGCGTCGTTGATTCGGGCAAAATTATTCAAATGCTGCCTGAAACAAAACAAGCTGAGGCTACGCTACAGGCAACCGCCGTTCCATTGCAGAAAGAGCTGGATCGATTGAATCAGGAGTATCAGAAATCAGTCGCCACATATCGGCAACAGGCTGCATCACTGACAAAAACAGCAAGAGATCAGAAAGAGAAGGATCTTGGCGCAAAAGGCCTTGCTCTTGAAAAATATCAGCAGGAAAAGTTTGGACGTGGTGGTGTTGTAGAAAAGAAACAGCAGGAACTTCTTGCGCCGATTCGCGAGAAATTGTTGGCCGCTGTTGAGTCTGTTGCTCTAAAAGAGGGAGTTACCCTTGTTCTCGAAAGGAATATTTCTATTTATGTCGCACCTGAAAACGATCTTACCTTCAAGGTTCTGGACAAGTTGAATATCAAGTAATGCTCTCCCGAATTGAGAAGAATCGTTTCCATTATTTCGTTTGTTCTTTTGATCGTAACGCCGGGATGCAGTGGGGATGTCAAGAATAGACGCTCCCCTGCCAAGGCTTCCTTTGTGCCAGAAAATTTGATACAAGAGAGCTGGATGGCCAGGGTGGATCTTACAACATCCGGTATACGCCATGGTGTCGTTCAGGCTGCTCACGAGGCAGAGTATAGAACAAAGAACGGCAGCGAATATCATCTTGATGGGGGAGTAAAACTAACTCTCTTTGACGACAACGGTAGAGCAACAACAACTATCACGGCCGAAAGTGCTGTTATTCATGATAATCAGGATATTGAGGCGACGGGTAGCGTTGTGGTAACCTCAACTGAAGGAACCATCTTGAGCACAGAGTATGTCAGGAGAAGTGCCAAGGATACCATGATACGTTCAGACAGGGCTGTTACCATTACGATGCCGGAGGAGATAATTCGGGGAAAGGGTTTTGAAAGTGATCAGGCCTTGAAAAGGTATCGGATTTTCCGGGGAAGCGGTGAGGCCCTTATACAACAATAATGAAGTTCTTTTGTTCATGAAATTACACGTTCTGAAGTCAAAAATACATAACGCTATTGTTACCAGCGGAGATCTCGAATATGAAGGCAGCATCACTATTGATAATGAGCTGCTCGAAATGGCCAATATGATTCCCAACGAAAAAGTACTTGTTGTCAATAACAATAATGGCGAACGGTTTGAGACATACATTATCGAGGGGGCCCAAGGCTCCCGAGAGATTCAGCTCAACGGGGCTGCTGCTCGATGTGCTTTGGTTGGCGATGAGATCATCATCATGACATTTACCATCATGGAAGAGGCTGAAGCACGCCTTTTCAAGCCGATGGTTCTTATTGTCGACAAAAAGAACAACCCCAAAAGTCGACACTATGTAGGTGAAGAGAAGCAACCTGTCTCTTGATTCTCTCAAATACACTCCATACTCATAACAGATCAATGGCACTTGCAGTAATTATCTTGGCCGCCGGTAAAGGGACCAGAATGCAGTCAGAGCTTCCAAAGGTACTGCACCTGGCAAACGGCCTCCCTCTTATCGACTATGTGCTGGAGACAGCTCAATCTCTTCAGCCTGAAAAAATAGTTCTTGTCGTCGGTCACCAGGCAGAACGGGTCATAAATGCATCAGCCCGATTCAAGGTCGCTGCTGCGCTTCAGGAACCTCAACTGGGAACTGGACATGCTGTTATGCAAACAGAGACACATCTCCACGATTTTCAGGGAGAAGTGCTTATCCTTTCTGGAGATGCTCCATTGGTTAATCCCTTGACGCTGAAGAATTTGATTGCATTTCACCGTTCAACAGAGGCAGTGGCAACAGTTCTGACCGCAGAGCTTGATGACCCGACCGGATATGGCAGGATTATTCGGAAGACAAACAGCGACACTGTCCTGAAAATAGTTGAACAAAAGGATGCTTCTGAAGGGGAACGTGAGGTGAAGGAGATAAATTCCGGAGTTTACGTTTTCAATGCCAAAGTGCTTTTTGACGCTCTCGGGCAAATTGACACCAACAACGCGCAAAAAGAGTACTATCTGACGGATGTTTTTGCGGTATGCTTTGGAAAAGGAACAAG
Source organism: Chlorobium sp. (assembly GCA_005843815.1). GTDB lineage: Bacteria > Bacteroidota > Chlorobiia > Chlorobiales > Chlorobiaceae > Chlorobium. The sequence goes on from SZYA01000080.1 coordinate 27,851, forward strand.
GGTTTGTGCCTTCACGACAGATAATGCCGACGAAATTCTCGGTATCAACACTCCATCTCAGCTTCATGATGCTGAGATGTGGCTGCACCAAAACCCTGAGTTATTTTCTTGAGCGACGACTCTTGGTTGAGTCTCTCTCCTCTACAAGATTCTTTCGGCTTGCCGTAGCATAAGTGCCGGGTGTGGATAAATCCACATCCGGGCTATCATCCCCTATGCCATTGTCATACATCGAGTAGAACTCTACAAGATTACCATCAGGATCCATAACAAAAAAAGCTTTGCCTTCCCGACGACGGGCAGGATAGGTCACGATATGAACTCCCCTGTCATCCAGATAACGGGCTGCGGCATCAACTTCACCATCAGAAGCCAGTCTGAAACCAAAATGATCGACCCGGATATCCCTCGCCCCGGGAGAGCCGACAGTTTCTGCCTTCACGAGCACCAGCAGGTCTGACTGAAGGCGAAGAAACGATATGCTGGCACCAACCCTGTGATCAAGCTTTATACCAAGAATATCGCAATAAAATTCCTCAGCCTTGAGCAGGTCATTAACACGAAGGGTAATCTGGTTAATCCCCGTCAGTTTCATCATTATCTTCGATTTGAACGACCTTTTTCTCTACCGGTTTTTCCAGAGTGTAATCATACTTCCGTTCAAAATACTGGGCAACAGCCTTGTGTGAAGACTTTTCACGAATTTCAAACTCCAGACTGATGGCGATCTGCTCTGGAAAAATCTTGTCAGACTCGGACTCGCTACTCGGATTACGTATCATCTCTTTATAAGGAAGAAGCTTGTCTTCGAGCTCTGCCCTCTCATCGTCATGTAATCTCTTAGCCTTTTTTGAAATGGCGACCACTGTTTCATACAAATTCAAGTGCGCACTTCTTAACTTATTCAGGTCAACAGGTTTAACCGACATTGCACTATATATTTTATGTATTTGAAAGAAACTGGCTGCTGATGGCTGTCATGGTATCTGCAGCAACTTGAAGCGTATCATTAACTGCTCTTCGCCCATAAAACTACTCTATATTTTGCAGTTGTTCCCTTATTTTTTCAAGCTCTTCCTTGATCTGGACAATATTTTGCGATATTTCCGCACTTTGCGATTTTGATGCAATCGTGTTCGCTTCGCGCAACTGCTCCTGGAGTAAAAAATTCAGCTTTCTGCCAGTGCCACTGTCATCGTTATCAAGCTCTTGAAGAAAAAACTTGTTATGACTCGCAAACCTTGTCAGCTCTTCAGTAATATCCAATTTATCGGCAGCAAGAACAAGCTCCATTTCAAGGCGATCCCTGCTATAGGCTAAATCTTTTCCGGCAACAGCCTCGACTTTAACGGAAAGTCTTTTTCTCACCGCCTCAAGATTACCACAGGCAAGAGTAGTTATAAGCCGAAGCGTCTCATCAATCCCTGCCATTCTTCCTCTGAAATCGTGCGAAAGCTCTTCACCTTCCCGGCGCCGCATGGCTTTGAGACAACCAACGGCTTCAAGCAAAAGCCGCTTCACAGAAGGCCAACTCTGACCGACGCTTTCCAGAGAGGTTGTCCCATTTTCAAATATTTCCGGGAATCTGAGAATATGCTCAAGCTGGAGTGGAGTATCTAGGGCCGTCTCTCTCCTCAGAGTCTCCAGAAGCTCTTTGTATGCCTTTACTTTTTGGACATTAACACTGACAGAGATGGGCTGCTCCTCGTCAACCTGAATCTGCACAAAAACAGATATCTTCCCCCTTTGAAAATGCTGACGCACCAACTCCCTTACTTCGAGTTCATAAGAGAGTAATTGACGGGGAAGCTTCACACTGATTTCGGCAAACCGGTTATTTACTGAGCGCATCTCAACAAGTGTCCGAATACCACTATCAACTGCTTCTGCGCTGCCATATCCGGTCATACTTTCCAACATAGCTCTCCTTCCTGCGTTTGTGTAAAAAAGACAACCCACAGGGAATCACCCTGCAGAAATCATACAACAAACACGATTACTTACGAAGATCAAGCTCACCAATCACCTTACGGTAACGATCGATATCAACGTTTTTCACGTAATTAAGCATTTTTTTGCGTTTTGCCACAAGCATCAGCAAACCACGACGGGAGTGCTTATCCTTGGGATGCTGTTGCAAATGACCGGTGAGATCACTGATTCTGCGGGTGTAGAGCGCCACCTGCACCTCGGACTTTCCGGTATTCTTTTCGGTAGCTCCAAACTGCTTGATTACCTCAGCTTTATACTCTTTTGTCAAACTCATATCTCTTCCGTTGTTATATGATAAATCGCCTAGCCTGCAATATAATATTATTAATAATACAACTCTACCGTTTTTTTATCTTTTTCAATCTGGCACTGCAGCTCATCAACAGTGAGAAATTTCATCTCCTCCCTGATAAATTTAAGCAGAGTAAACCTGATAACGGAACCATAAAGATCTCCGCTATATCCTATAATATGAGCTTCCAGAGAGATAATGCCTGCTGAAGAGAGTGTTGGGCGAACCCCGATATTCATTAATGCTTTACAGGATATTCCGTCGATCACCGTGTGAGCCAGATAGACCCCCGAATGTGGCAAAAGCTTGTTCGGGTCGATCAACCTGAGGTTGACTGTCGGAAACCCGATCTGTGTTCCAACCTTGTCGCCATGGACCACAGTGCCGGTGATCATATAGGGCGATCCAAGAAACACATTGGCCTCTTCAATCATACCAGCGTCAAGCATTCTCCTTATTTTCGTACTGGAAAAATGTTCATTTCCAATCAACACCTCCTTAACCACCTCTACGGCAACGTCAAGCTCACTCCCCAACCGTTCCAGAGTTTCGCGACTACCACTCCTGTCTCGCCCAAAAGCGTGATCATATCCAACAATAATACATTTTGCTCCGAGAAGCCCTACAAGAAAGTTCCTGATAAAATCATCTGAACTTCGCGAAGCAAAATCGGGAGTAAATCGAACAAGAACCAGAAGATCGACATCTTCACCCTCAAGCAGCTCAACTTTTTCATCAAGAGTAGTCAATAAACCCAGTGGGCCAGCAACTTCACCCTTAAGTACTCTTCGTGGATGAGGCTCAAAAGTGACAACAACAGTTCGTAACCCGCGACACTGTGCCACAGCAACCATCCGGGCAATAATTTTACGATGCCCTTTATGCACTCCATCATAGGAGCCTACTGTTACTGCTGATGGTACTGGCACATAATTGACAGAAGTGGTCGAACCATAGTTGTAAACATGATTATCATTATACTCAAGAATACGCATACGCCCCGTTATCTCCCTTCACCTTCACTGGTGTTTGATGCCTTCTGAAGAATTTCCTCTATAGTCTCTGAAACTGTTCTGGCTGAACCAAGCTGCCAAGGGCCAATAGATACCCGCCTGAGTGAGGCAAGATAACCTCCAACACCAAGCTGAGTGCCCAATTCATGGGCAATCGACCTGATATAGGTGCCCTTGGATACATGAAGAATGAAATTGACCAGCGGTAGTTCAACACTGGTAATCTCAAAGTGATGGATCACAATCTCTTTGGCTTTTCGCTCGTTGATCACCACTCCTTTGCGAGCATGTTCGTAGAGACGTTTTCCATTATGCCAGGCCGCTGAGTGCATGGGTGGTTGCTGCTGGCGCGTACCGATAAATCCTGAAGCTGCCGATCTTACCCCCTCTTCCGAGATCTGTGCCGTGCTGCAGTGGCCATATTCTGCCGTCTCAGTGTCATGGCTGTCGGTCATTGCGCCAAGCTTGAAGGTACCTTCATATATTTTGTCAAGCAACTCAAGAGAGGCAATCTCTTTTGTTTTCCTGCCGGTGGCAAGTATCAAGAGACCTGTCGCTTTGGGATCAAGCGTCCCGCAATGCCCCACTTTGCGCTTCAATCCAATCCGTTTGTAGGTATTCCTGACTTTAGCCACAACATCAAACGATGTCCAGTCAAGGGGCTTGTCAATCAGGAGAAAATCTCCCTGATCAGGGAGATTTTCCCGGTTACACTGCTCTTCCATGCACACTGTTTATAACGAGCCTCTCTGATCACCAGTTTCAACGGGCACTTTTCTCACTTGATTCAAAAGCTGCTCAATCCTGTTGGCGCGCTCATACAGGTGATCTTCATGGAATTCGAGCTCAGGAATACGCCTGAAATGGTGCCGGATTTTCGATGAAAGAATTTTTCGAATACTTTTGGTTTTTTCCTTCAAGCTCTCCATAGCTTTTGCCCGCTCTTCATCCGTCCCTATAATGGAGATATAAAACCTTGCTATACTCAAGTCCGGTGTGATCTTCACATCGACCACAGTAACAATCGGACCGCTGCGAGGCAGCTCCTTCTGAAAAATTGCTCCAAGTTCATGTTGCAGCAGCGATGCAACCCTGTCAGTACGTATCGACATGTATCAACAATAAGCTGTTCAAAGTTTTCTCTTTTTCTCAACAATTTTATAGGCCTCAACAACATCGCCTACCTTGAAATCGTCATAATTTTTGAGACTCATACCGCACTCATATCCGGCATCAACCTCTTTGACATCGTCCTTGAAGCGCCTGAGCGCTGCAAGCTGGCCTTCGTAAATCTGTACACCATCACGCAGAAGACGAACTTTGGAATCACGGAACAGCTTGCCCTCCAGAACATAACATCCACCGACATTGCCTATTTTTGGCACTTTGAAAATCTGGCGAATCTCAAGAGAGCCAAGACTCTCTTCATGGAGTTCAGGAGAGAGCATTCCTTCGAGCGCCTTCTCGACATCTTCCAACACATGGTAAATGACACTGTAGAAGCGAACATCAAGATCTTCCTTCTCTGCCAGCTTTTTAGCGTTAACGTTCGGTCGCACTCTGAAACCTATAATGATTGCATCAGAAGCTGCAGCAAGCAACACGTCCGTTTCCGTAATCTGTCCAACACCCTGGTGAATAATCTGTACCTTGACCTCTTCGTTCTGAATTTTCATGAGACCATCTGCCAACGCCTGAATCGAACCATCGGTATCGGCCTTGATAATAACGCTCAGCTCTTTCATCAGCCCCTCCTTGATCTGACGGGCAATACTGTCGAGCTTGACACGAGTACTCCGGCGGAAATCATGTTCACGACGAATCACCTGCCGTTTCTGCGCCAGGTCCCGTGCCTCCCTGTCGGTCGCCATTACCGTCATGGCATCACCTGATTGCGGAAGATCTTCAAAACCAAGCACCCTGACCGGCTGCGAAGGGTTGGCAAAAAGAATTCTCTTGCCTCTCTCATCCATAAGAGCACGAACCTTGCCCATCGTATTGCCGGCAACAAATGGGTCGCCAACCTTAAGAATTCCGCGCTGCACGAGTACGGTGGAGATAACACCCTTGCCCTTGTCAAGCTCGGACTCAACAATAATACCGCTGGCCTGGATATCTGGAGAATAGTTGCCTTTCAACTCACGTATTTCAGCTTCGGTCAACACCTTTTCCATCAGTTCGGCAATACCAATACCCTTCTTTGCTGAAATTTCCTGGCATTGATAGACACCACCCCACTCCTCAACAAGCACGCCAGCTTCACTCAACTGCGTCTTGATCTTCTCCGGATTGGCTTCAACCTTGTCAATTTTATTGAGAGCTACAACAATCGGCACTCCTGCTGCTTTCGCATGGTTAATCGCCTCTATCGTCTGAGGCATGACACTGTCGTCAGCCGCCACAACAAGGATAACGATATCGGTCACCTGCGCACCCCTCGCCCGCATTGCAGTGAAGGCTTCATGGCCAGGTGTATCAAGGAAAGTGATTTTTCTGTTCCCGTCAACAGTAACTTCATAAGCGCCGATATGCTGGGTAATACCACCGGATTCACCAGCAACAACTTTGCTGTTACGAATATGATCAAGCAGTGAGGTCTTTCCGTGATCGACATGACCCATGATGGTGACCACCGGCGGACGAGTCTGCAAATCTTCTTCTGCATCCTCTTCAACAATAACGGCTGTTGCCTCTACCTCTGAAATAAACTCGGCCTCAAAGCCAAATTCAAGGGCTATAAGTTCAATCGATTCTTTGTCAAGCCGCTGATTGATGGTAACAAACTTGCCAAGCGCAAAACATTTCTGGATAATCTCTTTTGCTGTAATCCCCATAAGCTCGGCCAGCTCATGCGGAGAGGCATACTCAGTAACCCTGAAAATCATCCGCTGTGACTCGCGAAACGCCTCATCCTCTTCATGTTCTCGCTCACGCTCATTTCGGCGCAATTTGCGAAACTTCTGTCGTGAACCAGTACTGCTTCGATCCTCTATGCCGCTGATTGTTTTCTGGATATTGGCTGAAATTACCTTATCGTCAACCTCGATTTTCTTCTTTTTCTTCCCTTTTTTCTTCTTTACGGCAGAACTGTCAGCCACAACAACTTTTGGCTTGACTTCGACTACTGCCTTCACTGGCTTCTTTGCAGCAACAACCTTCTCCTCTTCACGAAGCTCTGCAACCACCTTTGGCTCGAACTCATCTTTCAGGGCATCCGCCTGCTCCCTGAAATTCTTTTTACGATTTTTCTTTCCTCTTCCTGCGTGAATATCAAGAGTACCAACCACGGTAAGACCGCCCATCATCTGCGGAGCATCAAAAGAGACAAGATGCTCATTCACTGATGGCTCCTCTTTTGGCAGCTCCAACTCAGGCAATTCAGGAATGGTCAGGGTTGACTCTGAAATAGCAATGGGCTCATCGGCTTCAATCGGCTCAACAGTATCAATGGCTCCAGAAGACTCTGGAGACTTTACGAGGTCAGGTTCAGGAGCATCATTGGTATCATTGGTATCAACAAAATCAAGTGCCTCCTGCAAAATCACTGCGGGAGAAAGTTCGGCCACCAGAACTTCCTGTTCCAGTTCAGGTTCCGCATGCAATTCCTGAATTTCTGGTGTGGCGATTCCGACAACAACCTCGCTCTTGATGTCATGAATATCCTGCGCCAGATCAGGCAGAATGACCGCAACTGGAGGGGCAGGCTGAAGCGGTTGTGGACTAAGTGTTTCACTCAGATGCTGCTCTTTTTCATAAGTTTTCCTCGATTGCTCCTCGAGCCTCGACAAACGCTTCTCCTTTTCAGCTCTTATTTTTTTTGTATCGTCGACCATCTTTTTTTCGACACTGAAATGCCCAAATATCAGTCCATGTATCTCTTCACTTACCATAGAGGATGTCGATGCCACCTTGACACCTTCCTGCTTGACAAAAAGTAATACTTCCTGCGGACTCACCTGCAGTTCTCTCGCTATATCACTTATTCGATATCTTATTCCTATGTCCTCAAGGGCCATTACATCCTCCTCTGGATTTATAAACTCTTTACCACATTAGCCAATGTCACTCTCTATGACGATATGTCTGCTTTGTCAATCGCCGATTCATCAGGAGCTGAATCGATATCGTCATCAAATAGCCCCTCCAGATCCGCATCAGTAAACTGCTCCTTCACGGTTTTATAAATGTTTTCGGCTATCTTTTTCCAATAACGCTTTTCCTCATCGGTAACTTTTCGTTCTCTTGGTTTTACGATACTCTTGTAACTCTTCCCGAAAACCGTCTGCTCTTCTGTTTTTGGAGAGCCAAGAAGAGAGAGTTCAATGTTGTCAATTCCAGCTTTCAACACTTTTTTGGCGGTATCAAGACCGCCATCAAGAAGCTGATAAATCATATCATCGCCAAACTCTTCACGGAACGCAATGATATCGATATCCGTAGGATCTTCTGTCGATTTGTCGATGACATCCCTATAAACATCAATCTCATAACCAGTCAGTTTTTCCGCCAGGTGAATATTATTTCCATTCTTTCCGATGGCATATTTGATTTGGTCCGGCTTGAGCATAACTCTCGCTTTCCGCGTCTTCATATCAGCATGAATCGTAAGCGGATCAATTTTCGCTGGCTGCATCGCCCGGGAGATATAAATCTGCGGCTCATCAGCGTAATAAATAACATCTATATTCTCGTTGTTCAGCTCCTTGACAATGCTCTGGATCCGTTTACCGCGATATCCAACAGTTGCTCCGACAGGATCAATCCTTGCACTGGTTGACTCAACGGCAACCTTGGCCCGTTCACCAGGCACTCTTGCAATGGCCTTGATCACAATCAATCCATCCAGAATTTCTGGCACCTCATGCTCAAACAATTTGTACAGAAACCTGTCATCAACTCTCGATACTATGACCTTCATTCCTCCGTCAGCCTTTTCCCGTTCTACCATAGTTCCATCGTCAAGCCGCACTTTTGCCTTTTCGCGTTCGATGCGCTTGATATAGAGCTTCATCCTTGGTGTGCGACGAGGATTGTCTTTCTTCATCATCTCTGACTTCGGCAACACCAGCTCAACACGATGATCTTTCGAGGTATTGTAGGTAAAAATAACCTCATTCGCACGAATCTGATATACCTCACCAGCAACAATTTCACCAACCTTTTCAAGACACTCTTCATACACAACCATGCGCTCCAGATCCCTGACTTTTTTCTGCACAGATTGCTTGATAATCTGGATGGATTTACGACTCAGATAGTCCTCAAGCTTGATAGGGCCCTCTTCATAAGAGTCGCCAACCTCCAGGGAATCATCAATCTTCCGTACATCTTTAAGAGAAATCTCAATACTCTCTATATCGACCTCTTCCACAATCTTTTTGAGAATATATACCTCAAAATCGCCCCTTTCAGGGTTGATAAATATGTTGGATTCAACTTCAGGATCATAATCTTTCCTGAGCTGCTTTTGAATAATATCCTTGAGAAGATCGGCAATATCCATTTTCACAGCCGCAACTTCGGTGCGTTTGTCCAGAAAGATTCTTGACTGCTCAATTTCTCCAAAAGCACCAGCAATCAGCAACCGTCTGTCCTGCCCCTCATCCTTTATCTTCTTTTTGACCATCTCTCTCTATAGACTTGTGCATTTATAAAAGAAAATCACTCTCCTTCCGTAAAAAAAAACTATAATTCCGCCTCAGGCACCGCACTAATCACCTGATCAAGGTAGAGCATGATTGACCCCGCAACTAATTGCGAACCCTTTTTTTTTCCCTTTTCCGGCTCAACAGTTATCCATGACCTGCTCTCTTCGGAAAGCGATACCTCCCGAAGGTGGCCACGCAACTCAGTCTGCACCCCGGACAAATCGGTGTACCTGAGGCTCAAAAGCTTGCCAATATGCCTGATATATTGCCGGTGAATGATAATGGGCTCACCAAGACCAGGAGATGAGACCATCAGGTCAAAATTTTCTCCGATCAGCTCCTGAAGTTCTTCATCGCCTTCAATCATCTCTCTAATCCTTCTGCCGAACCATGCGCACTGATGAATACGAATACCACTGTCAGCATCCATGAGTATCTCTATCTTCCGGCCACTCCCCTTGCCTTTAACTTTCACATCAATAAGATAGGCTCCTTCGCCCCGCGTTCCGGCAGACTCTGCTATAATCTGGAGAAGACAATTGCTTATGCGCTTTTGCATGGAGACTTCACAAACTTTTTTCAGAAAACAAAAAAGTGGGGAAACCCCACTTCAGATAAAGATAATTGTACACCTTCCAAATCAAGTGTCTGAATGTACAAAAAAACCTGCCAACAGCAAAACAACCATCCTCAACAACTCGCTCTTTATTTTTTATTCTCGTTCAAGTGGCTCTCTATCACCTCATAATCAGCCTCATCAAGAGGCTCTCCTGCTGAACGTTGAGCTGATGAAGCTCCAGCCTGATCATATCTCCGCCTGTTCATCAGAAAAATACCGCCACGCAAGAGACGGAGCACCAGACGAATGGCCAGACGAATGCCAAGAAAAAGGATAATTGTGAAAAGAATAAATTTCAGCATTGACTCAACAACGCCCTGAGGCGATTTTCGTTTACCCGATATTTGAATGCCTGAATACCATCTACAAAAATAACCGGAATGGTAAAACCAAACGTCGCAAGCAACTCCGGATTGTCGGAAATATCAATTTTTTCAAGTTCAAATGGCGATGAAGTATACACTTTTTCAAGCACATCCATGGCCTGATCGCACAGACAGCACTCTTTTTTTCCATAGACCGTTACTTTGTGTGGCCAGGTCGTCATGAGTAAAAAGGCTTTTGGGCTTTCGGTTCTTGCAGAAACTGAAGCATCGCATCCAGCGTCAGGGTTATCTGTTCAGAGGTGGCCAAATTTTTCAGCGAGTAGCACCCTGTCGCATATTCCGTGGCACCAAGAAACAACGCATAAGAGGCATGTACTCTGTTGGCCTCCCGCATCTGCGCTTTCATACTCTTTCCGGCAAGATCAATCTCTGTTGTAATGCCAGCCTGACGCAACTGCCAGGCAAGCTGCAGACCATTATCGAGCAGATCTTGCTGCTGCACAACAACATAAACCAGCGGCACATCTGAAGGAAGCTCCGCCAGCAGTCCCTGTTTCTCCATCGTAATCAGAAGCCTCTCCATTCCTACGGCAAAACCAGAGGCTGGCACATCCGTCGCACTGCCAAGCTCCCGGGCAAGTGCATCATAACGCCCTCCGCCACCTATGGCATCCTGTGCACCAAGCTCCGGGCTGGTGACTTCAAAGGCTGTATGACAATAGTAATCAAGACCCCGAACAAGACGATGGTCAATATCATAAGCAATATTCCTCTCGTCCAGATAGAAAAGCACTTTCTCAAAATCCCGCAATGAAGACTCCTTGAGATAATCGTACAACCTCGGAGCCCTGGCCACAAGTTCTTGTATTGCCGGATTTTTTGAGTCAAGAATCCTCAGTGGATTTTTTTCAAGTCGCTCTTTCGATGCTTCATCAAGAATGTCATGAAACGGAGCAAACCACCCCTGCAAAGCCTCCCTGAACCGTGCCCGCTCTTCGCTGTCACCAAGGGTGTTGATCCTGAGCCGCAGCCCTTTCAGACCAAGCGAGCTGAATATCTGCATCATCATGGTGATCACCTCGGCAACAGCCGCTGGAGATGAGACACCAAGCAGTTCTGCTCCAAACTGGGAGAATTGACGCTGCCGTCCTGCCTGTGGTCTCTCCTTGCGAAACAGCTCTCCGATATAGTACAGCTTGTGTACCGTACCAAGCGAAAAGAGGTTTTTCTGCAATGCGGCTCGCATGACACCCGCAGTCATCTCCGGACGTAACGTTACCGAACGACCTTGAGGGTCAGGCTGAAAAGAGAACATCTCTTTTCCGACAATATCCGTTGTGGAACCAATGCCCCGCTGAAAAAGCTCTGTATACTCGAAGAGAGGAATCCGTATCTCCCGAAACCCATGAAGCGCTGCAAGTCGATGAACAACCTCTTCAACATACTGCCATCGAACTGCCTCCTCAGGAAAGATATCCCTGGTGCCCTTGACTGACTGGAATTGCGACATAATTTTATATCTGTGGGAAATCTTTTTCCTCATCCCTGAAAAGCGCAATGACCTCGCCAGGTGATTGAGCAAGAACAAGCCTGCGCCGAACATCCTCGCGCCCGGCCAGCTTCGTAATCCGTCCGAGAAGCTTCAGATGCTCTGCAAGCATCTCCTCTGGAGTCGCCAGAAGAAAGACAATCTTCACCGGCTCATGATCAATAGAATCAAAATCAATCACCTTCTGAAGCGTTGCAAACGCCAGAACAGGCTGGTTCACACCCGCGCTCTTGGCATGAGGAAGAGCCAACGACTTGCCTATGCCTGTCGACATATCCTGCTCACGCCTCAACACATCCTCCCCAAGCTTGCCTATATCCACTACTCCAGGGTGATCGGCCACCAGAGAGATCATTTTGTCGATCACCTCACTTTTGAGGGAGAGTTCAAGATTCAAAACGATACATCTCTCGGAAAGAAGGCTTTCAATTTTCATAATAACAACCCCTTGCAGTTAACACGTCAACACACGTATGAGCACTCACTTGCTCATAAATTTTGTGCTTCAATATATAAAACATTTGGATTCCATACCGTAAAAGGGCTTTCACCACCCACTCAATTTCAGAGGTAAAACGTAATAAAGTAAATAAATGGCGATACAAACATAATCGTATCAAAACGGTCAAGCACCCCACCATGACCGGGAATCAAACCGGAAGAGTCTTTTACCCCGGCATCTCTCTTGAACATCGACTCAACCAGATCACCTGCCGGACTTGCCATACCAATAAGCACACCTGTCAACAATGCCTTCGTCACGGAAAGTTGCGGAACAAAACTTCCGTAAACAAGCGCGGCTGTCACACTTCCTGCCAGACCACACAAAAAACCCTCCCAGGTTTTGTTGGGGCTCAGACGCTCAAATAATTTGCGGTGAATAAATTTCCCTCCCAATGTGTTCCCACCGAAATAGGCAAAAATATCTGCCCCCCAAACGCAAAAAAAGAGAAGAAAAACCATGATCTCTCCGTTTTCATGCACGGGATCAAGCCGTAGCCGCAACAGTGAGCCAAAGGTGAGATTAACATAGAGAAGCCCTGGAAATACAGAGCCGAGATTGAGCATTGGAGAACCCTCTTTCGAAAAGAGCTCCATAACCATCAGCGCAAGAACAACGGCAAGCAACAACTCCCATACCTCGGCATAATGCAGATAAAAATTGAGCTGCAAAAGCAGCGTTATCTGCAAAACAACCCAAAGTGGAGGCGGTTGAGCCTTTTGACGCGCAAGGCGATGAAACTCGAATACCGCCAACAGAGCGAGCAAGGAAAAAAAAGCAAAAAAGGGAAGCCCGCCAACCCCTGTCAACCACAAAAGAAGCGGGATACCAATCAGAGCCACAATGACCCTCTGCAATAGATTAACACTCAAAAGCTCACCCATACATCACAATTAAATCAACTCATCATCCTTACAACTACTCAAACACAGCATGACCTGATATCGACAGTGCGGAAAATCGCCGCACAACCATAACAAACAACAATAAACTCACCGCAACAACCAACCACCACCACGGAGCATCAAGCAAAGAGTCAATCCGCAAGATCATCCGGGAGCCTGAACCTTCAGCAAAGAGAAGAAAAAGCAGCGCTGCCAGATTATTCATCAGGTGCACAGCAACAGGCACAGCCAGATTACCTGTTTTACTGTAAATATGGCCAATATACCACCCAAGCAAAGCAAGAGGAAGAAGATTCGCAGCACTGAGATGAAAAAAAGCAAAGACCAATCCAGTCAAGAGCACCGCGCCTCCGGAAGAGATCGAATGGCTGTAATTCTGCTGAATATAGCCTCTGAACAGCATCTCCTCGCAAACTGCCGGAGTAAGGGCAAGAACAAAAGCCACCTGCAAAAACTCTGAGAGAGAGCCAACCCGCGCCAACTCTTTGATAAACAACTCCATCACATCGCGCTGACGAATAACCTCTTTTCCAGCATCCCCAAGAGATGGCCAGAGATAGAGATCCTGAAGCGCTGTCATGGTATAAAGCAGAGGCTGAAGCAGAAAAATGCCACCCACAGCAAGAGCTACTGTACCATAATCGACACCTCTCTGTATCCCCAAAAAAGCAAAACTATCACCCGAAAAAGGATTTCTTGTGCCAGTATGCCATGCGGAAAGGCAAATCACTGGCAATGCGAGCATGAAAAGTTGCCCGACTGACTGAACCAGCCGCAGCAACGGAATAGTGCTTCTGTCGGGATGCAGCAGTGCCGCACCCTGCTCCAAACCACCAGTTACCATGGAAAAAAGTAAGGCACCAGCAAGCGGATAAAGCAGCATAAGAGTGATCAACAGGAGTGTGTTGAAAACAAATGAGGGGCGCCGGGCTGCAAAAGAGTCAGAAAAAGAAAAAGTCTGCATTGAGTTCTCTTATGCTTTACGGTGAATCCATCAAAAATATGATACTTTGCCTTCCTGTTGTTAACTTAAGGCTCTATCAAACAGATAGGCATTGGGCAGGGGAAAAACAAGCGAAAACCACCTGGAGCGACAAAGCACGAACATCCGTTGTATAAACTCCACTCGAAACAGTGTGCCGGACAGAAAAATTTACCACTAACTTGTTTTCAAACACAAAAGTCATGGGCAGACGCAGACAACCGGCCTCTCTCTTTGTTGGCGAACTCAAAAGTGTTGTTATTCTTGCCAGAGAATGTTACGGAGATGCCATCATGCTCACGCCACTGATCGCCACCCTCCGAAAAAAATATCCGGGAATTTCCATCTCTATCGTTGCTTTCACCCGGATCATTTTCGAGTTTTTCAGTGCCGACACCAATGTGACTGCCGTCTATCATGCAAAACGAAATCTGAAAAGATACCTTTTCGAGTTTTTCCCCCAAAAATTCGATCTCTTGTTCAACCCAAAAAACCATCCATCGACCCATTTTTACCTTCAATCACTGATCATCCGGGCGAGATACAAGGTCGGCCATCGCAACACCGGGCACGAGGCCCTCTATAACCACCTCATCGATCTCGCACCTGGCGCTCATGAATCGACAAGGAACCTTGCGCTGATGGGTGTCATCGATAACGCACCACCACAACCTTGCCAGCCATACATACCGCACATGCCGGTTTCGACTGCAATCGCCTCGTTCCTGGGGGGGCTTATGCCCGAATCGTACATAGGCATCAACATCAGCGCTGGAACTCCCGGCGGCCATCGGACTCTCGAACAGTGGTCCGAGCTCATCAGAAGCTTCCCTGAAGAGAGGTTTATCATCTTTTCTGCACCTGCAAAGATTGCTGAAAAAAGAGAGCTGGAGGATCCGCACGCCAACGTCCTCCCCTCCCCATCGACACTGAATCTTTACGAAGTCTGGTTGATCATCAAAAAACTCAAGTTTCTCGTCACCCCCGACACCTCACTGGTTCATATCGCCGCATGCTCCGATACCCCGCTGGTCGCCCTGTACCGGCATAATCCGGCTGACAGTAAAGAGTTCTCACCTTTAAGTACACTGCAGGAGGTCATCCTCTCGCCAACCCCCGACGTGGTCGATATTGAAAACATCGTCGTAAAGAGGGCCCTGAGCAGGATGCTTGAACAAGTGCTTGTACACAGGTCAACCTAAAGCGATATACCCATTCAAGGTGTTTAGAACTAATTGCTGCTGTTGTTTTTCGAGATGTGGACCAATAGGCAAACTCAACACATATTGACTCATTTGCTCAGCAACAGGAAATTTTCCAGGTGTAGAAGCTGAAGCAGCATAAGCATCCTGCAAATGAGGCGGTATCGGATAATGAAACATACTTCCGATATCAGCTTCAGACAAAAGCTGATAAAGTTCATTTCGATACGGTGATTGTATAACAAATAAATGCCAGACAGGATCAGCCCACAATGGAACATAAGGAAGAATAAGGTGGGTATCTGACTGTAAATGATCAAGATAACGGGATGCCACAAGTTTTCGTCGTTCATTCCACGCATCAAGCTTTGTAAGCTTTACCCGGAGCATTGCCGCTTGCAATTCATCAAGACGAGAATTAAAACCTTTGACTTCATTATGATACTTGATTCGTGATCCATAATTCCGCAATATTCTGATTTTATCGGCAAGAACATTGTCGTTGGTCGTTACAGCACCGCCATCACCAAACGCGCCAAGATTTTTACCAGGATAAAAACTGAAACCTGCCGCATCTCCCAATCCTCCAACTCTCTGCCCTTTATATTTTGCACCATGAGCCTGTGCTGCATCTTCAAATACTTTTAGTCCATAACGTACAGCGATCTCGTTAATACTATCCATATCTGCTGGCTGTCCATAAAGATGGACCGGTATAATTGCTTTGGTACGCTCCGTGATTGCTCGCTCAATGCAAGATGGAGCAATATTGAACGTCCGCTCATCAGGCTCCACCGAAACTGGTGTCGCACCTGAGTAGGTTACAGCAAGCCAGGTCGCGATATAGGTATTGGAGGGAACAATAACTTCATCACCAGAGCTGATACCAGATGAACGAAGAATAAGGTGCAGGGCATCGAGGCCATTTCCAACTCCAATACAGTGCTTTACCTGACAATATAAAGCAAATTCCGCTTCGAATGCTTCAACTTCTTCACCAAGGAGATACAAGCCAGAATCCATCACTCGAGCATAGGCTGCATCAAACTCATCTTTAAGCTCTCTATATTGAGCTTTCAAATCAAGAAATGGCACTGTCATTTTTCACCCCGGGTCGCTTGAATAAATGAGCCATACTCCCGATAGTAATCCGATTCTTCATAAATATTTGAAGCCAGCACCATACACACTGAACCTGAAGAAAAGTTATCTAGTTCACGCCAGATCATTGGACACACGTACAGTCCATTGTAAGAACGGTTCAGATGAAAACGCCTCTGCGTATAACCATCATCCAGAAGAACATCAAAGCTGCCAGACATAGCTATAATTAACTGATGTAATGCTTTATGAGCATGCCCGCCACGCTCTGCTCCACCTGGGACATCATAGAGATAGTAAACCCTTTTGATATCAAAAGGGATATGATTGTTTCCCTCTACAAAAGTCAGGTTACCACGAGGTTCAGTTATTTTAGGCAGTTCAATAATTTTACACCGATCAAGAGTAAACGTGGACTCTGACATACTATTTCAATCCTGAAAACAGTTTTATAAGTGAAACCAGCTTTGGACGGCAAACCCTACGGTATTCCTCTTCAAGGATAGATACTGCTATAGTATTTTTATAGACACTATCGTAAACATAATGATCACGTAAGATACCATCCTGTTTATACCCTAAATATAATCTTGTTTTGAGCATACCGACATTGTCTTCCATAATATCCCCATAAATTTTATGCATCTTTAATACATCGAATGCATAATCGCATAGCATAAGATCTGCTTCAAAAGCTACAGGCATTTTCCCAACAAAAGCCTCTTCACCTACAAGCAACCGTCCCATCTCCACAGTTCTATGCAATTGGTTGATGTCCAATAGTGCAATCATTCCTACAGGCCTGTCACTAAATTCAATAATAAAGTTGAGTTCGATGGTTTTAAGCTTAGCCGCAATCCAGACCTGCTGTTCATCTACAGTAGAAGCACCTCGCTGCAATAGTCTCGCTCGTGCACTGTTTCGCCACTTTAACGTTAACGCGGCATCTTCGATGGTGATTGGCCGAAGTGTTGTGAACGTCCCCTTAAGTATCATATTATCAAATTTTCCAACTCATGAGTATCTGGTTTCCGCGCAACAATCCCGATGTTTGCTAAAAGATTGGATGGAAGCTTATCCGAAATATGTGTTAACGCACAAAGAAGGTCTGGTGACCATTCGCTCATCATACTATTGGGAACAATTTTAACGAAATAACCAAAACGTTCTTCGACTTTTAATCCCGCCGATTCAAAGTCAGCAACAAATTTATCAAGAGTATAGACACGTTGATGCCCAACCAATTTATCTCGTAACGACAAAGTATCAGCAGCTTCCTGCATCCCCATGATCACTGCCAACTGACGATGTAGTGACTCAGCATTAGGTACGACAGCAACGACACGACCATCGGGAGAAAGCCAGGATACCATATTGTGTATAACTGCAGAAGGAAATTCGACATGTTCAAAGATATGAAGTGCAAAGATTGCATCATAGAGTTGTGTTGGTTTAAATGATTCAAAGAGTGACTCATGAACCACAATTTTTGAACCAAAACGTTCGCGGGCGGCTTGGCAAAGCTTGGCAGAACCCTCCACAATTTCAACTCTATATCCGCGCTCAACTAAAGAACTGGTAATTGTTCCTTCCCCGTAACCTAACTCAAGAATTCTATTTTTTTCGCCAATTTTACCGAGCAGTGAAGGGAGATTTGCTGTATGTATTATATTTTCAATAAAGTTTTCACCAGTTGAATCTTTGATGTATACAGACTCTGCATAATTATCAAGATTTTCTGCGATCGACATGATTATTTCCTCTATCATTAAATTGAAATTCTATGGTAAAATTTCTTTGCGTATTTTTTTGAACCGCAGGCTATGTTGTTCCCCAGCATTCACAATTTCATACTTTACAGGGACTTTATACCTCGCCATTCTGGCCAGACAGTGGCCCCTCAAGCGTTCTGCAAGCTGAAACTGCTCTTCTGGCTCATTAAGAGTAATTATCGCCTTAACTACTTTTCCCATAACAGGATGCTGAATCCCAACGACAGTGACTTCCTGAATATTATCGGCCTCTAACAGCACATTTTCAATTTCTGCGGGAAAAACCTTTTGTCCGCCAACATTAATCATCTCAGACTGACGACCTTGAATATGCATATACTCACCTCTCACCTCAACATAGTCTCCTGTACACATCCACCCCTCTTCGTTAAAGGGATTTGGCGCATTCAGGTAGCCAACCATATTTGCTTCAGACCTTACCCAGAGAATATTATCTACAATTTTAGTCTCGAATCCATCACCACCAATTTTAACCCAAACGGAGTCATCACTTTCGGATTTTGAGCGCAACACTCCAAGTTCTGACAACCCGTACGTCTGCTTAATCGTGGCATTGGGAAAGATCCCCCTTACTTTTTCCAAAGTTGAAGAAGGCATTACCTCGGTACCATAGGTTATCAGCTTCACCGATGAAAGATCAAAGTCCTTATAACAACGGGAAGCAATCAAAAGATTAATAAACGTCGGAGTAGTTGGCAGAAGCGTAGCTTTAGACTGCTGAATAATACGGCAAACGCTTTCAGAACCGCGATCTGGCAGACAAACTGCCGTCCCACCATAGGCAAATGTTGAAAGAAGTGTATTGAAACCACCAAAGTGATCCAACATGAGAAACAGAACTGTACGCCACCCAGGTCGTTCCTCAACAAACTTCCTCATCACCCGTTCACAGTCCTGCAATATTCCTTTCGGTTTACCAGTAGAACCTGAGGTAAAGACAATAAGACCTGGAACATCTCTCTCAAGAAACGATTCTACAAGATGATTCTGAACAGAACTTTGACAGGTCTCGAAGGTCCAATGATCATCCCGGTCAAATCTGAATAAACAGGTAACTCCTGCAATTTCAATAAATTCAGGCAATTCGTGTTTAATAGCTGTAGTAAAAGGAACAAGAATAGCCTTCGATTT
>SZYA01000093.1 GCA_005843815.1 Chlorobium sp.
GGCGCAACTGGTCGAGACGCTTTGGTGGAGGTTGTCCGCAGGCCTGTCGGTTTTGTGGCAACTGATACAGCTTTTCCCTGCTGAAGCAGTGAGGTTTTTATGATCAAAAGTTGCCGGTTTCCATTTGGTTGTGCGATGGCAGTCGGCGCAGCTTGTCGAGACGCTCTGGTGGAGCTTGTCTGCAGGTCTGTCAGCTTTGTGGCAGTTGATGCACTGTTTTGCATCTGCAGCGGCCAGATATTTATGATCAAAAGTTGCCGGTTTCCATTTGGTAGTGCGATGGCACTCGGCGCAACTTCCTTGAGCGAATTGATGCAGGGTATCATCAGGTTTTTGATTGCTGTGACAGGTGATGCACCTATTCTTGAGTGTCGGTGAAAGCGATTCATGGCGGAATGGCTTGACCTCTTTTGTTGTCCATTTTCCTTTGTGATCGGTGTGGCACTCAATACAGGAGTTGTTGGCAAGCCCTTTATGGAAAAGAACCTTGCTGCTGTTGTTTTTCAGCATGGCCCCGGCGACAGTTTTGAGACCGATGTCACTCTGTTTGTGACAACTGATACACTGCACTGATGATATGCTTTTGAATGGTGTATGGCACGCAAGGCAATCTCTCTTGAGCGCCTTATGTCCCCTCGTCAGCGTGCCGGGGTTAATGAGCAGATCGGGGTATGCCAGTGCAAGGGCTGCAAGAATAATGGCCGATGCGATAAATACAAGAAATGGTTTCAACAGTTACCTCCAGTTCCAGAAGAAAAATATGGATATAATATGTATTGATGTCAGTGCAACTAAAAAGGTAACCATGGGTCGGTGTACTGCTCTCCATTGCTCAAGAGCTTTGAGTGTCATGCTGTCCCAGTATTGTTCATTTTCTGCCATTTGTTGCTTCTCAGGATCGATTCCGAGCTGTTTCATCTTCAGCTTTGCCTCCTCCTTGAGTTTTTTTACCAGGTGTTGACCGACATGGCCGCTTGCAGTGACAATCATCATTAATGCCGTTGCCGCCCAAGGGAGAATGGCGTTGAAATGCACTCCCGAATGAACAATAATCATCAGGGTGGCTATCCATCCTGAATGGCAGTGAAGCTTGAGAAACAATTTGAGCGTTCCACTTTTGATAAGCTTGCTTTTGCGGGCTGAATAGAGAGTAGATAGTGCAAAAAAAATGGTTCCTGCAATTCCAAGATATCGGCCAACCCACACAAGATTCGCAATATGCAGGATGTTATCAAGAGCGATCCCTGCAAGAATCAGAAGCAGATATGATGCCGAAAGTGGTATGGTTCGTTGTACAAGGAGTGATTTCCACATTGTCCGCAATTGTTACAAGAATTTGGAACTAATTCGTATAAGATAATCACTGTTGCTTAAAAGAGTCTGAAAAGCGCCTTAAAAATCGGTTAAAAAATACGATGTTCTCTTTTTGTCTTGTACCCGTATTTCTCGAATAAGTTATAACAGGCAGTGTCAGACCGTGGAGTAATAGTTGTAGTTCTGGGAATTTCTGGTTATTTGGTGATGCTGTATCCACATCTTTTGGCCTGTACCCAGGAACGCCGAGCTCCAGCTCGGCAGCCAAAAGGAAAATATGCCGAGCATAGGGCCTATGCTCGAATACATTAAGATTAAGTTCAATGATGAGCTTTTGAAATACCTGGTTTGTGAACGGATTGAAATTTGTCAAAGAGGAGTAAGATGTTTTCATTCATGAACTTGCTACGTCTGTGTTAAAAAGCGCTTCGAGTGTTGGCGCGGTGAGGATGGCATCTCCCCAAGTTTCGAACTCGTGCTCAGATGCGCGGGTTAACTTTTCGGTTGCCCACTGGGGAAGTGCGCCAAAGCGACACTCCAGTTGCCTTTTAAGGAGCCTGGATTGACCCTTGACGAGACCTTTTTCTATGCCTATT
>SZYA01000128.1 GCA_005843815.1 Chlorobium sp.
ACCGGACAGTAGTGTGGCAATATAGTTGCTACCCGTTGCAGCTTCATCCTCTACTGACGGGGTGAGGTTTTGAAACTTCGTTTGAATAAAATAATCTCTTTTTTGTTTGACATTCCTGGCATCAAAATGATATTCCACAAGCTCCCTGCTTGTTTTGCTGTTCTGATATCGTTGGTAACCTCTCCTGATTATAAAACCGAGAAAAGTAACGACGGCAGCAAATACTCCCCAGGTTGCCCATCCTTCCGTGGCTGCCAATGCGTTGAGTATCCAGTCCTTTATCACATTCATGATTTCTGATTTACTTTATAATTCATACCTGCGAGGCAAAATATTCTTTCCGCTCTTGAAAAAAAATGGAGCACCCCCACCCAGCCTTGACACAAACCAGGATTCCTGTCAGCACTCCCTCACCCACAAACATTCAACCGGCAACTCCCGTATCGAAGCGCCCTCATAGCACGTTCTTTGCACTCCCCCAATAAACCACAATCACTATTCTTTTGCCAAAAATCCTGCGAATATACCCCTGTTTTGCAAGAGTCCCACAACCTGCGAGACTCTTGCAAAATGAAGTTATAAAAACGCTGAAACTGCCGCATGTTTCAAAAGAGAAACTAAGCAATAACAGAACACAAGCCAACTGTAACCAGAAAACAAAATCACCCTGTCTTCAGCAACAGACGGGTCACCCTGATTTCCGAGGAAATGCGATTTGTAACAACAATAACTATCTTTCTGAGTAAAAGCGCCATGGAAACGCAGAGCCCCAGTTCTAAAATGCCGAGCTGGAGCTCGGCGTTCCCGGGTATAAGCTCAAAAAAGGCATCATGGGAGAAAATCTGAACTCCATTCATTATATTCAGGAAGTAAAATTACTCGCGCACTACGCCAGAGCGCACTTCGATACTCGCAACCTATAGAAGTAACGCTATGCAGCAGATGAACGATTCCGAATACGTTGAGCAACGACTGGAGGATCAGATAACTTGGTACTCAACCGAAAGCTCTCGTTGCAAGGTTCGCTACAGAGGTCTCCGCTTGGCTGAGATCGTCGCAGCAGCAATTATCCCCCTTCTTTCGGGTATGGGCGGAAGTGTGCCGTATGGCAACTGGATCATTGGGGCGCTTGGCATGTTGATTGCCATTTCGGCAGCAACCGGCAGCCTATTCAAATACCATGAGAACTGGATTCAGTACCGCGCAACATCCGAGGCACTGAAACATGAGAAGTTCCTTTTTCTTGGTCGAAGTGCGCCCTATGATGGGGAGCATTGTTTTCCGGTTCTTGTACAGCGTGTGGAACAGCTCATCTCCAAGGAAAACTCGAATTGGACGGTAGCCGTCAAGAGCGAGCCGAAAGGCACCGGCGGAGGATAAAGCGTCAAGGCACGATAACAGCAGAGGTAAGACGTGAGCACAATGTACTGGCAGTAGCAACATCTCCCGATTTCAGTGTTTCTCTCACACGGTCAAGTTGTAACGCATCTTCATGGCTGATATACGGCGCCAGCCATCTTCAGAATCAATGATTTCAATGTCTGATTTTGCCGTAGAGGTACCTTCGTCAACAAACGTTGTCCATGTTCTGATATTCATCTTTTTTTCAGGCAAAAAGTGGTTACGATTGAATAAGACGCTGCAGCAGAATCTCTTCGACATTGCGTCGGCTGTCGAGTACCGCTGTTATATAAACATTGCTTTCAGTGATCCGATACAACAACCTCCATGGTGAAATAATCAGCTCCCGATAGATAAAAATGCCGTTGGAATGAAGCTCTGGAACGACCCTGCTTCGATCGGGAAAAGCATATAACGCGGAGGCTTTATCCCTGATGTTTTCCAGAACATGCAAAGCATTCGGCACCTTATCGCCAGCAATAAAGGTGATAATCTCCCTGAGATCCCGTTCCGCAACTTCAGTCCATAAAACACTGTAACTTGCACTCATGAGGTCTGCTCTTTCAACAGACGTTCAAGGTCACTGAATACCGCCTCTTGCGGGCGAATATTGCCTTTACGGATATTCTCTTCACCCTGTGCAAGCAG
>SZYA01000001.1 GCA_005843815.1 Chlorobium sp.
CGTTATTAATAAAGTTATCCATTTTTGTCCTTTAAGATTGGTAGTAGGGCTCACTGAACAATTTATGTTCCACGTGAAACGTATGATATGATTTTATCGGCCCAGATGTATCATGAGGATGGATATATCTGATGGCGATACTCCAAGTATCCTGGATGCTTGGCCAATAGTCTCAGGTTGATGTTTATAAAGTTTTTCTTTTCCTTCACTTGACAGGCCTGATACGCTATCGTATTTATAGTGAGGCGGAATGAGATGCGCTTCAAGTCGCAGGATTTTTTCAGCCATCAAAAGGTCCCGTTTCAAATACCCTTCATATTTCAGGTCAATTTCAACTTGCTCATAAACCAATTGGTTATCGCTGATTGCATGTACCGCCTCTGTTAATGAGAGAGATGACTCCATAAGTGATGCCAGATGCACTCTCGGCCTTTTCAGGAGGGTTGATGCGCTTTGTGAGATATTCACCAAGGGGTAGTCAAGTCTTATGAGGAGGGGGTTCACATCATCGGCCTGTAATTTTGAGGTTGTCAGAAGTTGTTTAAGTGCCTCTATTTGAACAATTTTATCACTGCATTTGTTCATAGCCATTTTTTTGATCAGTCCTGTCATCAAGCCAAAATGCTGAAGGCGGATATCGGCATTGTCATGACGAAGCATCAGACGGTGTTCTGCCGATGAGGTAAACATTCTGTATGGTTCATTTGTCTCTTTTGTTATAAGGTCATCAATGAGTACCCCAATGTAGGCATCAGAACGTTTCAGGAGAAGGGGAGGGTGACTTTGCAGTTTGAGAGAGGCATTGATACCTGCCATCAGCCCTTGTGCCGCCGCCTCCTCATATCCCGATGTACCATTGATTTGGCCTGCAAAATAGATGTTATTGATCAGTTTTGTTTCCAGAGTCCGTTTAATTTGATGGGGGAAAAAGTAATCATATTCTATCGCATAACCTGGACGGATCATTTTTGCATGACTCAAACCGGGTATAGAGCGCAGCCCTTCCAACTGGATCTCCTCAGGGAGTGATGTGGAAAATCCATTGACATACATTTCATTGGTGTTGAACCCCTCGGGTTCCAGAACTATATGATGACTATCCTTTTCTGGAAACCGGCAGATTTTATCTTCAATTGATGGGCAATATCTTGGCCCAACTCCCTGAATCTTTCCCGTAAAGAGAGGTGACCGGTTAAACCCCTTTTTTAGAATCTCATGAGTTATGGCTGTTGTTTTTGTTGCAAAGCAGCTTATCTGTGGTCGCTTAAGAGGTGGTGTTGCGAATGAAAATGTTACAGGTACTTCATCCCCATACTGCTCTTCTGTCATTGAATAGTCAACACTTCGCTTGTCGATGCGGGGTGGTGTCCCTGTTTTGAGCCTGCCTGCCTGGAATCCATAAGCAATGAGATTTTCAGTAAGCCCATAGACAGGCGGCTCCGCAAGAGTTCTTCCGCCAGCATAATGTTCCATTCCGATATGTATCAGACCATTTAAAAATGTTCCACAGGTCAATATTGCAGTTCGTCCATGTATAATTCTACCTGATGAAAGTACCACGCCGGAGAAAGAGCCGGAGGAACACTTGATGCCGGTTACAGTATCCTGAAGCAGATCAATATTGTTTTCACTCTCAATAACCTGGCGCATATACATTGAGTATTGAGTACGGTCTGCCTGGGCTCTTGGGGAGTGCATGGCGGGACCTTTGCTTCTGTTCAGCATTCTGAATTGTATCCCTGTGGCATCAATCGCCTTTGCCATTTCCCCCCCCAGGGCGTCAATTTCCCTGGTAATTTGACCTTTTGCAACACCTCCAATTGCAGGATTGCATGACATTCTGGCAATCGAATTCAAGTCTGAGGAGATTAATAAGCAACAAGATCCCATACGAGCAGCAGCGAGGGCTGCTTCACACCCGGCATGCCCGGCCCCTGCAATTATGATGTCATACATTGGAGTCCAATTGTTTCACGTGAAACAATATCTAAAGAATTACTGTAAATGGATGCAAGATACAAATTATTGACCTTTTTCGACCTTTAATTCAGTGAGAATATATGCCGCTATGGTATAAGGTAGATATCGTCATGTGACGTATAAATAGCGTTATATACATATTGGTTCTTGCAATAATGATATGAATTCCTTAAACTATGAAGTTATAGAGTTGAAGGTAGGGAGTGGTGCGCGAAGTGTTATTACATCCGATTATCTGTGTAAAAAATATGAAAAGACGGCAATTTATTGCGAAAGGTGCTGGTTGTTCGGCATTTCTTCTCTCAATGAGCCCCGCAAGCCTGTTTGGTGCGTGGAGTGCAAAAGATTTTCATCAGTGCTCTATAGATCAGGCGTTCATGGCTGCACTGGGGACGAGTGCGCCTGACAGATCGGACAAGATTACCATTGTTGCGTCACCTGTCGCTGAAGATAGCTCTGTGGTGCCTGTTCAAGTCATCTCCTCATTAAAAAGCGAGGTTCTTTACCTGTTTGTTGAAAAAAATGTCACCCCTTTGGTTATTAAATGTACTCTACAGGGTAATGTTCTTCCCTGGTTTTCTCTCAATATCAAGATGAAAGAGAGTTCGACCCTTTACGCCGTTGTCAAAAGCGAGGGGAGGTTTTTTATGACATCCGTGAATGTCGAGATAGTGGCTCAGGCCTGTTAAGTCTCTGCATGAAGCATCTCTCCAGTAGTTTACCAAACGTATTCTGAAAAATATACCCCGCTGTTTTCTGCGGAGAGTTTCATTTTAAAACTATATAAGTTGCAATGATCAGCAGTATAAGAGTTCTCGCCAGGGAAGAGTCTGGTATTGTCCAGCTTAAGGTCATGATTCCCCATCAAAATGAATCAGGCACAAGAAAAGATGAGCAGGGTATTATTATACCGGCTTACTTTGTCAGGGAGGGATCAGTAACTCTCAATGGAGAGCCTCTTCTGGATATTGAGCTTGGTCCTTCTGTTTCCAAAGATCCGTTTCTGCAGTTTCGTTTTCCCGGTAAAAAGGGTGATGCTCTGAAGGTTGCATTTCTTGACAGCCGAAATGAGCTGTTTGCTGCGGAGGCCGTTGTTCAATAGAGTCAACTTTTCTTTCATGGTTATTGTCGGGTGGATAGATATCAATTTTTAACTCACTATGGAGGTATACGTTATGGCGGTAAAACCAGAAATACGGCTGACGGCTTCTGCTCTCATCTTTGCGGTGATTGCCGCCGGGAGCAGCGCTTTACCAGGCGATTGCCGGGCAAGTTCCAATTCGGCCAAAAATGCTACTGCACGACAGTCAGAGTCCAGCCCCCGAGGGCAGATTCTTGCACTCTCCTGTGCATCGTGTCATGGCACCGATGGAAAAAGTTCGAGCGTTATCCCCACGATTAATGGCCGGAGCGTCGAATATATTGAAACAGCATTGAAGGGGTATAAGTCTGGCGATCGTCCCTCAACAGTTATGGCTCGTCATGCAAAGGGATATACCGATGAAGAGTTGCGGCTGATCTCTGAATATTTTGGAACGCTCTCGACAACTAATAAATAAGCAGGAGAATCGATCATGAGTAATACACTTTCACGCAGAGATTTCAGTAAGCTTCTCCTGTCGGGTGTTGCGGGCTCGGCGCTTGGTCTCTTTGGCACATCGAAGAGCGCGTTTGCTTCAACGAAAAGGGTTGTCGTTATCGGTGGTGGTTTTGGCGGAGCTACTGCGGCCAAATATCTGAGAAAACTGGACCCATCTATCCATGTTACTCTGGTTGAGCCAAAAGCAGTTTATTATACCTGTCCATTAAGCAACTGGGTGCTTGGCGGTCTGAAAACCATGGATGATATCGCTCATACTTATGCGGTGCTCAAAGGCAAGTATCAGGTAAATATTGTGCCAGAAGTTGTTATTGGTATTGATATGGTAAAAAACACGGTCAAACTGAAAAATGGGAAAACGCTTGGTTACGATCGATTGATTGTTGCGCCTGGCATCGATTTCAAATACGATGCTATTGAGGGCTACAGTGAAAGTGTTGCCAACAGTCAAATGCCTCACGCCTGGCAGGCTGGCTCACAGACAACTCTGCTGCAAAAACAACTGCTTGATATGAAGAATGGTGGAAGGGTGTTCATCTGTGCTCCAGCAAATCCATTCAGATGTCCTCCCGGGCCTTACGAGCGCGCCAGTCTGATTGCCGCTTACCTTAAGGCCGCAAAGCCGCTGTCGAAGGTTATAATATTGGATGCAAAGGATAAGTTCTCCAAGCAGGGACTGTTCAAGAAGGGGTGGGATCGGCTTTATCCCGGAATGATTGAGTGGCGTTCTGTTGCCCTGGGCGGTAAGGTGCTCAAGGTTGACGCTGGAGCCATGACCATTACAACCGAATTGGGTGTTGAAAAAGGGGATGTTATCAATCTCATTCCTCCACAGAGGGCGGGTAAAATTGCGGTTGATGCCGCTCTTACAGATGCCACCGGATGGTGCCCGATTAATCCTGTCTCTTTTGAGTCAACCCTTCATCCCGGAATTCATGTGATTGGTGACGCATCTCTTGCTGGAGCGATGCCGAAATCAGGATTTGCTGCAAGCAGTCAGGGTAAAGTTGCTGCTGCCGCGATTGTTCGACTATTTCAGGGCAAGGTACCTGCCGCTCCTTCGCTGGTCAACACCTGCTACAGCCTTCTTGCAGCGGACTATGGTGTTTCCGTTGCAGGAGTTTACAAGCTGGCGGTTGATGGTATAGTTGAAATAAAGGGTGCTGGTGGTTTGACACCATTGGATGCTGATGACAACCAGCTTCGTCAGGAAGCAATGTTTGCTCAGGGTTGGTACCAGAATATCTCTCAGGATATCTGGGGATAATGCATTGAGATACTGTTTTATACATAATAAGCCCGGCGCAGTGTCGGGCTTATTGCGTTATTCGGCCATATATGACATCGTTTACTGCCCTGCGCAGATTGTTAGCTAATCAATACCCCATTATATATATTGCCACAACTAATTCTTTCGAGCGTAACGCGATGCCATCAATGAAAAATAAACGTTTTAACCTGCTTCTTATTGTTGTTGTCACTCTTGTGTCGTTGTGGTCGTTGTGGCCAACCTGGCAGGACTATTCCCTGTCCAAAGAGATCAACAGTTTTGGCTCGGCACAGGATAGTTTGAAATATGTACTGAGCCACCGTGAAGAGATTGATGAGGCTCGTAAAAAAAGTCTGAAGCTCGGCCTTGATTTGAGGGGCGGGATGCATCTGGTCATGGAGGTCGATCAGGTTGATCTCTTTGAACAGAAAGCGTGGAATAAAGATCAAAAATTTATCGCGATCATGCAGGCGGTGAGGGCAAATGCAGCCAGGAGTGACGCACGGATTATTGACCTGCTGCTCGCCGAATTCAAGAGAGAGAATATTCCTCTGAGCCGATATTTTTATGATATCCGCAACAGCGACCAGGAGATCGTTTCAAAACTGGAGAAGGAGTCGGTTGATGCTCTGAGCCGTGCCAAGGAGATCATCCGTAATCGTATTGATCAGTATGGTGTTGCTGAACCGGTCATTACGACACAGGGAAGCCGGAAGATTATTATAGAACTTCCGGGTGTTTCCGATGAGAACCGCGTGAGAAATCTGTTGAAAGGCACTGCCAAGCTTGAATTCAGGCTTCTTCGTGAACCTGAAGTGATGGTAAGGACTCTTGACAGAATCAACTCATTTCTTGTCCAGAATGGGGTTGCTCCCAAAGCGCAGTCTCTACCGGATTCCTCCTCAGTTGCGTCATCCTTGTTGCCAGCATCAGAAACAGTGGCTCAGTCAGGCAATTCGGCAGCCCCCAACCCTCTTTATGATGTTGTAGGCCTCTCCGGGAACGGAACTGCCTATACTTTAGAGCGCACCAGGGAGTATGTGTTATCATTGTTACGTCGCAGCGATATACAGGCGCTGTTGCCGATGGATAGTGAACTGCTTCTTGCGGCCAAGCCTGATATTGGCAAGGGCGGCGAAAAGGTCTACACCATTTACCTCGTGAAAAAGGGGCCAGAACTGACTGGAGGCGTCATTACAGAGGCAAAAGCCACTTTTGGCTCGCAGGGAGTGCAGCCTGAGGTGTTGATGTCGATGAACAGTGAAGGCACATCGAAATGGGCCCGTATTACCGGTGCCAATATCGGCAAGCGTCTTGCTATTGTGCTTGATGGGGTTGTCTATAGCGCTCCCGTCGTACAGTCAAAAATTCCCAATGGCAATTCAGTGATCAATGGTATTGAAAGCCTTGAAGAGGCAAAAGATCTTGAGATTGTGCTCAAAGCTGGTGCTCTTCCTGCGCCTGTCAGAATTACGGAGGAGCGGAGCGTTGGACCGTCACTTGGTGCCGATTATATTCGTGCAGGGATACAATCACTTGCCTGGGCATTTTTTGCCGTCTCAGTCTTTATGCTTGTCTACTATAAAAAAGCAGGTATTGCCGCCGATATAGCGCTGGTTCTCAATATCCTGATTGTCCTTTCGGTGCTCGCCGGCTTCAACGCATCCCTTTCATTGCCAGGTATAGCCGGTATTGTGCTTACCATTGGTATGGCCGTTGATGCCAACGTGCTGATCTATGAGAGGATACGCGAAGAGCTTGCTGAGGGAAAGGGGGTGTTCACTGCGGTTACACAGGGTTATGATCGCGCTTTTTCATCAATTCTTGATTCGCATGTTACAACCTTGTCGGCAGCTTTTCTGCTCTATACTTATGGCATCGGCCCGATTCAGGGATTTGCCGTGACATTGATGATAGGAACATCGGCAAGCCTGTTTACGGCAATAGTGGTGACCAGGGAGATTTTCCATCTGCTTCTCGCCAAAGATCTTATGTCAGAAAAAAGTTTCGGTTAATATTTCAAGAGGTTTCAACCAATGAGGATCTTTCAGAAGACCAACTTCAACTTTATCAAGCATCGCAAAATTGCTTACGGTTTTTCTATCATTCTGCTTGTCGCCGGTATCTTCTCGCTCGCTATAAAAGGGCTGAACTATGGCATTGATTTCAGAGGTGGTTCGGAGGTGGTGATACGGTTTGAGAAAAACGCAGATGTCGGGCAGATTCGTTCGGTGCTTGATGCCGCAGGTGTTTCCGGTACACTGAAGCAGTATGGAATGGATCGTTCATTTCTCTTCAGCACCGTTTTTCAGGGAGATACGGGGCAACTCAAGTCACTGGTGACCAACGCTCTCAACGAACGAATCAAAGGAAACCCTCATGAGATTGTTCGCATTGATGCCGTCGGTCCAAGCATAGCCTCTGACCTGAAATGGTCGGCCATCAAAGCGCTTCTTGCCTCACTTCTGGCGATTCTTCTTTATGTCGGCATCAGGTTTGAGATTAAATTTGCAACAACCGGGGTGATCGCGATTTTTCACGATATTCTCACTGTTCTGGGATTGTTCAGCATCCTCGGCGGGCTTTTTTCCTTTATGCCGCTTGAGATGGATCAGAGCATTATTGCGGCCTTTCTGACGATAGCAGGCTACTCCATTACCGATACGGTGGTGGTTTATGATCGTATCAGGGAGAGAATACGGGGTCAGAAGCCCTCTGAATACGAAAGAATCTTTAATGAAAGTATGAACCAGACGCTCAGCAGGACAATTATAACATCAGGAACGGTTCTTCTCTCTGTTTTGGTTCTCTTTATTTTTGCCGGGCCTGCAATCAGGGGCTTTGCCTTTGCAGTTTTTGCCGGAATTCTCATCGGCACCTACTCATCGATCTTTGTTGCAGCTCCTCTTGTGTATGACTGGCTTCATCTGACGAAAAGCTCTGTTCGCCTGAGAGGCAGCAAATCCGCCTGAGTGTTCCCTTTTTTGGTGCAGAGGTAACAATAGATTGATGTTTCGCTTCAGAAAGATGGCTGGGGCATTACAACCCATTAATGACAAGAAATGTTATGCGACCTGTGAAAAAAATAGTGAGGAATACGGTATTCCTCTGTCTTGCAAGTTCTTTTTTCCCCTCTACCCCCATTATTGCGGAGGTAACCGATCGGCTCGTTGCCGTTGTTGGCAATGAGGCTATTTTTCAATCGGAAATCGATAACCGTGCGCTTATGGTACGGTTGCAGTACCCCGAAATGGCAGAAGAAAAATCGTTGCCCCATTCCATTCTTGATGGATTGATCGATCAGAAAATTCTCCTTGCCAAAGCGAAAATAGACAGTGTCACTATTGACCTCAATTCGCTTGACGCAATGGTAAAAGAGCGGTTTCAGCAGATCAGCTCAAGGTTTGTATCAACCAGCGACATGGAGAGCCGACTCGGGAACTCTTCTGCGGCTATTCGCGAGGATATCCGTGTGGAGTTGCGTAATCAACAGTTGATAGAGACCCTTCGCAAGAAAAAATCCGCTGGAGTGACCATTACTTATGAAGAGGTGATGGCTTTTTATAAACAAAACCAGGCACAGATTCCCCCCGTCCAGGAGGGAGTGTCAGTTTCACAAATCATCAAATATCCCTCAATTGCAGCGGAAAGTCGTGCGCGTTCACTTGTCAGGATAAAGGAGCTTAGCTCACAAATCAAAGGTGGAGCCGATTTTGCCACTCTTGCTGTGAAGTACTCAGAAGATCCTGGCTCTGCCAAGTTGGGGGGAGATCTCGGAGTTGCCAGGAAAGGGCAATTTATCCCCGCTTTTGAAAAAGTGGCTTATGCACTTAAAGAGGGTGAGATATCAGATGTTGTTGAGACCCGCTATGGTTATCATCTGATACAGTTGCTGAGCAAGGAGGATAATTCTATTCATGTCCGCCATATTCTTGTGGGGCTCGATCGGACACAAGGAGACTTTTCAGAAGCAATTCAGCAGCTCAAGGAGATATATGCAAACGTGACGAGTGGTAAAGAGGCGTTTGCTGATATGGCAAAAAAATATTCTGATGATCCTGCTTCTGCAGCACTTGGGGGCACACTCATTCTCCCTGGCTCATCCACGTCAACCCTTTCGCCTTCGACACTGCTTCCTCAGTTACAGAAGGTTATCGCAACCCTCAAGAAGCCTGGTGATATCAGTGAGCCAGAGAAGATAGAACCCGCACAGGGGGAGACATTCTATGCCATATTCAAGCTGAACAAACGTATACCCGCTCACACGCTTGATCCTGATCAAGATTATTCCTCCCTTGAGGAGCTGGCGCTTGAGAATAAAAATCGTCTGATTTTCAACCAATGGGTGCAGCAGCTCCGCAAGGAGGTTTATGTTCGTTCCTCAGACATCTAAACGGCGGACGTAGCGGGCATTCTTTTCGATAAACTCCCGTCGTGGCTCAACCTTGTCGCCCATAAGCGTGGAGAATACCTGGTCAGCTTCCATGGCATTTTCCACGTTGACCAGCAAGAGGGAGCGGTGAGCTGGATCCATGGTGGTACTCCAGAGCTGCTCAGGGTTCATCTCTCCAAGCCCCTTGTAGCGCTGGATGTGGATGTTCGCCTTTCCCTTCTGCATCTTCCTCATCCCCTCCGAAATACTGTTGCGCTCCTCGTCATCCCACGCATACTGCTGCTCTTTGCCTGACTTGACAAGGTAAAGGGGTGGCTGGGCGATAAAGACCCTGCCAGCCTCAATCAGAGCTCGCATATAGCGAAAGAAAAAGGTGAGAAGCAACGTTCTGATGTGAGCACCGTCGACATCGGCATCAGTCATGATGATGATTTTGCCATAGCGCAACTTTTCAACAGAAAATTCATCCTCGCCAAAGCTGGTGCCGAGGGCCAAAATAATGGTTTTGATCTCCTCGTTTTCCAGCATCTTGTGCAGCCGAGCCTTCTCGACATTGAGAATTTTACCCTTGAGAGGCAGAATAGCCTGAAAACTCCGGTCGCGCCCTTGCTTGGCGCTGCCGCCTGCCGAATCACCCTCAACAATATAGAGTTCACAATGTTCCGGGTCATTGATGGAGCAGTCAGCCAGTTTTCCCGGTAGTCCCGAACTTTCAAGCACCGATTTTCTGCGGGTAAGCTCCTTGGCTTTACGGGCCGCCTCCCTCGACATGGCGGCTCCCTTCACCTTTTCAATGATCATCTTGAGCACACCGGGGTTGCTTTCAGCAAACTCGGCGAGCTGCTCATTGACCACGGTTTCAACCGTACTCTGGGTCTCCGAGTTTCCAAGCTTCGTTTTGGTCTGACCTTCAAACTGTGGTTCAGCAACCTTGACCGAAATGACCGCTGTCAGCCCCTCCTTGAAATCATCACCGGTGAGGGCAAGTTTCAGGTTTTTGAGCAGATCATTTTTCTGGGCGTAGGCATTGAGTGTTCTGGTCAGCGCCTTGCGGAATCCGGTAACGTGCGTCCCACCCTCATGCGTATTGATGTTGTTTACATAGCTGAAGACATTCTCCTGGTAGGAGTCGTTGTACTGGAGTGCAATCTCAACAATGGTGGTGTCTCGCTCGCCAAAGAGATAAATCGGCTCCTTGAGCAGCTTTAACCGATTTTGGTCGGTATAGGTGACAAACTCCTTGATACCACCTTCATAGTGGAACACCTCCTGAAACCCTTCAATATCCTGTACGGTGATGCTGAGCTCCTTGTTGAGGAACGCAAGTTCACGCATACGGTCGATAATAATCTCCTTGCGTAACTCGGTTGTCTTGAAAATCAGATGGTCAGGCAGAAAGGTGGTTTTAGTGCCGCGCTTGTCGGACAATCCGATAGCCTTGACATCACCCTGGGGAATACCCCGTTCAAACCGCTGAAAATAAACATTGCCATCGCGGTAGACCTCTACTTCACACCACTCCGAAAGCGCATTGACCACCGAAGCGCCAACGCCGTGCAGACCACCGGAGACCTTGTAGGCACCCTTGTCAAACTTGCCGCCAGCGCCAATCACGGTCATGACCAGTTCAAGCGCCGATTTCTGCTTTTCAGGGTGAATATCAACAGGAATGCCACGCCCGTGGTCGATTACGGTCACAGAACCATCGAGGTTCAGCGAAACAAAAATGTAGTCGTTGAAGCCGCCAAGAGTTTCATCAATAGAGTTGTCGACAATTTCGTAGACCAGATGGTGAAGCCCCCTGCTGTGAATATCGCCAATATACATCGCCGGGCGCATCCTGACATGCTCAATGCCGTCAAGCACCTGTATGTTGTTTGCTCCGTAGCTCGATTCTATCGAAGGGGTTAACGGGATAAGGATATCGTCTTCCTGCATAATGATCAGTTGTATACTTGTGAGATGAAACTTGCCTCGCAAGATAGTAAAAATGCCGGTATTATACCTGCTCTTCCGTCATTCAGGAGCTTGCCCAAAAGGCATCTTTAAAATGTTCAACGGTGAAGGCATCAATTCTGTTTCCATCCATATTCTGGATCAGGATGGCCAAAACATCGAAGCGGCAGTCAGTGTCGATGTTGTCAGTTACGGTGAGGTACGCTTGTGCGGCTTTGATGATTTCCCGCTGTTTCATTGGTGTTACCGCTTCTGCAGGGTGTCCTTTTGCAGAAGAGAATCGGGTTTTGACCTCAACAAAGCAGAGCGTCTTGTGGTGCAGCGCAATAATATCGATCTCATTGCGGTGAAACCGATAATTGCGTCTTATGATGCGATACCCTTTACTGAGCAGGTAGTCGGCAGCAATCTGCTCTCCTTCCGGTCCGAGCAGGTGTGGATCGTAGGTAATCTTCATGGCTTTTCACCCAGTTGGCGCAGCCTGAAGCTCAACCGGTGAATCGGGCAGCGCCC
This sequence comes from Chlorobium sp., assembly GCA_005843815.1. Lineage (GTDB taxonomy): Bacteria > Bacteroidota > Chlorobiia > Chlorobiales > Chlorobiaceae > Chlorobium. Next base: position 11,713 of record SZYA01000001.1, read on the forward strand.
GTGCACTCTGATCGCCTCAATGTGTGCTTTAGTGGCATAGCCTGCATGGCGCTCAAAGCCGTAGTGCGGGTATTGCGCACCATAAGCCACCATCACCTCGTCACGGTGCGTTTTGGCCAGCACTGAAGCGGCTGCTATCGAAAAGACCTTTGAATCACCCTTGACAATGGTTTCAAAAGGGATACGGCGGCTGGTTGTGAACCTGTTGCCATCCACAAGAAGGAGTTGCGGCGTTATTGAGAGCCCTTCAACAGCCCTGTTCATGGCCAGCATGGTTGACTGAAGGATGTTGATGCTGTCGATGGTGTCATGCTCAACAGCCGCGATCGCCCAGCTTATGGCAGCTTTTCGGATTGCAGGGGCAAGCAACTCTCTCTCGTTCGCCGTGAGCTTTTTGGAATCGTCCAGCATCTCAAGCAGCGCCCCTTCGGGCCTGAACCATCGGGGAAAGAGTACCGCCGCCGCTACCACAGGCCCGGCAAGTGGCCCCCTGCCCGCTTCATCTATGCCGCAGATTAGCCCGGTATGTTGCCACAAGGGCCATTCGTAGTTGGTGTTCATGGGTGTTCAAAGCTGTCGTTACCTTATTTAATCCAAAAAATCAGACATATCAAACAGATGCGGTTTGTTATTATACGTCTATTTTTCTTTTTATTGAGGCGCTTTATGGCGGTATACCGCATTTATGGTATGCAAAATACCCTTAAATGGTGATTTACAATGTGCACTCTTTTGCTGATTTTGAGCATAGATGGAAACAGATCACCATGTTTATTTTTCACTCTTAAAGCGACACCTATGGCAAACTCAATTGCATTATGGTATTCCAACATTCTTCAGTGGGCTCAGGTTTTGGCGGAGCCGGTACGTAGAAGCTATCCTGACTCCAAAAAGCTGACATCCAGGCGTGCCGATATCCAGGTGGCCGAAGGCATAGGGAGTGGAGATGACATTATCAGCCAGATGTCAAAAGAGTATCCCACACTGTTCATGACATAGGCAATAACGCCCGGTTAAGAAAATGAACGAGAGGGTTCACTGCACGGAAACTTTTGGCAACCTCTGCTGCAAATCCCGGATCAGTGACCTCGTCGTCGGAGAAAAACCGCTGGGTGTAATACCCTTTATATTTGAGATACTCAACAGCGGGATTGCTGCCCTCATATCCTTTGGGCGGCCTTACCAATTTACCTGAAGGGAGAACGCCTTCTGGAAACTGTGTAGTGAATATCTTGTCAGCCAGAATTGCCTGCCATTCTCCGAAATGTGCATCAATTTCCCTTCTCGTTTGCTCCAGAACAGCAGGCTCAGGCATGTAAATTCCCCCTCCGGCAAACGAT
>SZYA01000092.1 GCA_005843815.1 Chlorobium sp.
GCTGAAAGTTTTTGCCTATCTCCTGTTGTTGGAAGACCCGGAGCCACCACCGTTTATCTGCATTGAAGAGCCAGAGAATGGTCTTTATCACAAGTTGCTGGAGACATTGGCTCAGGAGTTTCGTTTGCGTGCTACCGGCAAGAAGAACTCTCCACAGATTTTCGTGACCACGCACCAGCCCTATTTTGTGGATGCGCTGGCGCCTGAGGAGGTGTGGCTGCTGGAGAAAGGTGCTGATGGCTATTCGGTCATACGACGTGTTTCCGACCTGGAAGTTGTAAAAAACCTTGTCGATGAAGGGCTGCCGCTTGGAGGCCTCTGGTACAGCGACTATTTAGAGGCGAGGTAAAAATGCACATTGAAATATTGGTTGAGGGCTGTTTTAACCCACCATATCGAAAGCCGCCTCTACCAGCGCGAAGGTAAAGCTATCACCAACTTTAAGGCGACCCTGCCAGCCCCGCAATCAGATTTAGCCCAGCAAATCCTCAAAGACCCCTATAATTTCGATTTTCTATTTGTTGCGAAAGAAGCATGACTCAAAGGAGCTTGAATACGCCTTGATTGAGCATATCACCCGATTTTTACTGCGGCTTGGGGCTGGCTTTTCATACATCGGGCGACAGTACAAGCTCGAAATAGGTGTCGACAACTATTTTATTGACCTTCTGTTCTACAATACCCGCCTGCACTGTTTTGTGGTTATTGAACTCAAGGCGGTAAAGTTCAAGCCGGAGTTTGCCGGAAAACTGAATTTTTATGGCAAACATGCCATTAACTCATTCCATAAAGGCATAAAGTATCTCCGGGGAATATTACAAGGTTGTCAAGTTTCTTGGTACCTATGGTGTTCAATTCTACCGATAAACCGAGAGGGCAGACCTGATGCAGAGCGGGCATGGTCTCCATAGATTCGCTTTTAGTACGCTGCTTCTGGTAAAAAGAACAAGAATAGTCCAATATATTTTTACATTACACTATGGATGCAGGCGATGATTTGACTTTCCGGTACGGCGTTTTTATACTGCGATTATCGCACACGAACCTTTTAACCAGCAAATGTCCATGCCCACAGCATACACAACAACTCAGATCATCAGCCAGCTTACCACCTCATGGGGCGGCTCATTGGATGGGTACACCTTTAGCTGGCCGTCAAGCTTGAAAACAATATCGTTTTCAATTAATGCGGCAACACCAACCAATGTGGGAGGAGTGAAACCTGCTGAAGGTGGAGCATTTCTTGTTAAAATGGATGCCATCCAGGTGGCAACTGCCACCCTGGCATTTCAATTATGGGATGATGTGATCGGAAAAACCCTTGTCAAGTCGACATCTCCTTCAGCAAATATTACCCTGAACTATTCCTCCAACACAAGCGGAAACGGCACCTACACGCAGCTCTACGGCACAGCAATAAATAATACAACACACCAGTTAACCTTGGGTGCCGGGCAAGTATGGTTAAGTTCAAGCTGGGCAACCAATGGCGACAGAGGCATGATGCCTGGGGGTTATGGCCTGTTTACCATGATTCATGAAATCGGCCATGCGCTGGGCTTGTCACATCCGGGTGATTATAATGCCGGAAGTGGTGCAGCCATCACTTATGCAAACAACGCACTCTTTGCACAGGACAACCGCCAATACACCGTCATGTCCTATTTCGGCGGATACCTTAAAGGTGTTGGATGGCAGCAGGACGGGACCTCCGCCAACTATATCTATCCGCAAACCTTGATGGTTTACGACATCGCTGCTATACAGGCAAAATATGGTGCCGATACAACAACACGATTGACCAACACCGTTTATGGCTTTAACTGCTCGCTTGCGGCAACAGATCCAGAGGACAAGATTTTTGACTTTACCCTGAATTCCAACCCGATATTTACGATATGGGATGCTGCTGGAACCGACACGCTCGATGGTTCTGGTTATGCCGGTGATCAAACCATCAACTTGACTCCTGGAGCCTACTCTTCAGTTGATGGCATGATTGAGAATGTGGCCATTGCCTTTAACTGCTGGATTGAAGCGGCAGTTGGCGGAAAGGGAGCAGATACCATTATTGGCAATGGTGTCAACAACATCATTACTGGTGGAGTTGGGGCCGATCAGTTGGATGGTGGCAATGGGGCTGATCTTTACATGATTTATGCGGCCGCAGAGCATCCGGCAGGGGAGATAATTGCTGATACCGGCACACCGGGCGTTGACGAAGTACGGTTCGCCTCCACCAAAGCAAAGGAGACTCTCACCTTATCCGCTGGAGATACTGGAATTGAAACTGTCGTTATCGGCACAGGTACGGGAACAACGGCAATAACAAGCGGCAAGACAGCTCTGAACATCAATGCTTCAGGAGTGTTGAACGGCCTCAATATTATCGGAAATGCCGGAACAAACACACTGACAGGGACAGCTTATGCTGATACAGTAACAGGCGGAGCAGGCGCGGATCTGTTTGTTTTTAACACCCTGCCAGCTTCACCTGCAAACAGTGATATTATTACCGACTTTCAGCCTGGTGTTGACCACCTGCAGTTCAGTAAAGCTGTTTTTACCGCATTTACCAGCACGGTTGGAAAGGCATTCAGCGCCACTGAGTTCTGGTCTGGTGCCGGAGTAATTGCCGGGCACGACACCAGCGACCGTATCCTCTACAACACTGCGACAGGTAATCTTTATTACGATGCTGATGGAAATGGCGCTGGGTCAGCGGTGTTGGTTGCTCTTGTCGGAGTTACGACACATCCTGCACTTGCAGCCACAGACATACAGGTTATTGCTTGACTTGAAATCATTTCGGTTCAGAGTTTATCTCCATCAAACAGCTCCAGGGAGAATCACTTTTCCAGAAGCTGTGCTCTGAACCGATAAGCCCTGAGAAGCTGAACTATCAATCCCTTGATGATAACCCACCACAGGGCCACCATTGAAATAATGGGTGAAGCCCTTCGGATCTCTACGAGAGCAGTGCGTTGAAGTTTCTGGCCTGACGACCCTCCCAGTTGCGTTTGTGCCAGGCATAGCCCGCAATGAGAGGCAACGCAATGGTAGCTTCAGCAAAGACCATCTGTTCATGAACAGTATCAACCTTGCCCCATGAACTGGCCTCCTTGAGGGTTGAGCCTGAAAGGGCACCATCACGCTCATCGGCTACGGTGATCTGTACTGCATACGTGTGCATGGAGACATTCTCGTGGCCAAGCACTTCGGCTGCCACCACAATGTCCTGGGTAAAGTTTTTTGGGACACCACCTCCGATCATGAAAATACCGGTCTTGTCGTTCTCAATCTTGATTCTGGTCAGTTCACGAAAATCCTTGACCGAATCGATTGAGACATGTTTTTCGGGGTTATTCCACTGATGATGGACCAAACCAAATCCGGCAGAGCAGTCTGAAAATGCAGGACAAAATATCGGCACGCCCTTTATATATGCTTTATAGACAATGGAGTTTTTGTCGTGGTTATTTGCCTCAATGTATTTGCCCATCTCCACAATAAATTCGCGAGAGGAGTAGGCCCCAGGCTCCATTGAGTTGGCGATAATGGCGGTGGTATCGTCACAGACGCGAAGATCATCTTCATCAATATAGGTGTCGTAAATGCGATCAATGTGCAAATCCCTGAGAATGGCATCGTCCATAAACTGGCTTCCCTTGTAGTGACGGAAACCAAGCGCTTCAAAAAAGTCCTGGTCAACAATATTTGCGCCGGTGGAGACAATGGCATCCACCATATTGCTCTCAATCATGTCAATAACGACCTGCTTCAATCCTGCACTGATCAGTGAGCCCGCAAGGGTAAGAATGACCGCACACTCCTTGTCCTGCTGCATGAGATCAAGAATGGAGGCCGCTCGGGCAAGATTCCTGGCCTGAAACGCGGTGTCGGCCATCTGGTCGACAAATGGAACAATGTTCAGTTGCTTGATATCTATGTGGCAAACCGGCGCGCTCAGTAACTCCTCTTTTCTGAATCCTGTCGGCATAACTGCTCCCGATGCGATTTACATAGTGGCAAAAAAAAAGAGAGTAAGCTGACTATATCACACACTCAAATCACCGGATGCTGCTTCCTTCCGGATCTGACATGGTTGGGCAACTGAGCGTTGTATAGGACTTACTCTCTAAAAATATTGGCTTTCGGACTCCTCGTCTGTCAAGAAATCGAAAACACGAGAACAAATATAGCTCTTATAACAGTGAAAACAAAAAACAAACAAAGGGCTTTTATCTTTCTGTCAACTATGATAAATTCGGGGTCAGTAATCAGTAGTCAGAACTCACAACACGGCAGGAACAAGCCGCATCGCTGCCTGTTGGGGCGGCAACTATAATTTTTATGGGAACACAGCGAATTTTAAGTGGGATGCGCCCGACCGGCAAACTCCACCTTGGACATTATACCGGCGCTCTTGAAAACTGGGTTGAGCAGCAAAATCTGCTTGACGAAAGCGGCTCACGAGCTTATGAAACATGCTTTCTCATTGCCGATTATCACAATCTGACCACCTCGCTTGAAACCGGGGAGATCTATACGCATTCACTCGACATGCTGATCGACTGGCTTGCTGCCGGGATTGATCCCGAAAAAAGCCCGGTTTTCCGGCAGTCGCAGGTCAAGGAACATGCTGAGCTGTTTTTGATTTTCGCCATGCTGATCACCTCTTCACGCCTTGAGAGAAACCCGACACTGAAGGATCAGATTCGTGACCTGAATATGGAGTCGCTGACTTATGGCCACCTTGGCTACCCTGTTCTGCAATCGGCTGACATTCTCCTCTACAAGGCAAACGTTGTCCCCGTTGGTGAAGACCAGATTCCCCATGTTGAAATTACCAGGGAGATCGCCCGTAAATTCAACAATCAATACCCACACCCTCTTCTTGGTGAAGTTTTTTCGGAACCATCTCCAAAAATAACAAAATTTTCACGCCTTGCCGGCCTTGATGGCAAAGCAAAGATGTCGAAGTCGCTCGGCAACACCATTCTGTTGTCAGACAATCCCGATGAAGTGCTCAAAAAAATGCGGACAGCGGTAACTGATACTCTGAAGATTCGTAAAAATGATCCGGGCCATCCGGAGGTCTGTACCGTCTTCAGCTATCATTCCAAATTTTCACCATCGCCACAACTGGAGAGTATCGCTGCTGATTGCCGTGCTGGCTCACTTGGCTGTGTAGACTGCAAGAAGTTGTGCGCTACAAATATATCGCAGGAACTCGCTCCACTGCTTGAAAAACGAGTCTATTATGAAGCGCATACAGATATGGTTAAGGATATTCTTCTTGAAGGAGAGATCAAGGCAAAACGTCTTGCCAGCGCGACCATGCAGGAGGTGAGAGCTGCCATGAGACTTGGCCAAATACCTTGCGAAAACCATCATGATCAGGCTAAATGCTGAACAAGAGAAGGCAAGCATTTATCTTTGATATGGATGGAGTGCTGACCGATAATATGCGCTTTCATGCCGATTCATGGGTTGAACTTTTCAGGGACTTCGGTCTTGAGGGGCTTGATGCCGAGAGGTATCTTGTGGAAACGGCTGGCATGAAAGGGCATGACGTGCTCCGCTACTTCCTCGACCCAAAGATCAGCGAAGCTGAAGCTGCCCGTCTGACCGAATTGAAGGACTTTTTATACCGCGTCATGTCGCGCAAACGCATTAAACCAATACCAGGGCTCGTAGCGTTCCTTGATGCTGCTAATCAGCAAGATATCTTGCTCGGCATCGGTACAGGTGCCGCCGAAAAAAACATTGAGTACGTGCTTGGCCTGCTTAATCTTGTAGGGAAATTTCAGGCAATTGTTGATCCATCGCAGGTGATCAATGGCAAACCAAACCCTGATATTTTTTTGCGTGTCGCCAATCTCCTGGAGGTGTCACCTTCAGAGTGTATCGTTTTTGAAGATGCCCTGCCAGGCATTGAGGCTGCCCGCCGGGCAAAGATGCCATGCGTTGCCATAACGACGACCAACAATGCCGAAGCCTTCAGCGCATTTGATAATGTTATCGCAATTATCGATGATTTTACAGAACTTGACCCACAGGAGCTCATTGAAACAATCTTCAGAACGAACTCCTCGACTCTTTTATAAAAAAAACTTATGCACGAATTTCTTCTCCCTCTTATTCAGAAAGCGCTGCTCTCAGCCGGTATTATAACCGATAAACCAATCCAGATTGAACAGCCGGCGGACAAAAAGTTTGGAGACTTTTCAACAAACATCGCCCTTCTTGCTGCAAAAGAGTGCAGGAGAAATCCTCGTGAATTGGCACAGGAAATCATTCAGCACCTGACATTTCAGCCCGACACCATCGCGAAAATCGAGGTGGCAGGAGCTGGATTCATCAACTTTTATCTTGCACCGATCTTTATAATGCGCTCTGTCGAAATGGTGCTGGATAATGGTGGTGGGTATGGAAAGGGAAGCATGGGTAATGGTAAAAAAGCTCTTGTGGAATATGTCAGCGCAAACCCTACCGGACCACTGACTATCGGGCGAGGCAGGGGAGGGGTGCTGGGAGACTGCATTGCCAATCTTCTTGAGACCCAAGGGTACCAGGTGACCAGAGAGTACTACTTTAATGATGCCGGCCGACAGATGCAGATTCTGGGCGAATCGGTCCGGCTCCGTTATCTGGAGTGCTGTGGAGAGGCAATTGATTTTCCTGCAACCCACTATCAGGGAGAGTATATCGGAGAGATTGCTGAAACTCTGTATGCTGAACATGGCAAAGAACTTCTCGAAATGATGGATATCTCACTTTTCAAAAAAAGTGCGGAAACCACCATCTTCGCCTCTATACGACAAACCCTTGACAGGCTGCAGATTCGGCACGACTCCTTTTTCAATGAGCATAAACTCTACACTGCTGAAGATGGAGACTACTCAGCCAACCAGAAGGTGATCAATGCCCTCAGAGAAAAAGATTTCATCGTCGAGTACGATGGCGCAACTTGGTTTCAGACGACCCGACTCGGACAGGAAAAGGATAAAGTACTTATTAAATCGTCAGGAGAGCCAAGCTACCGGCTGCCTGATATCGCGTACCACATCACCAAATTTGAGCGTGGCTTCGACATGATGGTAAATGTTTTCGGCGCCGATCATATCGACGAATATCCTGATGTTCTTGAAGCTCTGAAAATTCTCGGTTACAATACTGAGCGAATCAACATCGCCATCAACCAGTTTGTCACCACAACAGTGGATGGTCAAACGATTAAAATGTCGACACGAAAAGGCAATGCGGATCTGCTTGACGATTTGATAGATGATGTTGGCGCTGATGCAACACGACTCTTTTTCATCATGCGTGGCAAGGATTCACACCTGAACTTTGATGTGGATCTGGCAAAAAAGCAGTCAAAAGAGAATCCTGTCTTCTATCTGCATTATGCCCATGCAAGGATCTGCAGCCTTTTGCGTATGGGGATCCAGGAGACAGGATTTGATCCAACATCCAGCAAAGAACATCAACTGCTCCGGCTCCTCAGTTCGCCAGCAGAAGTTCAGCTTGGTTTTGCACTGCTCAACTTTCCCGATATGGTAAAAACCAGCCTGCGCATGCTTGAACCGCAAAAAATGGTTGAATATCTGCACTCTCTTGCTGAACTGTTTCACCGCTTCTATCAGGAGTGCCCTATCCTGAAGGCAGAGGCTGATATCTGCAAAGCAAGACTCTTTCTTTCTGCAGCTACGCGCCAGATACTTCGGAACGGCTTCAGAATTCTTGGAGTCTCAGCACCTGAATCGATGTAAAGAGAAAATATTATTATCGATAGAGCGCCTGCTGCGTCATGTAGCAATGAATTGAAGATGGCACTAATGTGGAAACTGACTTACCGGAGGCCACAAGGGCCCTGATATCGGTTGATGAAACCGGATAGTGGAAATTGATAATTCGGATTCTTGCATTGCTCTCTGACATTCTGGCGCTCCCGTCATGCAAGGCCCTTCTGAACACAACAATATCACACATCTCAACAAGAGCCTCATGCTCTTTCCATGAGGGAAACTCTGTGAAACTATCTTCCCCAAGAAGGAGAACAAGTCTTTCCTGGCGATAAGATGATTTAATATGTCGCACAAGATCGACCGTATAGGAGGAGTGTCGTTTTTCAAGCTCCCAGTGACTCACCTCGCAGCAGGTGCCCGCCAGGTTGATTTCCCGTGCCAAAAGCTCAGTCATTCGTGCTCTATGTGGCTCTCCTGCCGCTCTGTTTGGCTTAAAAGGATTATTAGAGACCGAAATAATTATCCGGTCAAGAGCAAGCAGCTCTCTGGCAAAAAGAGCAAGAGCAAGATGACCATTATGTGGAGGGTCAAAGCTACCACCAAAAACCGCAAGACGCAAAAGGGGAAAGGTCAGATTTTTAAATTTTGAGCTATCTTATTCTTCAGAGACTGCATCTGCTTCTCTTTATCCGGAAAACGCTTCAGATACTGCTCAAGTGTCAGTCGAGCGTCAAACCACTTTTTTCTGGCTATAAGCACCTCTATCTTGCCCTCAATGGCCTGTTGAAGATAGCTTGTATCACCATACTGCTCGATCAATTCATTGTAGAATATTTCTGCCGCTTTGAACTTCCGAAATTGCAGATACTCGCGAGCAACCGTAATAACATTTTTTGCAAGTTTCTCCCTTAACCGAGTAATGGCCTTCGTCGAATACCTCAGACTGTCAACCCGCGCAAACTGAGTAGACGCTGTTGCGTAGCGCTGCTTGTAAGAATCATTATCGGGGTTAATTTTCAGTAACTCACGGTAGGTTTTGACATCATTTGCAACCCGTGCCGAATCTTTCATTGGATACATCTCCATGTAAAGCGAAAAATTCTCAATGGCCTTGCGAGTCGGCTGTTGATCAAGTCCTACAGGAGGAGAAAGTTGTTCATAAGATTTGGCCAGCATAAACTGAGAGGCTCTAGCATAAGGGGATAAGGGCATCTGTTGCTGCAGTCGAAAAAACATATCAGATGCAAGCAGATACTGCTCAGTGTGGTAATAAGATTGCCCAAGCAGATAAACGATATCATCTTCAAGTGCCGTTGCCGGAGAGGTATAAAGAAGTGTTTCAAACGCAACAGAAGCTGACTGATACTCCTTGTTTTCGTAAAGTTTGGCTGCTCTGGCATAATTTTCTTTAAGGGCATCATTCACCGAAGTTGCCGGCTTGGAGGATGAACACCCTGAACTCAATACCCCGACCGCCAACAGCATGGTGATAGAGCGTAAAAGAAAACTGGTGACAGGCTTATACATACATTAGCTCCATTATCTCGTAAAAAAATTCAACCTAACTTACAATTACAAATAGACAAATTTCAGCCCTCAAAAATTTCCCCTTGTCAGGAGAGGCGAGCATTGCTCTTCCCTGGCTTCGATCCAACATTGCAACTCACGCATGTCGAAATACCAAGCAAGGTATAGAGAGGACAAAAACCTGTGATCGCCGTTACCAGCGGGACAAGTCCGACAGCACCCCACCAGGAATGGGCTATAAACCCGGCGAGCAACATCACAACTCCTATCAAAAAGCGGATGACCCTGTCAGTTTTACCAATATTTTTTGCCATCTTTTAACTCTCGATCATCAATGGTTCGAAAATTCAACAACCGTGCATACTTCCCTGAATTACAATCACTCCTCCCCTGCAGTTGTCATCAACATATAATGCCGTATACCTGCTATCGGGGAATAATGAGAATATACTTTGTGGAGCTTAGGGGAGTCGAACCCCTGACCTTCTCATTGCGAACGAGACGCTCTACCAACTGAGCTAAAGCCCCGATTAATATCTGATGTCGAGATTTTCGCCAAAACTTGTTAACTGCGAATAAAAATAGCCTGCAAAGGCAGGCTATCGACGGTTAAGCCATCAGGACGATCTCACTCCTCAAGCTCTCTCAGAAACAAGAGCCTCCTTGAGTTTACTAAGCTGGTGACTAATCGTACCATCGAAAATTGTGTCCCCAATTTTAACCGAAACACCGCCAATAAAAGCGGCGTTGGTGGAGGTATGTGCACGGACACGCTTTCCTGTATACGATTCAAGTTGAGCAACCAATTCAGCAGACTGTTGCTGAGAGAGGGCGACAGCACTGATAATATCGGCGTTGACAACTCCCATGCGCTCATCGTGGAGTCTTTGAAACTCGTCAATAATTTCCGGGAGCTGCCCAGCTCTCTTTTTTCTCGCGACCAGCCTTAAAAAAACGAACATTTGTTCACCAACAGAACCTCTGAAAATCTCTTCAAGTATCTTGATTTTCCTGTCCCCTTTTACAACCGGGCTCCGCAGCGTATGCGTTAGATCTCGGGAATTATGAAGAACCTCCTTGATCACCTCTAACTCTCCGACGATCTGATCAAGAAAATTCCCCTCCACTGCCGCAGTCAACAGTGCTGAGGCATATCGACGGCTTGCAATTAAACTTGACATGTCGTGAGCGTTTTCAGTTACGTTTTGTTGAAAGATCCTGAAGCATGCTGTCCACTATCTTTCTCTGCATATCAGCATCAAGTGCATTTTTGATAATCTTTTCGGCCCCCATAACAGCAAGATCGGCAACCTCATTCCTTAAAACATCAAGCGCACGATGTTTCTCTTGCTCAATCGAACTTAAGGCTGCAGCAATCATTTTTTTCGACTCTTCCTGTGCCTTCCCGGTTATATCCGAACGAAGTTTTTCGGCATATTCCTTTCCTTCGCGAATGATCTTGTCTGCCTCGGCATCTGCTTTGGAAAGAAGTTCCCTGTTCTTGCGCAAAATAGCCTCAGATTCATCCTTCGCTTGATGTGCACGATCAATAGAGGACTGAATCCCTTTTTCCCTCTCTTCCAGGGCGCTGATAATAGGGCCCCAGGCAATCTTCTTCAGAATAAGGAGGACAATGACAAATGTAACTGCTGTCCAGAAAATAAGGCCGGGATTCGGGCTCAAAAGATTAGCCTGAAGAAGAATAACTCCTGACGTAAGCATGAACAATGTTTCCGTTAACGATTAATAAAGCCCGATTACGGCATCAGGTGTAGAATAATGCGGCAATCGGGATATCTCTCCTGTATCGAATCTGCAGACCAATCCTGACCTTACTTAAGAGCAAGAAGCACACAGATAACTTCACCGAAAAGAGCAACACCTTCAATAAGCGCTGCGGCAATAATCATGGTGGTACGAATATCTGACGTAGCCTCTGGCTGACGAGCTGTACCCTCAGCGGCAGAAGCTGCAATATTACCAATACCAAGACCGGCACCAATAACTGCCAAACCGGCACCAAGGCCTGCACCTAAATAAGCTAAACCTAAACCTTCCATCTTGTCATTACCTCCGTTTATTTGTTGTAAGTTTTTTGCTAAAAAATAATTAGCAGTTTTGAAAAACGATCTATAAAAAGCATTTCAATGATGAGCGACTTCTGCGGCAAGCTCATCATGACCTTCATGAGCTGTAGCAAGGCCTATAAAGAGTGCTGAAAGCATTGTAAAAATAAATGCCTGCAGAAACGCTACAAAAAGTTCAAGCAAATAGATGAAAATCGAAAACGGAACAGAAACTGCTACCGCGACGATATAACTCTTGAGAATAAAGCTTATAAAAATAAGGCTGAGTATCACAATATGGCCGGCAGTCATATTGGCAAAAAGTCGTATGGCAAGAGCAAATGGCTTGGTGAAAAGACCAATAACCTCTATAGGAATCATGATAATCCACAAAGACCAGTGAGTGCCTGCGGTCAAATGGACCAGAAAACCCTTGAGCCCATGAGCTTTCAACGCAGCAACCTGGGTAATAAAAAAAGTAAATGTTGCCAAGGCAAGGGTAACGTTAATGTTACCTGTTGCTGTCGCGCCATAAGGAACCAGACCAAGGAGATTGCAAAGTAAGATAAAGAAGAATACTGTAAGCAGATAGGGAAGATGCTTTTCATAACCATGCCCAATGTTCGACTTTGCCACATCAAGCCTGATAAACTCGACCAGCGCTTCAACAGCATTCGTCAATCCTTTTGGTGCCTGGCGGTTGGTCATCTTTTTATACTTGCCACCCACGAAAGCAAAGACTACCAAAAGAATTGCTGACACAAGCCACATCATGACGACATGCTTGGTAATTGAGATATCAATACCCGCAACAGGTGCTATTTTGGGCAGCTCTATCTCTCCAAAGGGATGAAAAGCAAAAATATTACTGTCAAAGACATGATGCATTATTACATCACCCGCTTTTTCCTCTCCATGAGCAGAAGGCGCGCCATGTTCAGATGCGGCAACCGTACCGGAAACCACCTCTGCAGAAGCTTCAGGCGACTGGGCAGCAGCCACGCCAGAGAAACCGCCCGTATTGACAAGAAGAGCAACAAGGATCGCCATCACCTTGACAAGAGACTTGGGATGTAAGACGTTTAACCGTTTCATGCACTATTCTTTTTCTGTTTGTTTTTCTTTTGATAACCAAGAATTTCAACGATCACATAAATACAGTAAAAAGCGAAAAATGAAAAGACAAAATCATTAACAACAACAAGATTTCTGACAAGTACCAGGGCAATTATCCCCATCATCAGAAGTAACCTTACGGTAAGACCGCCAAATACAAACTTCGTAAAATCTGTAGAGCTTTTCTCAATTGCATACTCAAAGAGCAGATAACCAATCACGGTATTAGAGACTACCATCACCCAGGCAAGAAAAACCGAATAATAATCTGTAGTTGCGGACTCAAACGAGAAATATACTGCCCCCCATAAAATGACGGATAAGATAAACAACTTAATAAAAAATTCAAACAATGGCTTCATAACAACCGCCTCTTTCTTGCTAAACAATTGCAATGAACAATATAAATCACTTTCGTTTTGCGTTAGCTGTTCGAACAACCTTCATCAGCACAAGCGCCATTCCAACCATTCCGACCACAACTCCCGCCAAAAGCAGTAATGGCGACGTACCAGCCTGAGTATCCAGCCAATAGCCAATAAAAACAAAAAAAGCAAAGCTCGCCGCTATCTGTAACCCAATTCCCATATAGTCGGAAACCGCACGAACCGAACGGCCAAATTTATCCGGAAACCTCTCATCATCAAGCATTACCATCGTCAAGCTCCTTACGATTACATTCAAACAAGCGCCCCGATCTTCAAGGAACAAATATATGCGGCAATGGCAACAACTCAATTTGTTGGTAAAGATACGACTACTTCCTTAAATAAGGAATGCTTTACCACAGATTCTCTCTCATATTTAAAAGAGATTGATAAAAATCTTATTATTCACAGGAATGCGAGCTTCAGAAATATCCAGTTTTGCACCTTAAGTGCCAAAACATGAAGCGTTCCATAGTTATTGATTTTTTAAAGAATAGCCAGGATACTCATGATTAACGCAAAGCTCAACTCTGAATTACAGACTGACTTTTTACCAGGCGCTTACGGAATGATCTCTGATATATCTGCCATACAGGAGGCTTGCAACCCTGAGCCCTCTGAGTATATCATCCCGGAGATTTTCAGAAACTTCCCGGAACTTGTAGCGCTGCAAAGCACCAGAACCGGTGGGGTGAGCGAAGGAGTGTATGCATCATTGAACCTCGGAACCAATACTGGTGACAGACCGGAGTGTGTGCACGAAAACACACGTCGCCTTTGTGCTGCGGCAGGTATTGATCCTGAAAAAATGGTTCGTTCGGAGCAAGTCCATGGCACAGAGATACTTGTCGCTGAAAAACCAGGAGCTTACCATGGCTATGACGCATTCATCACAAACAAAGAGAACCTCTTTCTCTCGGTCTTTACCGCCGACTGCTACCCTATACTTGTTTTTGACCCCCGACACAACGCCTCAGGCGCAATTCATGCTGGCTGGAAAGGTACCGCAGGTGAGATTGTGCTCAAAACCATTGATACGATGCAAAAAAACTATGGCTCTCGGCCATCAGAATGTCTTGCATGGATAGGGACTGGTATTTCAGGTGATGCCTATGAAGTCAGTCGAGAGGTGACAAAGGCATTTCGTGCTGATGAAAGCAGTCCGTCACACTTCTCCGCGAATGAGGAAAAATATCTGCTCGATCTTGGGCAGGTAAACTTCCGGCAACTGCTTGACGCAGGAATGCAGATTGCCAATATTGAACGTTCATCATTTTGCTCATATCGCGACAGCTCTCTCTTCTTCTCGTACCGCCGCGATAAAGGAACAACAGGTCGTATGGTGAGCCTTATCGGAGTCGGCTCCAAAACAACAGTTACATAAACCTCCTGCCATAAGAGCCATAAAGTCCATGGGCCTGACGAGATATCTCCTCCCTGAAATCGGGATGGGCTATACTGGCAAGCGCTTCAGCCCTTTGACGGAGATTTTTGCCATGGAGATTGACAATGCCATACTCGGTGACAACATACTGCACGTGCGCCCTTGTGGTAACCACTCCACCCCCTGGCTTGAGCATTGGAACAATTCTGGAAAGTCCTTTTGTTGTTGTGGATGGCAAAGCAATAATCGGCTTCCCTCCCTTTGAGAGGGCGGCCCCGCGAATAAAGTCCATCTGGCCACCGACACCGGAATAGTATTTCTGCCCGATTGAATCGGCACATACCTGGCCAGACATATCAATTTCAAGAGCGCTGTTAATTGCCGTTACCCGAGGATTGCGCCTTATCTCCCGGGTGTCGTTGACAAAATCGGAGGGAAGCATCTCAACCAGTGGATTATCGTCAACAAAATCGTAGAGCCGCCGCGTGCCAACAAGAAAACTGGCGACAATAATCTCGCGGTAACTCCGCTTCTTGCTGCCATTGATCACCCCTTTTTCAACCAGATCAATCACGCCATCCGAAAACATTTCAGAATGAATGCCCAAATCCTTGTGACCGAAAAGCGCTGCAAGGGTTGCGTCAGGAATGGCGCCGATACCCATCTGCAAGGTTGCCCCATCCTCAACAATGGAGGCTATATGCTGGCCAATACGCATTTCAACATCACCAGGAAGAGGACGAGATGTCTCAGGAAGAGGATCGTCCACCTCTACCATCGCATGAATTTTACTCGCATGAAGCAAGCCTTCGCCGTGCGTTCGAGGCATGTTCTGATTCACCTGTGCAATAACAAGCTTTGCAGTCTGCACTGCCGCCAGAGAGGCATCAACCGAAACTCCAAGAGAACAGTAACCATGCCGATCGGGAGGAGAGACATGAACCAGAGCGACATCGAGCGGAAGAATTCTATCGTAGAAAAGGGAAGGGACATCACTCAAAAAAACCGGAATGGAATCGCCATCCCCATGTTGAACAGATTGCCTCACATTTTTTCCCACAAACAGCGCGTTGAGCCTGAAGCTTTCCCGATATTCCGGTCTGGCATAAGCCGCCTCACCTTCGGTGTGGAGACTGACAATTTCAACATCTCTTAATTCATCGGCCCGCTGAACCATCGCCTCAATCAACCGTTGTGGAGTGGCTGCGGCAGTATGTAAAAATACTCTGTCGCCTGACTTGATTTTTCCCACCGCATCTGCTGCGGAAAGCGTATAATAGTGCTTCAATTCTTTTTAATTTCCATTGTTTTTCCGGCGAAGATATGCCGGGGTGTCTGACAATCCTTTCTGAATAATATTCCCTTGCTCTCCTCTTTCGCCTCCATTCGGCTGATGGTGATCAACCTCATGGTCTGCGTTACTTCTTACACCCACTTCATGGGGGTCATGAATCGACAACTGCCTGCGAATATAGGCCGGAATCCGCAAATCCTCCTCCTGCCTTTCAGGGTAGTGAGAAACCGGCTTTCGTCCGGTGGCAGGAATCTGTCCAGTCCTCATTCCAGGCACTGCGGCAACGGGGCGTCGTGCGGTCGGTCTCTTTTCTTCATCCTGATCTTTTCGCCTGAAACCGGTAACGATAACTGTCACCCTGATCTCACCCGATACCTGTGGCTCGTCAACATAACCGTTAATAATTTTTGCTTCGCTACCAACCTGCTCTTCAATATAGTTCATGGCATCCGACATATCACGCATGGTGACCTGGCCAGTAATGTTGACCAAAACCCCTTTTGCCCCTTTGATCGATACCCCCTCAAGAAGAGGACTGTTAATCGCGTCGGACGATGCCTTCAGCGCACGACGCTCACCCGCCGCAGCGGCAGAACCCATAACCGCATCGCCCGCTCCAGACATGATGCTGCGAACATCAGCAAAATCAACATTGACATGCCCGTGACGGGTAATAATATCGGCAATACCTTTTGCCGCCCTGTAGAGGACATCGTTTGCCATATTGAATGCTTCAGTGGCGCTTACCCCCTCTTCGGCAATACTGAGAATTTTCTCATTCTCAACAAGAATCAACGTGTCGATATATTTCCGCAGTTCGGCTATCCCCCCATCAGCAATCTTCGACTTGACCTGTCCCTCAAAGTTAAACGGTCGGGTCACAACACCAATGGTAAGTATCCCCATATTTCTTGCAATAGAGGCAATAACCGGGGCAGCCCCAGTACCCGTGCCCTTGCCCATACCGGCGGCAATAAAGACAAGATCGGCACCGCGAAGCTGAGCCGCGATAATCTCACGATCATCTTCAGCCGCCTGTCGACCTTTGGCGGGATCGGCTCCCGCCCCAAGGCCACTTGTCGCCTTCTTCCCAATCTGCACCCTGAGAGGAGCTTTGGAATTCAGAAGAGCCTGACGGTCGGTATTAAAGACTATATATTCAACACCACTTATTTTCCGGTCGATCATGTTGTTGACGGCATTACCGCCACATCCGCCAACTCCAACAATTCTTATCGTCACCCCCTTGCCCTGGTCATTGTCAAACAGGCCAGGATCGAGCTCAAATGCCATCGTTCATCTCCCCTTTAAAACACGCTTGTTCCCTCTCGTTCATCAAAGATTATCCCAAAATTTCTTCATTCGATCCACAATTTTTTTACCTGCGGGAGCCTGTTCCGGTGCATCTGACTGCTCCAGTGACCCCGGCAGCGCTTCACTTGGAAGAACCTCTGCTGTCGCCGCAAAACTCTGATTCACCGCAAGGTTATTCTGAAATGCGTGGGCAACAAGCCCCATAACCGTTGCATACATAGGGTTATTGACGGATCCCTTGATCCCACCGGAAACTCCTTCGGGATAACCGATGCGAACATCAAGCCCGAGAATGTCATGAGTAAGTTCCTCTGTGCCTGGTAGAAGTGAACCGCCTCCGGTTATAATCGCTCCAGCGTTAAGATACTCATAATAACCTGAACGTTTGATTGAGTCACGCACCAGTTCAAGAATCTCCATCATCCGGGCTTCAATGATCATCGTCAATGAGCTCTTTGGCACAGATTTCTGTGGCCGCCCTTCAATGCCCTCTATAAGAAGCTCCTCATCCTCCCCGCTCAGCTTGCCGTAAGCACAACCATGTTTGAGCTTGAGATCTTCGGCAACCTCGTAGAGCGCTCTGACACCATGGGCAATATCATGAGTAATATCGTTTGCCGCTACCTTGATCACCTCTGAATAGCGAATGGCACCATCAATATAGATTGCCACTTCAGTTGTGCCACCACCAATATCAATGACAACCACACCACTTTTCTTCTCACGCTCTTTCATCACCGCCATACCCGAAGCAACTGGCTCAAAGGTTATGGCACTGATCTCCAGACCTGCCTTTTCGACACACTGCCGGATATTTCGAATCTTTGTTCTCAAGCCAACAACAATATAGGCGCTGCCTCTCATGGTCGACCCTGCCATTCCTATCGGATCAAGAAGCCCATCCTGATCGTCCACAATGAACTCTTGCGGAATGACATGAATAATTTCATGATCAATATCCAGATAGCGAATATTGGTCTTCGCCTTCTCCAAAAACCGCTTCACATCCGACTCATTAACAATCCCTGTCTGATTGACGCTGATTTCTGAGTTGCTGTGAATGCAATGAACATGCGCTCCGGAAATCCCGACATCAACGCCATGAATACGAATGGAGGACTCGCGCTCAGCATCAGCAACTGCCGCTCTGATAGCCGCCACCGTTTTGTTGATATTGACCACCGTAGCCCGCTGGAGACCATCTGAATTGGAACGCCCTTTGCCAAGAACATTAAGCTTGCCGATCTCATCTTTCTCGGCCACCACAACGCACACCTTCGTCGTTCCTATATCAAGACCTACCGCAATATTGCTTTTCAGCATTGTTTTACTCTTGCCTGATTATCACCGGGTTAGACCCGACTTGTGCCTCCGGAGGAGAAGACTGCGTTGTGAATATCCTCTCTTTGAACCGCAGATCAACCGTGTCATAAAAGCCAAACCCTTTTTTTGAAACAACCTTTTGCCAGAATATCTCAAATTTTTTCAACTTTTCCTTAAAGTTGCCATCATTACCAATAATAAAACGGGTGGGTGCCTGAACAGCTATACACCAACTCAAATTGTTTGCTGCAAGATGAAATTCCTTGACAAGCAGTCTGGCATAATCGCTCTTTGACAGTGCATCAAGAAACTGGAGGATCAAGGCAACATCCCTTCTGTCAAGTTGCTGAAGACCATTATCGGCAATGGTCAAACGACTTACCCGGGCAATTGAAAACAGGTCAGGGAAGCGGATGGCAACCTCTTTTCTCCAGGGAAGAAGAAATCCTTCACGGTCGATAACCATGGTACTACGACCAATAATGGCAAGCGCTACAGGCTCCCGTTCGACAACCTTGACTCGAACAATGCCATTCAACTCCTTGCTGATCACCGCATCCCTGAGATAGGGAAGCCTCTTAATCCGCTGTTTCAACTCATCTGCATCAAGCTCCTGAAGATTTGCCCCTTTATAATCTGCCATTCGTGACAGCAGCTCACGTTCAGGAATAATCGATACACCGTCAACTATAAAATCACGGACAATCACCTCTTTTTTCCACCGTGATGCTGAAGAGGCCAAGGCGGCAAGGGCAACAAGCAGGGCTATGATAAAAACCAACAGCACAAGCCTGCGGCCAGGAGCGGCTGGAACTGCGCTTACAGGTGATTCCTGGAGCGCTGGCTCAGTCAAATAATCGGAATAACCTCCGGTTTCGGAATCAGGCATACAACACTCTTTTTTCTTTCATGATACAACTCGCTCGACCTGTTTCACTCCTCAACGTGACCTGCAGGATTCAGCGACTTTTGAAGCCAGATGGGTAATATCTCCGGCTCCCATAAAAAGAAGCATATTCCCGTTGACTGCCTGCTCCATAATTGCAGCAAAGAGGGAGTCACGGTCCGCAAGATACTCTACATGCTTGCCACCTGCCTTCCGAACAGCCGAGGCAACAAGCTCACCCTCGACACCGGGATAATCAACCGCCTTCTCACGAGAGGGATAAATGTCTGCAACATAGACCATATCTGCCCTTGAAAGCGCCCAGCCATATTCATCGGCAAACTCCCTGGTACGGGAAAACAGGTGTGGCTGAAAAATAGCGACCACTCTGGAGTCAACCCATCCACTTTTTGCCGCACTGACGGTCGCCTTGACCTCTGAAGGATGATGTGCATAATCGTCAACCACCATCAAACCCTCATCATTACTGTATTTCACCTGAAACCTTCTCCTCATGCCGGTGTAACGACCTAATCCGGCAATAAGTTTTTCAGGCATAATTCCCAGCTCCAGTCCAGCGGAAAAGGCTGCCAGGGCATTCAGCACGTTGTGTCGCCCCGGAACATTGATACAGACATCGCGGTACTCATGACCATAAGCCTTTACCGTGAAGATGGCACGCCCTTTTTCCAAAACCAGATCAGATGCCATAACATCAGCGGGCTCATCAATACCGAAGGTGGTGTAGAGACGATTCATCAGGGGAATAATCTTTCTGATCTCCGGCCAGTCAACACAACAGATAACCCTCCCGTAAAAAGGCACTTTATTGGCGAAGGCAATAAAAGCCTGTTTCAGCTCATCCAGCGTTCCATAGGTATCCATGTGCTCTGATTCAAGGCTGTTGACAATGGCAATGGTCGGGGTCAGCCTCAGAAAAGCGCGATCATACTCATCAGCCTCAATAACCATGAATTTCCCGTCACCAACAACCGTACTCCCTTTCAGATAGTCCGATATACCTCCAATCATAACCGTCGGCAACTCACCCGACTCGATAAGCATCGTGGCAATCATGGCTGTCGTGGTGGTCTTGCCGTGCGTGCCGGAGATACATATCCCGTATTTATAGCGCATAAGCTCGCCAAGCATCTCGTCACGCTTGATCACCGGAATACCCGCTTTTCGGGCAGCAATGATCTCTATGTTCTCCTCTGGCTGGATCGCAGAGGAGTAGACAACCACATCACACGACGTAACCTGCTCTGCCCGGTGACCCCGATAAATTATTGCGCCATGTTCAACCAGCTTGTCGGTCACCTCTCCTGTCGTGAGGTCAGAACCAGTGATGCCGAAACCTGACTTGAGGAGCAACTCTGCAATTGCGCTCATGCCAGCTCCGCCTATGCCTACAATATGAACACTTTTTGTTCTTCCAAGTTCCATGAGTCCAACTCCTTAAGGTTTTTGAGCAAGCGCAATTATACGCAGGGCAAGCTGATGGGCCGCATCAGGATAGGCCAATTTTCGGGAGGCCTCACCCATGATCCGCAATTTTTCGGGATTATTTAATAATGCAAGAATAGTATTGACCGCACTCTCCCCGGCAAGAGAGTCATCCTCAACCACAAGAGCAGCGCCTCCCTTCAACAGCGCTCTGGCATTATGACGCTGATGGTCACCAGTTGCATAGGGATAGGGGATTAGAACCGATGGTTTGCCAAGATTGGTCAATTCCGCAAGAGATGAGGCCCCCGCACGGCAGAGCACAAAATCCGCAGCGCTATACGCCGCACCCATATCTTCAATATAGGGGGAAATCCAGAGACGAGGGGATGAGTGCACCTGCCCGTTGATACGCTCATAATCAAGAGCTCCGGTCTGCCAGAGAAGGTTTGCTGAAGCGGTAATCCGGGCAAGATGCTGAAGCACCGCATTGTTGATTGCGCGCGCACCCCTGCTCCCTCCAAACACCAGCAGGGTCGGGCGCTCCTCGAACAAGCCAAAACGAGCACGCGCCTGAAAGACATCTTCTCCCCTAAACAATCTCGCAGGATTACCGGATACAAAAATTCGACCGGTTTTTGGAAGAAATCGGCGAGCCTCCTCAAAAGAGAGATGCACCTCACTGGCAAGCAGCGCCAGCAGTTTTGTCGTCACACCGGGGAAGGCATTCTGCTCCTGTACCAGTGTTTTTTTTCGCATAAGCTGTGCCGCCAGAAGCAGTGGTGCACTCACAAATCCGCCAGTACCAACAACAACATCGGGTGCCTCGCGATGAACCAGAGTAATGGATCGACCCAGAGCTACCGCAAAATCAGCGAGCACTCCAAGATTTGCACCTATGTTGGCAAACAATCGCCCCCGCTTCAACCCTCTGACTGGAATAAGGTGAAGCTTGTAACCCTGCCGAGGGACCTCTGTTGCCTCAATGCCGCTGGTTGTACCGGCAAACGAGATCTCCACATTCGGCACCATCTTCCTGAGTTCTCCAGCCATGGCAATACCTGGATATAAATGGCCTCCGGTGCCTCCGCCTGCGAAAAGTACCCTCACACGCTCCTCCTCTCAGCAACATCAGATTGCACTTTTTTCTGAAGTTCCCGTTTTTTATAGCGTGATATGCTCATCAGAATTCCGACACCAAGTGAGTTGAAAAGAAGCGCCGTTCCCCCATAGCTGATAAAGGGGAGAGCAACACCGGTTGTCGGCAGCAAATGGCATGCTACCGCAATATTAATGAATGCAAAAAGAGAGATTGCTGTCGTGATGCCGCTTGCCACATATTTGCCAAAATTATCAGGAGCATGCTTGGCTATGATAATTCCGCAGACAAAAAATCCGGCAAACAACGCAACCACCACAAGAGCCCCCAAAAACCCGTACTCCTCTCCGATAACAACAAAAACAAAGTCATTGTAGGAGAGCGGAAGATAGAGATCTCTCTGCTTGCTTGCCCCGATACCGAGACCAAACAGCCCTCCATTTCCCAAACCAATCAAGGCCTGCGCCACCTGGTAGCTCAACCCTTTTTCGTCTCCGCTGAAAAAAGAGAGCAAGCGGGCAACCCGATAGGGAGCCGCAATGGCAAAAACACCGGCAATGGGTATCAGCAGTGAAAAGGTGGTCAGGAGATAACGGATATTGACCCCGCCGATAAACATGAGCATAAAGCCAATAATGGCAATAAGTGATGCTGTGCTGAAATTTGGTTCAAGAGCGACAAGGGCAACCACTGTCATCAGAAGCGTCAGCAGCGGATAATAGGAGTTATTCAAATCCCTGATGTAAGGTTGTTTTTCGGTAATTAGCCGCGAGAAATGGAAGATAATGGCATACTTTGCAAAGTCCGATACCTGGAATTTCATCGGACCGAACCCTATCCATCGCGCAGCACCGGAGATGAGACCAACTACCTTCATCACCAGAAGCAGCGTCAACAGAATAATACTGGCAAAAAGAATAATCTTGCTCGTCTTCCAGAACACGTGGTAATCCATCTGTGCAACAAGCAGAACAGTGAAACTTCCCAGCACCGCAAAGGTGAGCTGGCGCCAGAGAAAATACTCCGAACTTGAGTACTTTGTCACCGCCCATCCTGCTCCACTGCTATAGACAATGACAATGCCTATGCACATCAGAAGAAAAACAATGAGCATCAACAGTTTTCCGGCAATCACCTCACCAATTGAGGGCGATACAAGCGCCTCGGTGGCCGGGAAGGCTGATGAGCTGTGCATGGAGTCAGAAGTCAGCATAGCAATAACCGATGAACACATTGTTTAAACTGCCGGCCACGCTCCTCAAAATTGTCGAACATGTCAAAACTTGCACATCCGGGCGAAAAAAGCACACTCTGCCCAGGCAAAGCAGCCTCACTGGCCATAAGGATCGCCTCTTCAAGTGAACTAGCTGCCTTCAGGGGAACCATGCCATCAAAAGCGCCGACTATCTTTCCCCGAGACTCTCCAATCGCAATCAGCAGGGTGATTTTCTCTTTGACCAGTTCCGCAATGGTCGCATAATCGTTTCCTTTATCCCGGCCTCCGGCAATAAGGACTGCTGTGGCGGGAAGCGACTGAAGCGCCTGACGCATTGCGTTGAGGTTTGTCGCCTTTGAATCGTTAACCCAGTCAACCCCATTGATGCTCAGAACCAACTCCTGGCGATGCTCAACCCCCAGGAACGACCTGAGCGCGGAGAGAAGGGGCTCATCACCGATACCCAGCGCCCTGGCAACTCCGACGGCAGCCAGCACATTGGAGATATTATGCCGACCACGAAAACTTTTTTTGAGAAACTCAGAAGTCTCCATAATCCGCTCATCACCATGGGAGGTGCGCACAATAATGCACTCACCATCAAGCAAAACTGTACGACGGTCAATCTCTCCCTTGCCAACCGACTCCATGCCGAAAGAAAATATCCTGAAAGGGAATTGAGCATTATCGGCAGTAAAATGAGCATGCAAAAGCGGATCATCCGCATTATAAACGAGCGTATCCTCTGGTCGCTGATTCGCGTAAATCCTGAACTTTGCTGCCGCATAACACTGCATATCCCCACTATAGCGGTCAAGATGATCTGGCGTAATATTGGTGATAATCGAAACATCGGGCCGAAAGGCAGGGGAGCGCTCAAGCTGGTAACTGCTCAGCTCCACGACGGCGACATCATCGGGACTCATCTCCATGACCATCGAAGAGAAGGGTACCCCTATGTTGCCCACGCAGAAGGAGCGATAGCCGCGTCGGAGCCCGTCCTCTTCGCAGATGCGATGAACGATTGTGGATGTTGTGGTCTTTCCATCCGTACCGGTAATACCGACAATCCGCGCCTGGCAAAACAGGCTCGCTATCTCTATTTCGCTGTAAAGAGGAATGGCTCGCGCCTGCATCCCCTGTACAATTGGAGCAGAGGGGGGAATACCAGGACTGATGACACAAAAATCGGCATCATACACCCTCTCTGAGTGCCCCTCCTCTTCATAGGGAATCTGCATCTCCTGCAGCAGCAACACCCCCTTCTCACCAATACGGCGTAACTCGCTGACAAACGCCTCTGCCCCCTTGCGCACGAGCAACTCTGCAGCAGCAAGTCCACTCTTTCCCGCGCCAATGACCGATACCTTTTTTCCCTTTATATCCATAATCGTTATCTGAGTTTCAGGGTCATGAGACTTGCGAGAAAAAAGAGAATGGTCAAAATCCAGAACCTGATCACGATCTTCTGTTCAGCCCACCCTTTCAACTGAAAATGGTGATGAAGGGGGGCCATCAAAAAGATGCGCTTGCCCTCTCCTGTCATCATTCTTGTGTATTTGAAGTAGAGTACCTGCAATGAGACCGAGAGTGTTTCGATAAAAAATATCCCGGCTATCAACGGCAGCAGCAGCTCCTGCTTGATAAGAAGGGCAATCACACCAATAGCGCTGCCAAGAGCCAGTGAACCGGTATCACCCATAATTATCTCGGCGGGATTGGTGTTGAACCACAAAAATCCAACACAGGACATAACAATTGCCATACTGACCACCGCCACCTCACCACCGCCAGGAATAAAGGGAATATTGAGGTAGACCGCATAGACCGCATTGCCAGCAAGATATGAAAAACCGGCAAGACCTATGAACACAATAGCCGAACTTCCGGCCGCAAGCCCATCAAGACCGTCGGTCAGATTGACCGCATTCGATACCGCAGTAATAATAAAAATGACAATCGGAATGTAAAAGATACCGTAATCAATGGTCAGGTGCTTGAAAAACGGCACCGTTGTGGTAGAAAGTAACACCGAAAATGCGGGATCAAACCACGTATAGAGGCCTATCACCAGACCAAGCGAGACCTGCCCGATAAGCTTGTAACGAGCGGACAAGCCCCCCTTGATCTTCAGCACCACCTTCCGATAGTCATCAATAAAACCAATAACCCCCATCCAGAGAACGGCCAACATGATAAGCCAGACATGAGGATCCGTAAATTTTGACCAGAGCAGCACAGAGGTCTCAATGGAAAAGATAATAAGCACACCGCCCATGGTAGGCAACTGCTTTTTCTTTTTATGCTCCGGGGGCGCCTCTTCCTTGATTGGCTCAATAAAGCGGGATTTCAGAAATCTGATAAATGTTGGTCCCGCAATGACCGTAATCAGCAGCGCAGTTATTGCTGCAGCGCTTGCCCTGAAGGTAAGATATTCGATAACATGGAGAGCCGGAGGATCAAATGTATCATTTATGTATTTTAACAGATAGTAGAGCATATTTTATTTTTGCCTGGTTATGATTCTTTCTTTGACCAGCGCGTCAACAACACGCTCCAGTTTCATTCCTCTTGATCCCTTGAACAGCACAGTGTCACCATCACACAACTCGCCCAGCAGAGCGTTGAGAAGTGTTGCCTGGCTCTCGAAATGGCCTCGACAAGAGTTCGGGTTCTCCCGGCAAATCAGCCGAGCCTTCTCTCCGAGGGTAAAAAGTTTATCAACTGTCTGCTGGTGAAGATAACGACCAATGAGCTCATGTTCAACATCTCCTGCCGCTCCAAGCTCAAGCATGTCTCCGAGCACAGCAACTCTGCGGCCTGCGCAGGGAATATCACACAGCGCATCAATTGCCAGACGCATGGAGTCTGAATTGGCGTTATAGGTGTCATTGAGAATCCTCAGGCCAGCCGCATCCATCACCTCAAGGCGCTTCCAGCCAGGAGCAGGGGCAAGGGCTTCAAGCCCCTCACGAATCCGAACCAGGGGAAGGCCAAAATGGAGCCCGACAGAGGCGGCAGCAACCGCATTTATAACATTATGCTTCCCGGTAAAATTCAGGGTAACCTGTTCGACTTCGTTTGATGACGTTACCAGAAAAGAGAGCCGACCATCCTGCTCAACCGAAATACTGCTGGCCCGACAGTGCCGGTCAGGGCGATCCGATGTTCCGTAAAAGAGAGCCTCTGAAAGAGCTGCGCCTGAGGCCTGAAGACGAGGATCATCAGCATTGACAAAAGCAGTGCCGCCATTATCGCCAATATAGTCGAACAACTCTGTTTCTGCCGCAGCAACACCCTCGATATCAAGAAGAAACTCAAGATGCTCATGACCGATATTTGTCAAGAGAGCATGGGTCGGGCGTGCAATGGCAGCCAGCACACCCATCTCGCCCGGATGATTGATGCCTAGCTCGACCACGGCAACATCGGTATCACTCCTGATCTGCAACAGAGTCAGAGGCACGCCGATATGGTTGTTGCGATTCCCCTGGCTCATCGTCACCTTGAAGCCGGTAGCAAGAACCGACGCAACCATCTCTTTGGTGGTCGTCTTTCCATTACTTCCACCAATAGCTATGACAGGAATAGCAAAGGTGTTCCGATAGAGTATTGAAAGGTGTTGCAGCCCCGCGACAGGATCAGCGACCACAATAAACCCTTTACCAGCAGGCGGCTCCGGTGATGCCTCTGCCTCATACCATGCACGGCTGACCATTGCCCAGCTCGCTCCCGTCTCAAAGACAGTGCCAATATAGCTGTGCCCATCTGTCCGCTCTCCCTGCAAGGCTATAAATATATCTCCACCGGTGATCTCCCTTGAGTCAATAACCACCTTCGGCCCAACCATCTCAAAAGGAGGAGCGACACGCCTGGAGAGAACAACCTCTCCGACCTGACGAAAATCGTTGATCGTCAATACTCCTGTTACCGACACACGCTCTCCTTCGCCGGATCACCGGCCCCGTTTATTCGCATATTTCTTAAAAGATGCTCCTGATCCGAAAATGGGTATTTCACGCCGGCAATCTCCTGAAACCGTTCGTGCCCTTTGCCCGCAACGAGAAGCACGTCGCCCTCCCGGAGCATGGCGACCGCCCAGGTTATGGCTTCAGCACGGTCACTTATCCGCATATAATGGGCTCCTGTCATCCCTCGTTCAATTTCATCAAGAATCCTCTCCGGCTCCTCATCCCGAGGATTGTCGGAGGTGAGAATAACCACATCGGCGGCTTCCGAAGCGATATGCCCCATTGCAGGACGCTTCGAGCGATCTCTGTTGCCACCACAACCGAACACCACAACCAGACGTGAAACCGCCGGTTTAAGATGGCGAAGGGTTTCAAGCACCTTGAAGAGAGCGTCAGGCGTATGAGCATAATCAACAAACACCGAGTAGCCCTGGCTACCATCACTCACTCTCTCCATACGCCCGTCAACAGCAGTGATTGCCGAAAGAGAGTGGCAGATCTCTTCAGGGGAGAGCGCCATACCAACGCCAACGGCAGCAGCCTCAAGCACATTCATAACGTTGAAAGAGCCAGGCAGCCCTACCTGCATGGTGATAACCCTCTCCGGAAAATGGAGGGCAACCCTGCTTGATGCAAGCGTACTTCCAAGAATATCAGCTTCAACATGGTGACGACACCGAGCCAGGGGAGGAACACCGCCCTGCAACGTACAACAGTAGATTTTTTCTGGCGCTACCCGTGAAGCCATCTGAACGGCAAAGGAGTCATCACTGTTGAAAACCGCAAACCCTTCCGGCGCAAGCTGGTCAAACAACTGCTGTTTGGCCGAAGCGTACTCATCCATGGTTGTATGAAAATCAAGATGCTCCCTGGTCAGATTGGTAAAGAGCGCCGCGTGAAACCGAATCCCATACACTCTTTGCAAAACGAGCGCATGGGATGAAACCTCCATCACAGCAGCCCTGCACCCGGCCTCCACCATCAGAGTGAAGAGGGCGTGCAGCTCATGAGCTTCGGGAGTGGTACGATCAAGCGGAATATCACACTCCCCAATCTGGCAAAGATTGGTGCCAATGTAGCCAGCCGGAATACCGTTGGCGTTGAGCATTGCCGTAATCAGCCTGGCTGTTGTTGTTTTCCCGTTAGTACCAGTCACTCCAATAATCTTCAATCGGTCAGCCGCATTACCGTAAAAGAGCCGAGCCACCTCGGCAAGAGCCTTGCGCGCATCGGCAACTTGTATATAGAGGCAGGATGGTGCCATATCAGGCGGAAACTCCTCACAGATAACCACCGCAGCCCCGCGATCCACCGCACTACTCATGAACCGATGACCATCAGTACAGTACCCTCGTACAGCCACAAAAAGAGAGCCTGGCAGAACTTCTCTTGAGTCAATGGTGATATCCCGGACAACAACACCCTGCCCAACCTCTCCGGCAAGAGCAAGCGAGTCAACAGCATCCAGCAGCATATCAAGGTGCAGCGCCTGCCGCCTGGCGCTCTTTATCGAAAGAGTCATGAGGAGCTTTTATTCACCTTTCCTGAAGCAAGCTGTACCTTTATCGTTCTCTCCTTTTGAACCATACTTCCGGGAGTGATGTTCTGGCCAACAACAAACCCGTCAAAACTACCAGAATAATCCATCTCCAGCTTAAGCCATTTCAGCAATCGCTGCGCATCCCGCCCCGTGAGTCCCCTGAGTTCAGGAACCACTACCGTAGTAACAGCATCCAGAGTTGCCTGTTCCGGTGATGGAACGGCAAGATTTTTCTGCATCTCCTCCGAGCAGGCGATCATTCTGTTGGCAATACCTGCAAAAACCGGTACGGCAACCGCTGCGGCATAATAGGCAGTTCTCGGCCGCTCCACATTCACAATAATTGCATAGCGTGGAGCTTCAACCGGAAAATAACCGACAAATGAGGAGACATAGACTCGATTGGCATACGAGCCTCCTGCCGCACGTTGAGCCGTTCCGGTTTTTCCGGCCACACTGATTCCGGGTAACGCAGCATTTTTCGCTGTACCACTGTCAACGACAGCCTTGAAGTACTCTTTGCCAAGATATCGCGCTGTAGCCACGGATACCACTCGACGTATTTTCTCAGGAACATTCTCCCGAACAATCCTGCCATCAGCCGCAATAATCTTTTTAATAATATAGGGACGCATCAACTCTCCATCATTGGCAATGGCCGCATAAGAGAGAAGGGTTTGCAGCGGAGTTACCATCACCTGATAGCCATAACCCATCCAGGGAAGGGTGGTTTTATCCCAATGTGCAAGAGAACGAACCCTGCCCGGAGATTCACCGATAAGCCCAACACCTGTTTTTTTCCCAAAGCCAAAATTTCTCGTATAGGCATTAAAATTGTCTCGCCCAACCGCCATCGCTGTCTTTGCAGCAACAATATTGCTGGAATACATGAGAGCCTGGCGGAACGTTATGGTACCATAAGGCTCATGATCCTTTATCTTCAGATTATAGAGAGGCAAAACACCATTATTGGCGAACACCATATCTTCAGCCCTCCTTTTGAGTATATCCGTTGCTGCCGCAGCCATGATCAGCTTGAAGGTCGAGCCTGGTTCGTAGCTGTCTGTTACTGCCCGATTACGCGCCAGTTCGGGTTTCCACGTCTCCCTGCGATTAAGATCAAAGGATGGATTGTTGGCCATGGCAAGAATCTCTCCGGTACGGACATCCATAACAATACTGGAGGCCGCTTCAGCCTGAAACTTCTGCACCGACAGCGAAAGCTCGTCTTCCACAATACTTTGAATATCACTATCGATGGTCAATTGTACGGTATTGCCCTCTACAGCATCCTGCTGCTCGACATCAGGATCTGGATAGCGGACTCCTGTGGCATTTCGCTGAAAAACTCTTGTCCCGTCAACCCCTTTCAACTCTTTATTCAACTGGAGCTCCAACCCGCTGCTCCCCTCATTTTTGCTGTCGGTCGACCCGATCAACTGGGCTGCAACATTGAGATAATACCTCTGCTGCTCCTTGTCAAACCAGACACCATGCATCTTTTCCTGCATAAGGGGCAGTGCTTTTGCAACGGCAATCTTCCTTCCAAGCACTGCCATACCTTTGGGGCGACGCAACTCTTGGAGATACTCCAGCCGATTACCTCCCAACTGCCTGGCGAAAACAGAAGCAATCGCGGTAGTATTGTCAAAAGTTTTCTGTTTTTTTGTCGCCTTGTCCATGACCGGCCTCTCTTTGTCGTCAAACAACGGGGTATTCCTCACTTTGACGGGATCAGCATAAAAGGAGATGGATTCAATACTCTCCGCCAGCATACGCGAATTGCGGTCAAGAATCACACCCCGCTGCGCAACCTCAGTGACAACCCTCTCATATTGCTTTACCGCTTTTTCCTTGTATTTTTTAACGTTAACCACCTGAATGTTCAGTAACATACCAATGATTGCAGCAATAAACATCGAAAACCCGAAAACGACAATACCGAGCCGCCGACCAAACTCTTTGTCATCCGGTTTCCTGATACCCTGTGGTTCATTCATAAGTTACCCCGTTCATCGTTTCATTGAGCAACACGTCCATTCAGGGGCGAAGTTCAACGGGAGGAATACCTGAAGGTTCAAGACCAATTTTTAACGCATCTTGGGCAATATTATGAATACCATGCAATTCGTGCACTTTCAGCTCCTGCGAGGTAATCACACTGGTGGTCATAAGAATCTGTTCACGAAGTTTTTCACTCTGCCGGGCAAGGTTGATAATCGCAAGGGTATTATAGGTTTGCAGCAGAAAAATAAGTGTGCCACCAAGCAGATAAAGAAAAGTTTTGAGCTGCAACAAGGCTACTATATCAAACTTTACTGTAGAGACAACTGGCTCAGCCGACAAATTATCCTCAACACCTTCAATGCCCTTAACTTCATCGAATCGTTGGGAAACAGGAGTTCCCGCTGCCGCACCCCTCCCTTTACTCTTGATGCTTTTCCGAAAACGCCCCAGAAAATCAATCACGTTGCTCTTGTTCACAACAGGCTCCTCAGAGGAAGTTTTTCAATAACGCGCAACTTCGCACTTCTTGACCTCGAGTTCAACTCTATCTCCTCCGGTGTAGCACCCAGAGGTTTTCTTGTTATAAGAGTAATGTCGCCAGTGACCAAAGGCTCCCTCAAGCCGACCCCTTTTGGCCCCCAGTCACTTTTTGCTTTTTCAGCAAACGCTTTTTTGACAATCCTGTCCTCAAGGGAGTGATAACTGATAACTGCCATACGGCCATGTCCATCCAGGCAATTAATTCCGCCGTCAATCGCCCTGATGAGCACATCAAGCTCACCGTTCACCTCAATTCTCAGTGCCTGAAACACTCTTGAAAGGGTTTTGATCACCTTTTCCCCCCCATAGGCATTATCGCGAATGATTGCAGCAAGCTCTTGCGTCCCGTTGACTGAACCATAAGCCTGGCGGTGCGCAACAATAGCCCTGGCAATACTCCTGCTTCTTGGCTCTTCACCATATCGGTAAAAAAGCCTCGCCAGCTCTCTCTCTTCCCAGGTGTTGACAATCTCGCCGGCCGTCAGAGATGCATCCCCATCCATCCTCATATCAAGTGCACCATCCCTGAGATAACTGAAACCCCGCTCTGCAGTATCAATCTGGAATGAGGAAACCCCGAGATCAAGCAGAATGCCAGCCACAAGCGGATCCACCCCTTTGTCGCGGCACACCCTGTTGATGATACCTTCAATATCCTGAAAATTCCCTTTGACCAGAACAGAACTGGTGGCAAAACCAGCAAGCCTGCCTCCAGCCTGGCGCAATGCATCATCGTCCTGATCAATACCAATCAAAAGCGATCGCTGCAGATAGCCTGCCTCACGAAGCGCATGCAGCATGGCAAGCGAGTGGCCTCCCCCCCCAAGAGTTCCATCAATATAAATCCCTGGCCTCCTGACCAGGAATGCAATAACTTCGGCAACAAGCACCGGATCATGAAATCTCTCCTGCCCCATAGCCATTAAAAATACCTGCCAGCGAGCAATACAAAGCGATCTGCACTCTCCCGCAAAAGAGCAGAGAGTCGTTCCGGCTCCCAAATAATCATCTTTGTATCAGCCCCAATAATCACAACATCCCTTGTAATACCTGCATATTCCAGAAATTCCCTTGACAAAGCAATCCTCCCTTGACGATCAAGCTCAACGATTTCAAGGCTTTCATACATCAACGTCTTCAGCAGGCGCTCATCAGGGTTGAAATCAGAAAGAGCAGAGATACCCCGCCTCATCCCGTTCCAGATAAATGGCTCATAAAGCTCAAGAGAACAATCTGGAGTCTTTATGATATAGAGAGCCTCTCTACTCTCAGCCACAAACCCATCATCAGCAATGGAAGCCACCAGCCCAAACTTTCGCCGAAATTTTACAGGAATCATCAGCCGTCCCTTTTCGTCGATGGAATGCCGCTCTTTCCCTATAAAGCCAGCCATTACCGTGACCCCCTCCTGCAATGTTTGTACGGATGCCGCCCCATTTTTACCCCACCTTCACCCCCAAGAGCGCCATAACGGAGGTGAATGAACTCATTGCTCCACTTTTTACCATATTTTGCCACTCCAAAATGTATAAAAAAAGGAGGCACTAAAAAAATAGTTGTCTATTTTTAATAGTGCTGTGAGGTTCATATTTTACCCCTGTGAATCTTCATGGGCACGGGGCCATACGGAAAATTTTCTCATACACTTTTAACCGCTGTCATCATGATGTCTGACAATCCCCTCAATAATGCAGCACATTGGCAGGAACTTGACGAATGGAGAAAAAAAATCGACGCTCTTGATCAGCAACTCTCTTCTCTCCTTTGCAAGAGACTGGATTGCGCACAGAACATAAGCGCCCTGAAATTGAGAATCGGTGAGGAGGTACTCCAGCCTGAGCGAGAAAAAGAGGTTCTTGATAATGTACTGAACCATGCAGACTCACCTCTCAAGTCAAACGCACTGGAAAAAATCTATCGCTCCATCATCGAAGAGAGCCGCCTGTTTCAGTATGCGTGGAAAAACAACCAGCAGGACAAATAAGTTAAAGGGATTGTCGCGCAATGGTATTTAAAAAAAAGAATTTGCAACTTTCGCTGTTGATTGGAGCCATCATGGTGCTGACCGTAGTGGTATCCTTTTTGTTTCTTCCGGGGCTCAACAGCTCATCCAGCATAACTCGCCTCACGGTACACCGTGGTACTGGATTCAGAACCATTCTTGACGAGCTGCGCCATAATGGCACTATTGCAGAGACTTGGCCTCCACTGCTGACCGCAAGTATTGTTCCAAAACTTCGCAATATCAAGCCGGGCAGATATATCATACCTCCAGGCATGTCTAATTTCGGGCTCATGTACTACCTGCACAGCCGTCCGCAGGATGAGGTTCGTGTCACTCTCCCTGAGGGACTTGGTCTCAGCGATATTGCCAGAATACTCTCAAAAAACCTTGATATTGATTCCACCGGATTCATGGCTGCAGCATCTGACCGGACAATGCTTTTGAAGTACGGTATTACCGCCAGCAATGCCGAAGGGTATCTTTTCCCCGGAACATACCATTTTGCCTGGGCAAGCACACCCCATGAAGCTGCGGTATTTCTTGTCGGTCGGTTCCACCATTTTTACACCGACAGCCTGAAAAATGTTGCTTCCAAAAGAGGGCTGAAGACGGCCAGTTTGCTGACGCTTGCCTCTATTGTTGAAGCTGAAACCCCACTTGATGCCGAAAAGCCTGTTGTCGCAAGTGTCTATCTCAATCGGTTGAAAACAAAGATGCGTCTGCAGGCAGATCCAACAGTACAGTATGCCCTGGGTGGAACAGCCAGAAGACTTTACTACAAAGACCTTGAAGCAGACTCACCCTACAACACCTACCGTTATAACGGGCTACCACCCGGACCGATCTGCAACCCTGGCGCAGCATCAATTCTGGCTGTACTGAACCCGACAGAGTGCCGATTTCTCTACTTTGTTGCTACCGGAAAAGGTGGACACTACTTTGCAGAATCACTGGCAGAACATGCGGCAAACATTAAAAAATACAGGAAAGTACGGCTCAATACACTACCGTAAGGGAAGTGAACAAGCAACAGTATTACAATATATAGTATCAATTACATACATTGGAGGAATGTGGCATCTTATTAACTCATTTAAAAAACAGAATGCAGAAGAAGAGCTTGTCTGACATCGCAACCCAGGGGAAACGGGTGCTCATGCGCGTTGATTTTAATGTTCCCCTTGACGAAAACAAACGAATTACCGACGACAAGAGGATAGTGGAGTCGCTTCCATCCATCAAAAAAGTGCTTGACGATGGAGGACGCCTTATTCTCATGTCTCACCTTGGAAGACCGAAAGGCAAGGTCAATCCTGAATACTCGCTTGCTCCGGTGGCATCACGACTGGCTGAACTGATCGACTGCCCGGTTACCATGGCGAAAGATTGTATCGGAGTTGAGGTTATGCAACAAGTACTTGCGATGCAGGATGGAGAGGTTCTCCTGCTTGAAAACCTGAGGTTTCACGCCGAGGAAGAGGCAAATGACCCGGATTTCTCCAGAGAGCTTGCTTCGCTTGGTGAAGTGTACGTTAATGACGCTTTTGGAACTGCACACCGTGCTCATGCGTCAACGGAGGGAATTACCCATTACGTCAAAACCGCCGTTGCCGGATTTCTTATAGAAAGAGAGCTGCTCTATCTGGGAAAAGCTCTGCAGGAACCTGAACGGCCGTTTGTGGCGATTCTGGGTGGCTCAAAGATATCAGGAAAGATTGATGTCCTTGAAAACCTTTTCAAAAAAGTTGATACCGTTTTGATTGGCGGAGCCATGGTTTTCACCTTCTTCAAGGCACAAGGGTATCAGATCGGTAAATCTCTTGTAGAGGAGAGCAAGATAGAGCTTGCTCTTGCTATTCTTGAACAGGCAAAAAGCAAGGGTATAAAACTGCTCCTGCCAACGGATGTGATTCTTGCGCCAGCAGTTTCGGGAGATGTTGATTTTTACACCGACAAGATATCAAACATCCCTGAAAATATGATTGGTGTTGATATTGGCCCGGAAACGGTGGAGATGTACCGCAGGGAGATCCTCGCTGCACGCACCGTGCTGTGGAATGGCCCGATGGGTGTCTTTGAAATCGATAATTTTGCCGCTGGCACTATGGCCGTGGCACAAGCTCTGGCAGAGGCAACCGAAAAAGGGGCTACAACCATTGTCGGTGGTGGTGATTCCGCTGCAGCGATAGCAAAAGCAGGACTGGCGAAAGCGATTACCCATATCTCCACAGGTGGAGGCGCCAGCCTTGAATTCCTCGAGGGCAAGGATCTGCCTGGCATCTCTGCACTGAACGATTAAAGCGCAACTATAACAGAGGCAATGAATTATTCCCAACCATACAGCCCCGGGGGCTTTGAATTTATGCCCCCGGCCATCAAGACCATTATTATTGTCAATGTCGCCGTTTTTCTGCTCCAGTTGACACCATTTGGAGAGACAGTTTCGGCACTCGGCTCCTTGTGGCCTTTGGGTTCCGGTAATTTCAGAATCTGGCAACCTGTGACGTATATGTTTCTTCACGGAGGCATGACACATCTCTTCTTCAACATGTTTGCACTCTGGATGTTTGGCGCAGAGATAGAGAATCACTGGGGCACCAGACAATTCAACATCTACTACTTTGTCTGCGGTATCGGTGCCGCAATCATCAACCTGGCGGCCACGATGGGTAGCCCTTTTCCCACTGTTGGAGCCTCTGGCGCTATTTACGGTGTACTGCTTGCATTCGGCATGATGTTCCCCAATCGCTATATTTTTCTCTATTTTCTCTTTCCTGTCAAAGCAAAGTATTTCATTGCCGGCTATGCACTCATTGAGTTTATCTCCGGTTTCGGCAGTCGAACCATGGGAAGCGGCAGCAACATTGCCCACTTTGCTCACCTCGGGGGAATGCTGATCGGCTTTATCTTCATCAGCATCAAACGAGCTGAGTTATCACTCTCCGAATTACTCACGAAGGGACTTTCCACACTACGCTCCGCCGCAAAAAAGAGAGGTGGCCCGCGACTTCATACGCAGAAGAGGGTCACTCCACCGGTTTCAGAAGTCGAGATTAACGCAATACTCGACAAGATTTCAACGCATGGATACGCATCATTAACCCCGGAGGAGCGGAGCAAACTGCTAAAGGCCAGCGGCCAAACGTAAGCACTCTTCAGCGGGAGATGATCTTCTCAAAACAGGCAACGCTCTCAATATGGCTGGTATGCGGAAACATATCAACCGGCTGCACTGACGCAAGGGTGTAGCCGTGAAGAGCAATCTCTTTACCATCACGGGCGAGACTGGCAGGGTTACAACTGACATAGACGATTCTCTTCGGCCTGAGCCTCAACATCGTACTGAGTGCCTTTGGGTGCATACCCGCTCGCGGGGGATCAGTGATAATTACCCGAGGAGCATCATAAGCCTCAAGCGCCTCAAGAATAGCATGAAAATCTTTAAGATCGACCTGGAGGAATGCTGCATTGCCGATACCGTTCAATGTTGCGTTGCTCCGGGCATCTTTGATTGAACTTTCAACCACCTCCAGACCTATTACCTGACGGCAGTGCTGAGCCAGATAGAGTGTGATGGTTCCTGTCCCGCAATAGAGGTCATACACTGTATCTTCTGGCTGCAGGCCAGCAACCTCAAGAATGCTGCTGTAGAGTACCTCAGCCTGTGATGAGTTGGTCTGAAAAAATGAGTTGGCTGATATTCTGAAATCAAGTCCACCAAGACGCTCGGTAATGTAGCCTGCACCACTGAGCGTATACTCTGCGTCACCTGTTGCAACACTATTATGCCGCTCCGTCACATTATTCACCACCGTGAGCTTCTCTGCATCCAAACCAGCTTCGAGGTGCGCCCTGTAACACTGCATCAGCTCCTCATCATGCCATGATGTCACAAGATTAACCATCACCTCCTCCCTGTCTTCGCTGAAACGGACAACCAGGTTTCTCAAAAAACCGGTATGAGCCTTTGCTGCATAAGGGGCAAGAGCATTGGCAATGGCAAACGAACGGGTCAACGCCAGCACCTGGTTCATCACTTCCTTGGCAAGGTAACAGGAGTCAATATCAATCACCTTTTCAAAATTGCCGGGAGTATGAAAGCCAAGTGCAAACTCTTTCGGGCGTGAAAGCTCGGCAAGCGAAAGCTCTTCGGGCAAAAGATAGCGCATATTCGAAAAAGAGAATTCTATCTTGTTCCGATAGTGAAATGGTGTTGAAGCTGCATGAACCTTGTGGAGCGGTGGATCCGAAAAGTCACCAATATGCTCAAGCGCATCATGCACCTTTTTTTGCTTGTAAAGGAGCTGTGCCTCATAGCGAATATGCATCAGCTTGCACCCTCCACAAACACCAAAATATGTACACAACGGGGTGGTTCTGTCTGATGATGGTTCAAGAAGCTCAACCAAAATCGCCTCAAGGTATCGCTGGCGCACTTTTTTTATCTTTGCAGAGACACGGTCGCCAACAGCAAGCATGCCACTGACCATCACGGCCATACCATTATCCAGCCTGCCGAAGCACTGATCTTTTTCGGCAATATCCGTTACAGTCAACGTGATGACATCACCTTTCGTAAAACGCTCTTCAGCCATAACCAACAGGATTAAAAGATATTGATAATAAAATTATTTCTGCACACCCGCTACGCCCGGTTACTCTTGAGCTGAATGACGAATAAGACGAGGTTGAAGAATATTCTTCAAAATCCAGGAATAGAACAGATAAACCAGAGAAGCGGCGCAAACTCCAATCACCATACCGGCAAGTATGTCGCCCGGGTAGTGAACACCAATATAGGCACGAGAGAGAGAGATCAGCAGGGCATACAGAATCATGATGCCCGTAAAGAGTTTTTCCACCATTACCCCGCGATGAAAAAAAATCCAGATAATTGAGGCAACTGCGGCAGAATTGGCCGCATGGGATGAGGCAAACGAATAACTCCCCGGCTGAGAGACAAGCAGACGAACATGTTCGAGAGCGAAGCAGGGGCGGAGACGCTGCACCAGAGGTTTAAGCACACCTGATGCAACAAAATCTGAAAGCCCCAGCGAAAGAAGGGCAAGAAGAATGACCAAAATGGCTGACTTTCCACCCCTGATCACCACAAAAAGAGCGACAAGCGACAAAATATGAACGGAAGAATTGCTTTGCGTCACAAAGAGCATAAGATCATCGGCAGCAGGGTGAACCAGGCGAAGGTTCAGCAGCCGGAACAGCCACACATCAACCTGCTCAATCAGCTCCATAATGTTGCCTACCGTTTAGCTCCCCCTTTTTTCTGTTTCCTGGCAGAAGAAGGTGCACTCACCAGGCTTACGCTCGGCATATCGGCTGCGGTTGTTGTCTTATTGATGTAAAACTGCTGAGCAACACTGAAAATATTGAACATCAGGTAGTAGAGGCCCAGACCCGCTGGCATGTTGTTGAAAAAGAGCAGCATCATGGCAGGGAACATATACATCATCACCTTCATCTGCTCATTCGACTGCGTTGTCGGGGTAATTTTCTGCTGCAGATAAACGGTAACTGCCATGAGAATCGGGAAAACCGCGATATGACTCCCGTACATCGGAATGGCAAAGCCAAAATCAAAGATTGAATCAGGTACCGAGAGATCTTTTGCCCAAAGAAATCCATGCTGACGTAGTTGGATCGATGAGCGAAATACATAGAACATGGCAAAAAGCAGGGGCATCTGAAGCACAACAGGCAAACATCCACCAATCGGGTTCACTCCAGCTTCCTTATAAATGCGCCCCAATTCACTCTGCAACTTTGCTGGATTATCCTTATACTTTTCCTGCAGCTCCTTCAATACCGGCTGAAGAGCTGACATTTTTTTCATCGACTTGGTCGATGCTATTGAAAGAGGATAGGTGACCAGCTTGATAAGAAAGGCAAAAATGATAATAATAAGTCCATAATTGCTTATAAATCCATTCATCCAATTAAAAACCGGGAGAATAATATACTCTGCAAATGGCCTGGTAAGCCAGTCCCACCCAAAGTCCATAACCTTTTCGAGGCCAACATTTTGTGCCTTGACGGTGTTGTAGTCGAGTGGACCAAGATAGATATTGAATTTATCATGTACGGCTGTCCCTGTTGCAGGAACACCCATTTTCAGAGCCGCCACATAATTTTCAAACTCATTGCCAGCCACCCTTTTGCCATCAAGGTAGATCCCCGCTGTACGCCCCTGTGGAATCAGGGCAGCAACAAAATACTTGCTGTGCACAGCAACCCACTTCGCCTCCCCTGACTGTTCTTCACGGTAGCGCTCATTCTCTTTGCTTGCATCAACTTTTACCTGACTACCTCCAAGAAATGCACTTGCCCATGTACTTTGAGCCTCATCCTGCCGATTCTTTTCTGAATAGGCAACACCACCGTCCCATTGCAACTGATACTCATTGCCAGCAAGTTCATTGGCAAATCCGGTCAGCTTGACATCATAACCAACACTGTAACTGTCACCTCCGAAATCCCAGATAATATCAACTGCCTGCTGTGGCGCAATACCAAGATGATAACGCAATGCATACCTCTCCTTTCCAGTAATGGTGCGAAGAGTATCAAGTGAAGGTGCGTTAAAATAGAGGTCACGAGTATCTATTTTTTTGCCTTCCCGAGTAAGAAAAAGGAGCGAAAGAGCACCATTTTTCCCATTGGTCACCAGATCAAACGCTTTGCGATTTCCGTCAAGATGCTTTTTCAGTACAAGGGATTTAAGAGTTGCCCCCTTCGAAGAAACTATTGCCCGAAAAAGGTCATTTTCAACGGTAAAGAGTTGCTCTTTGCCAGCCGCAGATGGAGCAAACATCCCAAAAGTATCAATAACGGGAGGTAACGAAAGTGAAGAGGCTGCAAGTCTCTGCTGCTCCACCTGTTCTGTATGTATTTCCTTGGCGTTTTGCAGCGATTTATTCTCCGGCGACATGAACTGAAGCCAGACCATCATGATCACCGCGATAATTGCCAGGCCAGTTACTGAATTTCTATCCATGACCACTCGCTTTACAGTTTACTAAAACACTATTTTTTATGAACAGATACAGGAGGAACAGGATCAAACCCTCCTTTTGAAAATGGATTGCATCGAAGAATCCGCCAGACGGTCAACCACAAAGCGTAAAAGAAATTATGATACTGAAAAGCCTCCAGCGCATAACTTGAACAGGTGGGATAATATTTGCAGGATGGAGCGATCAATGGCGAGATAAATGCCCGGTAGAATTTTATCAACGCTATCGGTAACCAATTAATAAACTTCCAGTTACTCATGATCTAACGGCTCCTTTGCCCTGTATGAAACTTCATGAGCCATAAATAGAGCCAATCATCAGAATCCAGACAGGCAGCATACCCCCAATCAATTCCCTTATCTCCTTCCTGAATGCCTCAAGAGCGGGAAAAGTCTCTCTGCTGCCTATATAAAGAAACGAGATACAGAGTTGACCATCTGTTTCACTATCCTTAAGGAATCCTGCATTATAGGGTAATAAGGGTCTCTCAAGACGGTAAGCTTCCCTCATCATCCTCTTTACCCTGTTACGCTTGACTGCGGAGGGAATTTTTTTCTTCCCGGCCGTGAACAGCAAAATAGCCGAAACTCCATTACCCAAACGGTTTTCAGATTTCAGGGAGGCATACACTATTCTTAAAAAATCACCCCTTGCACTCTTCCCAATACTGAATAGTTGTGCAACAAGTTGCCTTTTCCTCAATATCTCATGCTTACGCAGAGAGTGCTGATGAACTTTAAGCAAAACCAAAAAAATAAGAGCAATTATTGAACAACAGCCATTACTGTCCCGCCGTACCCATATCAGAACTCACCGTCAGTGAATGACGCCCCTTTGCCCTTCTTGCAGAGAGAACTTTTCGTCCATTCTTGGTCGACATTCTCTGCCTGAAGCCGTGCTTGTTCCGTCTTTTTCTATTCCGCGGCTGATAGGTTCTTTTCATCGCTTATATACTCCACACTTTATTAAAAATAGCCAAAAATTCAAATTTACTGGGCGCGCAATTTAACACAATTGATTATCAATAACAAATACTTCCAGAACCTCCCTGTAAATTGAGTCGCATAGACTGCTTTTTTGGGTATAGCAATGAAAGGCAGGTAGTAAAAATATTCCCGCACACATAAGCCTGTTAATAATGTGGACAACATGTGGACAACATATTTACAACCCAATAAACACCAAAGAATCATAATAATCAAAAGTTGCAACTATTGTTGATTACTCTTATACTTATAACACCTATTTTACTATAAATAAATAACTTAAAGTGTTGATAACCTCGCATGGCATCACTTATGGATTAGGTCTGATTTTCGTTAAAGGAAATTGTTTTTTATCCACATAAAAAAACTAACTTGCCTGCTCAGAATGTTGATGGTAATAACGATACCAACAATTATCCCTCGATTTATATTTATTTATGTCAGAAGTTACATCAACAATCGCACAAAAACATACACCGACTCAACCCAGGAAAAGCGGCACAATGGAACAGCAAGTCTGGGAGGCATGTCTTAACACTATCAGAGAAAAAATTAATCCTCTGGCTTTTAAAACCTGGTTTTTTCCAATTAGACCGATAGGCTTTTCTGGAAGCGAACTGACTATAGAGGTACCGAGCCAGTTTTTTTACGAGTGGATTGAAGAGAATTACTCCTCTTTTTTGAAACAGGCCCTTAAAGAGGTCATCGGACCTGATGCTCGGTTGATGTACTCTATTGTAATGGATAAATCACAAGGTCAACCGGTTACTATAGAGTTACCACATCGACATGCTGTAAATAGTGATTTTATTGCGGCAACTCATGCGGCTGAAGTTAAAAACAGGAATAGTGCTGATTTTGAGCGTAATCTAGCCCGATTTGAGACACATTTAAATATCAAGTATACTTTTGAAACCCTTATCAGGGGGGATTGTAACTCATTGGCCTTTGCTGCGGCCAAAGCTGTTGCACAAAGCCCTGGGCAGAACGCTTTTAATCCTTTGGTGATTTATGGCGGAGTTGGTCTTGGTAAAACTCATATTATGCAGGCAGTAGGGAATAGTGTCCGTGAAAATAAACTTTCTGAAAGAGCATTGTATGTTTCAAGTGAAAAGTTTGCAATAGATTTTGTAAATGCAATACAAAACGGTAAAATACAGGAATTTTCCTCTTTCTATCGCTCAATTGATGTACTGATCATTGATGATATCCAGTTCTTTTCCGGCAAAGAAAAAACACAGGAGGAGATTTTTCATATTTTCAACACCTTACATCAATCAAACAAACAAATTATTCTCTCGGCTGACAGGCCAATTAAAGATATTAAAGGTATTGAAGATAGACTCACGTCACGATTTAACTGGGGTCTCTCTGCTGATATTCAACCACCCGATTATGAGACCAGGAAA
>SZYA01000060.1 GCA_005843815.1 Chlorobium sp.
ACACTATTTTGTTTTTGTTACTTGTCATTGTTCTTCAGAGAATAACTGAAAACGCAGGAAAAGCAATAAATTTACGTCAACCTGCAAGCGTTAACGAAATAGTTAAACAAACAAATCGATGATGAGAAAAAACTTGTTCAGGGTAAAGTGGCAATTACCGCTCATGATTGCCATTATCTTGCTTTCAGCATGGAGCGATTCAGTTGGCACCAGAAAAAAAAGAGATGCTTCTCTTCGGAAAATTGAGACGATCGTGGTGATTTATGCAGAAAACCGAAGTTTTGATAATCTGTATGGGCTGTATCCTGGGGCAAATGGCATTTTAAAAAATGCAAATGGAGAGCCAAGGGATGGTAACGATTTCAAACAAGTTGACCGGGATGGCATTACTCCTTTTGCAAAGCTTCCGCCTGTGTGGAATTTTCCGCCAACATCTGGCCATAATGCCGTAAGCTTTATCAATGAGTTGCCGAATAAGCCATTCCGAATCGATGCCCAACCTGGCGTTGTGCCTGGAGGTATATTGCCAGACAAAGCCACCCCGGATTTAGTGCACCGATTTTATAACAACCAGATGCAGATACATGATGGTACAAACAACATGTTTGCAGCATGGTCGGATGCTGGTGGTTTGTCAATGGGTTACTACGATGGCTCTGTTATGCAATTATGGAAATTAGCGAAAAAGTACACATTGGCAGATAATTTTTTTAC
Organism: Chlorobium sp.; assembly: GCA_005843815.1. Taxonomy (GTDB): domain Bacteria; phylum Bacteroidota; class Chlorobiia; order Chlorobiales; family Chlorobiaceae; genus Chlorobium. Next base: position 715 of record SZYA01000060.1, read on the forward strand.
GGGGGCTTTTGGAGGCTCATTTCTAAACCATTTCTGGCTGATCGCGGCATCTACTCCCACCTACCCGGGTGCACCAGACAACCTCAGGAGTCAAGTGGACAAAAATGGGGTCAAGCTGACCCTTGCTGAAAACTCTCCTCTCAGTGCGACAACGGGCAAGGCTGTTTATGTTGCCGATCAAGCGCTGACTCATGATGGTTATGCGGTGAATACCGTGCAGCCACCCTATCAACCCAGTGGCATACCGCCAGCCCCAACTGGAAACACCCAACTTGCTGACTTGACCAAAAGCCCTCTCCCACCTCAAGAGTTCAAAACCATCGGCGATGCCTTGAGTGCAAAGAGTGTAAATTGGGTATGGTATGCTGGAGCATGGAATGAGGCATTGAATAATCGTAGCGTGATCTATGACAGTAAAAGCTCAAATTTTCAGCCGCACCACCAACCATTCAATTACTTTAAAAGATTTGACCCAACAACAACTGAAGGCTCTTTTGAACGACAACTGCATCTGAAGGATTACTCAGATTTGCAGAAAGATATTGCAGCAGGTACGCTGCCCGCTGTTGTTTTTTACAAGCCCCAGGGTAATCTTAATCAGCATCCGGGCTATACGGATGTGATGTCAGGAGATGCCCATATTGCACAACTGATCCATGAGTTACAGAAAAGTCCCCAGTGGAAAAAAATGGCAATCATTGTAACTTATGATGAAAACGGAGGCTTTTGGGATCATGTTGCACCACCGAAAGCGGATCGATGGGGGCCTGGCACTCGTATTCCGGCCATTATCATATCACCCTTTGTCAAAGCTCATTTTGTTGATCACACCTTGTACGATACAACATCTATCCTGAAATTTATAACAAAGCGGTTCGAGCTGGAGCCGTTACCAGGAGTTCGCCCACAAGTGGGTGATTTGACCAACGCCTTTCAATAGAACTGAAAGGGCTTTCTTTTCAGAAAGCCCTTTTGCTTGATTTTCACCCTGTTGAGAGAGTATTGTGTTCACATCGCATGCAATAGATCCGGGTGACGTGGATATGAGATCATGAAATGCAGTTACCTTTAACATTGTAAGCCGCTCGAACTTGCGCATCATCAAACGGCTGGCCATTTTTGCCGGAAATAAAATCACCGCCAACTTTTTTCAGAGTCCCGTCAAGGGCAGATAACTGATTCCCTGAACAGTTGAAGTTTCCTTTGACCTTCTTTGGGGCTCCCTCAAGTGAAATCAACTTGTTTGCTGAGCAATCAAAATGCCCCTTTACTTTTTCAGGTGCACACTTGAGTGATGTCAGTTGATTATCATAACAGAGAAAAGCATTAACCTCTTCTGGAGCGCCCTTGAGTGAAGTCAACCGATTTCCGGAACAGTCAAAAAAACCATGAACCTTTTTCTGGCTACATAAAAGAGAGCTCAATTGATTGTCCGAGCAATCAACGTTACCAGAAACTTCTCGAGGCCCGCCTTTAAGTGACTCCAACTGATTTTCTGAGCAATCAAAATCACCTGTTATGCAACAAGGGGTGCCATCAAGAGCGGTCAGTTGATTGTTTGAGCAGTCAAAATCACCATGAATTTTTTTTGGTGCGCCTTTGAGAGTATCAATCTGGTTATCTGAACAATCAAAATTCCCGCCTACAATATGAGGAGCGCCATCAAGTGTTGTCAATTTGTTCCTTGAGCAGATAAAATCTCCCTCAACAACATCAGGGGCTCCTGAAAGCTCCGAATCACTGCTCTCCCCTTTGAGCGAAGTCAACTGGTTTCCGGAACATGAAAAATCACCCATAATAAAAACGGGGCTGCCATCCAGAGTGGTCAACCGATTATCTGAACAGTCGAAATCACCATGTACCTCTTCAGGTGCACCGTTGAGTGTTTGCAAGAGGTTCCCTGAGCAATTAAAATTACCTTTAACTTTTTTTGGTGCCCCCTCAAGTGTTGTAAGTTGGTTCCCTGAACAGTTAAAATCCCTTGCTTTTTCCGGGCAGCCTGATAGTGATGTTAATCCCTTGTTTGAACAATCGATATGATCTTTTGCATCACAACTACCCATAACATCTGCAAAGGTCACTTGTACTATTTTTTTTCCCATGATGAATATCTTTTTTTAAAATTACAGTTATCAAACAATAAAGCAATTTTCCCTGTTACAATTGTCCTGTTGCCATTATGGCAAGAGAACCGCACATGAAATAACTGTTGTCCAGAGACCGTTTTCGCCCTCCGCTGTAGCTGTAATATTGTAAGAATTAATGATTTTGTGGCTCATTTTATAAATGCCTTCGCGTTCATCCCAGTCTTTGTTCGGATCAAACTCTATACCGAGAGTGGTGGCGAGCATTGTTGCGGCAAGGTCTTCAGCATATTCTCCCGACTGTTCGGCCGATTCCCCATAAGGATGGTGTTCAGAGAGATAGCCATACTGTGTATCATCAGCAGGAATAGCCACTCCAACCGAGGCGGCAATAAGGCGGTTGTATTCATTGGTTGAATTGCGGGCCATGACCGCAAAGGTAATCTGCCCCGGTGAGAGCAGCTTCAACCCCTCTTCGACGCTGATCCGCTCGCAGTGGGGTGGAAAAATACTTGACACCGTTACCAGATTGCATTTTTCAATTTTAGCCTCTCTCAAGGCAAGCTCAAACGAAGAGAGATATTCTTTGTGCCTCCCCACACCTTTTGTAAAAAATACTTTTGATGGAACAAATGACAATGGTGTATCTCCAGATTAATCTTGTTGTTTTAAAGAATAATAGATGTATAAATTCCTGATGAAAAAGAACAATTTTCATCAAAAAAGATAGAAAACCCGACACAAAGACATTGTTACAATTGTGTGAAATCGGCATAACGAGAACAATAAAATCAAGCTGTCAAGATATCAAATCTATCCAACTCAAATAATAGCCGTTTGCTGTTTCGTACAGATCAAAAGCAATAAGAGAAGTTTTCATGCTCTCAACCAAAACGTTACACAGCCGCAATAATTATGCTTTTGATGAATTGTATAATTCCCTGTATAAATTGTTTTACGACTTACGATTCTCAATAAACCATAGTTAACCATAAAGATACCACAATGGCAATAAAACTTTTTGATGGCATTAACTCCGCACTCATCAATTCGAGCGTAGGTGGATTGGGCAACGTTGTGACCTTGTATTTTGATGCTCCAATCAATATAGTGAATATACCGTCAGTCGATCAGTTTATTGTAAGCAACGGAGGCACTTCGCAGGCAATCAGCAGCCTGCAAGTGGTCAATAACCAGGTTATTCTGCAACTTGCAGCAACACTTGATCAAAGCAAGGCAATCACGGTTTCCTATGCAGATATGACTTCCGGGAACGATGTCAGCACGGTTCAGGATCTCATGGGTACTGATGCGCCATCATTTCAGGGTATCGAAGTGGGTAAAGCACTTGGCTTGACATCCAGTGGAGCTGAAGCCTTCGCTTTTGCATCGACGATCTCTCTTGCGGGAGCTGAAATCTCGGCATTTGATGCCGCAAGCGATCGACTTTTCGTTACTTCATTTTCCGGCTTGCAGGTTATCAGTGTTGATGCTCAACTCAAGATGACTCTTCTTGGAACCATGTCAATTGGCATCAATGATCTGAACAGCGTCGCAGTCAAGAACGGCATTGTTGCTGTTGCAGTGGCTGCTGCGGACAAAACCCTGCCGGGGAGCGTCTATTTTCTCAATGCAGATGGTGATGTAACTTCCCCTTTGATGACATTGGGCAGCGTCACGGTTGGAGCTAATCCCGACATGTTGACCTTCAGCGCCGATGGCAAGACGGTTCTGGTTGCCAACGAGGGTGAAATGGCCAGTCTGACGAGTGACCCTGAAGGTTCGGTCAGCATCATCGACCTCAGCAATGGCGCTGCTGCAGCAACGGTCAAAACGGCCTCATTTACTGCATTTAACGATAAATTTTCAGAATTGCGGGCAGAAGGTGTCCGTCTGTTTGATGGAATTACCGTTGCCAACGATCTTGAACCAGAATACATCAGCATTTCGCCGGACGGAAAAACCGCTCTTGTAACCCTGCAGGAGAGTAATGCTCTTGGTATTCTTGATATCGCAACTGCCACATTTACTGATGTTGTGCCCCTCGGCTTCAAGAGCTGGCTCGCTCTTCCATTGGATGGTACAGACAATGGGAGCTATAACCCATCGACAGCCCTTCCGGTATTCGGTCAGTATATGCCTGACGGAATCGGTTCTTTCACTGGCAGTGATGGCAAAACGTATTACATCATTGCAAATGAGGGAGATGACCGTAATGACTTTATATCACCTGATGCCGTAAAGCTTAAAGATATTGGCAAGTCTGTAGATCCAGTCAGCGGAAAAAACTTTTCATTAGACCCGGAGTTGATTGCAAAGTATGGCAATCTGCTGAGCACCTCAGCCATAGGTAACTTGAGAATCTCTCTTGCACCTGGCAACAACGGGGACATTGATGGCGACGGAGTTATCGAACAAATTCAATCCTATGGTGCGCGATCCTTCAGCATTCTCAATGCAGACGGTACCCTTGTTTTCGACAGTGGGTCTCACATTGAGCAGTTTGCAGCCTCGACCGGCACTTTCAATTCGGCAGATCCCTCGACCTCCGGGATCTTTGTAGACACGCGTTCCGACAACAAGGGGCCGGAACCTGAAGGTATTGCTATCGGGAAAATAGGAGGAAAAACCCTTGCATTTGTTGGTCTGGAGCGTGGATCAGGTGCAATTATGGTCTATGATGTAACGGATCCCCAGCATGTCACTTTTGTTCAATCCCTGAGTCACCCTGATGATTCAAAAGCTCTCACCGGTGATGGGTTAGAGTCCGGGGCTGGCCCCGAAGGGCTTACCTTTGTTTCAAGTGCAGGTAGTCCCAGTGGCCAGAATCTGCTTTTTGTCGCTAACGAGTATTCAAAAAATATCAGCCTGTTCACGCTGACCAACGTGAACGATGCACCTGCGGTGGCAAATCCAGTCAGTGATATTTCGACAGGGGAAAACAAAGCACTCAGCCTGCTTGTGGCTCCAGGGACGTTCAATGATCTTGATGCCGGCGACAGCTTGACATACACCGCAACCCTTGCCGACGGCAGCTCACTGCCCTCATGGCTGAAATTCGATAGTGAACTTCAGGGTACGCTGAAATATGCCGGGGCCGCAAGGGATGCCTATTTTGCTCTTTCTGATGCATGGCCAGCAACCGACTCAGCATCGGCTGGCACCGCCATTGGCTCTGGTGTCAAGACCGATGGTGGCAATATTGCATGGCAGAGTGGCGATCCGGCCAGTGGCAAGATTACGACCATTGCTGAAACCCTGAGAGCCGATCTTGGCTTCGCCATAGGTGTGGTCAGCACCGTACCATTTTCACATGCAACACCAGCCAGCTTTGTCAGCCATAATATCAATCGCGGCAACTATCAGGATATTGCTCACGAGATTTTGTTTGACACACAACCTGAAGTGGTGATTGGCGGAGGACTTGACAGTCTGTTTGCAAAGGCTGTCACCAACGCGGCAAAGGTCAGTACAGATCTTGATCTCAATGGTTTCAATGACGACTACGATGCGTTCAAAGCCGGTACGGCGGGCACAAACCATGATAACAACGGATACTCATTTGTCGAGCGTGCAACTGGTGTCGATGGTGGAACTGCACTGGCAGTCGCAGCGGCCGGAGTGGATATCACTGCCGGGGGCAAGCTCTTTGGTCTGTTTGGGACATCAGGTGGCAACTTTGAATACTACAATGTCGCGGACACTCCCGGTATACCAACCATTACCCGAAGCACTACCGATTCATCTCCCGGAGTGGATGAAGATCCAACACTGTCAGAAATGACCTTGACCACTCTGTCGGTGCTGAACAAGGATCCTCAAGGTTTCTTTGTGATGTTCGAGCAGGGTGATATTGACTGGAGCAACCATGCCAATGGTTACGAAAATATGGTTGGCGGGGTATTTGACCTCGAGCAGGCAGTCACGACAGCAGAGACCGTCCTGGATGCAGGCAAGAGCGGAATGGATTGGTCAAATACACTGATGATCGTCACCAGCGATCACTCGAACAGTTATTTGCGTCTTCAGGAGGAGTTGGGCAAAGGTAATTTACCAGTGGAGGTCGTGGGAGCAGGCAAATCCACCTACCCCAATGGTGAGGTTACTTACAGCACAACCGGACATACGAATGAACTGGTGACGCTTCAGGCAAGAGGTGCTGGTGCGGAACTGTTCAAGCAGTATGCAGGAAGCTGGTATCCGGGTACAAATATTGTTGATGATACACAGATTTACCAGGTGATGACCTCTGCCGCAAAAGATCTTGGTGTCAAGCATATCATTCTCTTTATCGGTGATGGTATGAACATCGAGCATGAGATAGCCGCCAGTCAGTATCTGTACGGTAAGGATTTCGGGTTGACCTGGCAGGAGTGGGGTCAGTTGAACGACGGATGGGCCGGGTATTCAAGCACCTGGGACGTTACTGCCTACAATGCTTATGCAAAGGCTGCCGGGGTGGCAAACTATAGCGCAACTACCTTCGACCCGACGATTGGTTACGATCCTCTGAAAGGCGGCGAGACTCCGTTGTCGACCGGCGTGATGTTCAGCGGCACACCGCTCCACTCTAATGTTGGTTCGATCGATGTAAAAATAACAGCTACGGACGAAAGCAGCGCCACAGCCAGCGATACGTTCACTCTGAAGGTGGAAGATACCACTCCACCCGCAGTAGTAACATTCAGCCCGGGAGATGCTGCAACAGGGGTTGCTATCAGCAGCAACATTGAACTCATGTTCAGCGAGGAGATCCAGAAAGGTACCGGCACTATAGAGATCCACAGCGGCACAGCAAGCGGCACAGTTGTGGAGAGCTACAATGCGGCAACAAGCGCCAACCTGGCAATTTCCGGCTCAACATTGATCATCAACCCAACGGCCAACCTGAATTACCAAACCCAATATTTTGTCACGTTCGGTGAAGGCTCAATCCATGACAGTGCAGGTAATCACTACGCAGGAAGCACGGCTTATGACTTTACCACTGGCGCTGATCCCTATGCTGGAAACAATAGCGCTATAAGTACTGAAACGACGCTGGCAGGAGTAGGAACACTCAGTTTCCTGGCCTGGCTGCTTCTTTAGCTGTTCTGCTGCACTCCTGTGCCATTTGTTTACAAGCTTGTTGCACTGCTGTAACAATTCCTCAACAGAAGGAATGGTACCTTGTGTAGCAAAAAAAGATGTCGAGCGATTTGAAGAAAAATTTGAAGAAAAAAATGAAAGTCACACAAACAAACCAAATAGTTGTTATGAAAAAAGTTGCATTAATAGTTGGTCTGGCCGCAGCCCTCGGGTTCAACCATGCAGAGGCGGCAGACTGGAACTGGAAGGGAGATATTCGCTACCGTTATCAATCCGATCTTACGGAGTTTCCGACTGTAACTGGTGAGCACAGCCGCGACCGCCACCGTTCACGAGTCCGTCTCGGTGTCACTCCATGGATCAATGAGGAGCTTTCAGGCGGCATACAGCTCTCAACTGGCAGCGCGACTGAGACAACCTCCCGCAATCAGACTCTTAGCGGCCTGTTTCTTGCCAATCCAGTCTACCTGAATGAATACTTTATTGATTACCATCCTGTGGCTTATGGCCTTGATGGTCAGATAAACTTTCTGTTGGGTAAAAGAGGGGTAGCAAGCACACTTATCGTGATTAACGATCTCGTATGGGACACCGATCTTACCTTTGAGGGTGTAACCATACAGTACGGCAAGGATGCGGATGGCAAGGAAAAAGAGGGTCTTAGCGCTGTGGCAGGTTACTACTCTCTCCAGGAGTTTAACGGGGTTCAGAGCGCCTTGGCAACTCCTCCTGCAGGGCAGGAAAAGAATGCCATTCTGTTGGTCGGGCAAGCTGCTTATAGCGGCGAACTCAGCAATTTCAACTACAAGATTGGCGCGGGCTACTATGATTATGCAAATTTTGCCTATCAGATCGCCCTTTCAAATAGCCCTGCACCAAACTACACAGGAAAAGACTTTAATATCGTTGAGCTATTCGGCACCCTCGATGGTCAGATAACGGAACTCTTACCCTGGAAGCTATCCGTCCAATATGCCGTCAATACGGCAAAAAAAGATGCAACGAATATCAATATTGATGATGCCAAAAGAAGTAGCTATCTTCTTGAGGCCAAAATTGGTGATGCCAAACAGGTGGGACAATGGTCAGTTAATGCTGACTATATCAGAATCGAACGCGATGCGCTGACAATTCTTACCGACTCGGACAGGAATATGGGAGCTGCCACCAACCTCGCAGGCTTTAAGGTTGCGGGGAACTATCACCTGGCTCAGAACTTGACACTCGGTCTGACCTGGTTTCAATTCAAAACTATTGATGACAAGAGCACCGTTACAGATGAATCAGCGCCAACAAGGCGTATAATTATGGCTGACGCTGTGGTCAAGTTCTAAAATTTTGCGTATTGTTCTCTTTTTGTGTTGTGTGGCTGGTTTGCAAGGTTGTTCCTGTATCTGGAGGAGCGCCTTGCCAGGCCGGTTTATCATCAACCAGCGATGATTTATCTATCAAATTCATTAACCAAATTATGACAATCAACATGAACGTCTTCAAAAAAATACTTTTAAGCGCCACAGTTTTCAGTGTTGTGGCTTCAGGAACAGCCGGTGCTGCTGGCAAAATAGTTATTGACGGTTCAACCACTGTTGGGCCTGTAGCCAAAGCGTTCGCCGATCACTTTACCAAAACCACTGGCGTACAGGTCTCGGTAAGCGAATCCGGTTCTGGCAATGGAGCAAAAAGCCTGATCAACAAAACCTGTGATATTGCTACCATGTCTCGCGCGATGAAAGACAAGGAAGAGGCCTCTGCGAAAAGCAAGGGTGTCAATCCTGTCGAGCACCTTGTCTGCCTTGATGGCCTCTCTATGGTTGTTCATCCAAGCAACCGGATCAATGCACTCTCAAAAGCGCAGATTCGTGGCATTTATATGGGAAAATACACCAACTGGAATCAGCTTGGCGGCTCTAATTCGGCTATTGTGGTTATTCAGCGTGAATCGAACAGCGGCACTGCGGACTCCTTTAAAGAGTTGGTGATGGGCAAAGATAACCAAATTTCCAAACGGGCTGAAACACAGGCAAGCAATGGTGCCATAAAGAGCCGTGTTGCAACGACACCCTCAGCGATCAGCTACATTGGTATGGGTTTTGTTGACGGCTCAGTCAAGTCACTCCTGGTTGACGGTGTTGAGGCAGACGTGAAGACAGTCAAAAATGGCACCTACCCGCTCCACCGCCCACTCTTTATGTATACCAACGGTCAACCAACCGGCGCTATCAAGCAGTTCATCGACCTGCCAAAAACGGCTGAAGGAAAACGCATTATAAGCGAGACCGGATTTGTCAACAATCACTGATTGTCGGCCGCATAGCCATTAGCCTTACAACTTTACATACAAAGCTGAAAAAGCCGTCTTGACACAAGGCGGCTTTTTGGCGTTAGACTAACAAAGGCCATTATCCATGGTCTACTCTCCATTGTTTTTCCTACTTTGCATTGAGAGCATCTTTAACCTCAACTGACAATGGAATGAGAGACAATCTCCTGCAACGGTTTGTTATGGCAACTGCAATTGTGCTGATGCTTCTCAGTACCTCTTCGTGCCGTCAGAATAGTGATGAGTTGCGGAGTGACCGGGTTGTTACGGCTATTTCAGCCGATTTCGACTCTCTCAATCCCCTGCTTATCCAGTTCTCCATGTCGCGCGAAGTGTGCAAGTTGCTCTATCCGTCGCTGGTAAAAGCAACATACAACGAAAAAAAAGGCGGAATCACCTTTTTTCCCAATGCCGCAAAAAGCTGGGATTTTGCTGATGATGGAAAAACAGTGACCTTCCACCTGCGCAACAACGCTCTCTGGGAAGATGGGAAAAAAGTAACCTCAAAAGATTTCAAGTTCTCCTACAGCCTGTACAAAAACCCCAAGATTGCCAGTTCACGCCAGCACTATCTCAATGATCTTCTGCTGCTTCAGGATGGAACGGCTGATATAGAGCGGGCAGTCCAAACACCTGACGACTCAACGCTGGTGCTCCATTTTAACAAACCAATGGCGGCGGAGATTGTGCTTGACCATTTCAACGATCTGATGCCGGTTGCCGAGCATGTTTTCAAAGCATTTTCTCCTGATGAAATCCGTTCCAGGGCAGGTGAAATACCAGTTGTCAGCGCAGGGCCCTATACCATCAAAAAGTGGGTCCGCCAGCAAAGTCTGGAGCTGGTATCAAACCCCTCTTCAACTCTGCCACACCCGGCCATTGTTCATAACCTCTCATTTCTGGTTATACCTGAATATACCACCCGACTTGCCATGCTGAAATCAGGTCAGATTGATGCCATGCTCTCAGCGGGCGGAATCAACCCCAAGGATCTCAAAGAGCTTGCCCGTAGCGCTCCATCAGTGGTGATCAAACCGGTCAAAAACCGCTATTTCGACAGTATCGTCTGGCTGAATATTGACGGCGCGGCCTACCGCAGCAGCCATCAGATAAAGCCGCATAGCCTGTTTGGCGACAAGGTTATACGACGCGCCCTTACCCTTGCCATAGACCGGCAATCCATTATTGACGGCTTCATGGGGCCGGAGCACGCCACCATTGTCAACACCTCTCTCTCGCCCGCCTACCGGGAGCTGGCCGACACTTCACTTGACCCTTATGACTTCGACCCAAAAAAAGCATCGGCGCTGCTGCGTGAAGCTGGATGGCACCCTGGGCCTGATGGTATTCTGCAAAAGAACGGAAAAAAATTCTCATTTGAACTGGCCGCTCCGGTCGGCAACCCCCGGCGCAACTATGCGGCAACCATTATTCAGCAGAACCTGCGGGAGATTGGTATTGACTGTCGTCTGAAGTTTGATGAGGGGCTGGTGTTCAATAAAAATCAGAATGAGTTCCGCTACGATGCCGCATTGTCGGGGATGGCCGCTGAAACCCTCCCCTTTCAGCTTATTATCTGGGGATCCAATTTCGCCGAGCGCCCATTCAACTCAGCAGCATTTCAGCATCAGGAGCTTGACACGATTATTGCAGGACTCAGCAGCCCTCTTTCAAGAGAGCGCTCTGTGGCACTCTGGAAACAATTCCAGAAAATAGTGCATGATGAACAGCCGAGAACCTTCCTCTATTACTATGATGAACTTGAGGGATTCAGCAATCGCATTCAGAATGCTGATGTCAACATGATTTCAACGCTCTACAATGTCTATGACTGGGGTCTCAAATGATGCTTTTGCAGGGTTTGCCGCCTGCACCGTTTTTTACTATATTCAGCCACCTTTTTACACAGCAGTTAATAACGTTCCTCCTCCATCAGCGAATTTACTCTTATGCCCCGTTACACTCCTGAACAACTTGAACGCCGAAACGCATCAGTCTGGACAAAAGTGCAGGGAATCCTTGCCCCCATCCAGTTCGTCATGTTTCTTGCCGGTCTGACGGTCACCTGGCTCTACCAGTCACACAACGGAATCGACAACTTCGCCTGGATCACCTTTTTTGTGACCCTGAAAACCCTCATGCTTCTCCTGATTTTTGTGACCGGGGGATTTTTTGAACAGGAGGTCTTCGGCCAGTTTGCCTTTGCGCCAGAGTTCTTCTGGGAGGATTTCGGAAGCGCTATTGCCATGATTGTGCACCTCTCCTACTTTATACTCTTCTTTATGGGGCTTGATGAAGCCACGCTGATATGGACAGCGCTGCTCGCCTATCTGAGCTATCTCGTCAATGCCGCCCAATTTGTTATCCGTCTGCTTCTTGAGAAGCATAATGAGAAAAAGCTCAAGCAGGGGCTGAGAGTCTGATCATCTTTCCTGGATCTGAACAGTTATGAAATCAAAAGCTATTGTCTTCAGCGGTGTCCGGCAGATTGAACTCTGTGATGTCACCCTGAAATCCCTCTCTTCGACCGATGTACTGGTTGAAACTTGGTGGTCCTCCATCAGTACCGGCACAGAAAAGATGGCCTGGAATGGCCTCATCCCTTCACCTCCCTTTATCTTTCCCTTTATTCCCGGCTATGAAACTGTCGGGAAAATCATTCAGGTGGGTGAACATGTCAACGACACTCTGATCGGCAAGTTCGCCTACGTTGCAGGCTCATTCGGTTATGAGGGGGTTAACGCCGCTTTTGGCGGCGCATCGGAGTATATCGTCTGCCCGGTCGAGAGTATTACTGTTCTTGATAATATTGATCATCCTGAGTCCGGTATTGCTTTGCCGCTTGGCGCAACAGCCCTCCATATTGTTGATCTTGCACAAGTGGAAAACAAAAAAGTGCTGGTGCTCGGCCAGGGTGCGGTAGGCATTCTTGCGGCTGAACTGGCAACGCTTATGGGGGCCAAACTGGTTGCCGCAACTGAGCCTAACAAGAACAGGCTGAACCTCTCCACTGCCGACCTGAAGGTTGACCCTGAGACGGAAGATGTTTCGGCAGCGCTGGCGGGGCATGAGTTTGACGTCCTGATTGACAGCACAGGCATCATGAGCGCCATTGATACAGGACTTCGCTTTCTGAAATTCCACGGGAAGGTAATTTTCGGAGGCTATTACCAGCGAATCAACATCGATTACTCCCAGGCGTTTCAGAAAGAGCTCTCTTTCATGGCTGCCAAACAGTGGGCAAAAGGTGATCTTGAGAGGGTTAGAGAACTTATCGCTCAGCACAGACTCAATGCCGAGAGGATTTTCACCCATCAGCATCAAGTGGATAGAGAAATAACTGAAGCTTACCTGCAGGCATTCAATGATCCAGACTGCCTGAAAATGATTCTGCTCTGGAAAACAGACCAAAGTAACCCTCCCTCATGACAGCAAGAACCATAGCTATATATGGCAAGGGTGGTATCGGCAAGAGCTTTACCACAACAAACCTGAGCGCCACCTTTGCCATGATGAACAAACGGGTGCTGCAACTCGGCTGCGACCCGAAGCACGACTCCACCACCTCGCTCTTCGGAGGCATTTCACTGCCGACGGTAACCGATGTGTTTGCAGAAAAAAACGCGCTGAACCAGCAGGTCGCCATCAGCGATATTGTCTTCCGTCGGGATATTGCCGATTTTCCGCAGCCCATTTACGGCATTGAGCTTGGCGGGCCACAGGTTGGCCGGGGGTGCGGCGGCAGGGGCATCATCTCAGGATTCGATGTGCTTGAAAAGCTCGGTATCTTCAAATGGGAGCTTGATGTTATCCTCATGGATTTTCTTGGCGACGTTGTCTGCGGAGGGTTCGCTACGCCACTCGCCCGCTCGCTGAGTGAGGAGGTTATTCTTGTAACCAACAATGATCGGCAATCCATCTTTACCGCCAACAATATCTGCCAGGCCAACAACTATTTCAGAACCATCGGTGGTGAGTCGCGCCTGCTCGGCCTGATCATCAACCGCGATGACGGGAGCGGGATTGCCGAAAAATACGCCGAAGCTGCAGGTATCACCGTACTGATGAAGGTGCCCTACAATGCTGATGCCCGCGACAAGGATGACAGCTTTGACTTTGCCGTCCGGCTGCCTGAACTGCGGGAAAAATTTCAGAGACTTGCCACTGATATTCTTGAAAACCGTATCACCCCCTGCGAGGCCGTTGGTCTTGACTTTATGGGCTTTGTGCGGATTTTTGGAGAGGTGAGCAGCGACGCCCCGCTTGCGGCAACGGCTGATGAGCTGTTCGGGCGCACAAACGCTCTTCCCATTGCTGAGAAAAATAGCGTTCTCGACAGCGACAACCTGAAGATGCAGCGCTGTATTGCAAAGCTTGGAGCTGCTGAGCAGGAGGTTTACCGGATGGTGGAGCGGGAGAAAAGAGCTGTCAGCGAAGTTGCCAAACTGACATATCGTGAAGAGCCTGCGGTCAGGGAACTGCTTGCGAGCGCTCGGAAAGAGCTGGCGAGGCTTTTTTTTGAGGTGTGACGATTTATTTCGGCAGAATCAACCGTCAAAATTCTGCCAGGGATTTATCCCCTTTTGCCGAAACACCATGATGGAACCGTCACTCCTTTTCAAACCCCTGGCTGGTAAATTTCAACGTTCTGCTGTTCTCGGTCACGGTTCTTACAACATTGTCCGGGGCTCCATCGGGTAATTCGGCGTCAATTTCTATGGTGACGTTCACCCGTGCTCCAACAATGCCTGCAAGATGGGCTATGACCTCTTCCGCAATTTTGCTGGCATCACGACCAACACGGGTGGCATCAAGCGTGGCTGTTCCGTGAAACCGTTTTGGCTTCGATGAAACTGCTGAGGGAGTCTCTCCCCTATGGCCGTTGCCCTGTTGCACCGTTCCGCCACTGCCATCGCCTGTCTCTCCATCATTTGGTAACAGTACAGGCGCAGAGAGTTCCGCACGCTCTGCCTCAATCTGCCTGATGGAGACATCGGGTTTCACCACAAGC
>SZYA01000111.1 GCA_005843815.1 Chlorobium sp.
TACCTATTCAACGATTGTTCGAAAAATTTTTCAATCTAAACCTGAGTTAGGCGGTTTTACCGGTCTGAAACATAATCAGATCATTGCTGATTTTCGGCGTCTCGATAAGGAAATAATTGGATTACGTGGTCATGAAATAGCAGCGCATTGTTTAAACATAGCACAATATCCAAACGGAAGAAAAGGTACTCGTGTTGACGATAAAACGGACATGTCGTTATTGAATCATCTTGTTTCGCAACCTCGTCCACGGATGCCAGTGCGGAAGATACTGTTGAAAGCGGGAAAGGCCATTCAAGCTTTAAAGCCCTGTTTTATGATGGGCCCGCAAGCAGTAGCTCAGTTCTTGACCCCAGGAGCAATGAAATTTGACATCGTCATTATGGATGAGGCCTCTCAGTTAAAGCCTGAAGAAGCCATTGGCGCCATAGCTCGTGGAGGTCAACTTGTGGTTGTTGGAGACCCAAAGCAATTGCCGCCGACTTCGTTTTTTTTAGCGAAGAATCAATCTACTACCACAAATGACGAGTTCACAACTACAGATGCTGAGAGCATTTTGGATATTTGTACTTCTCATTTTCGTCCTACCCGTTTATTGAAATGGCATTACCGCTCGCAGCATCATTCCTTAATTGCTTTTTCTAATCATGCCTGGTATGGCGATAAATTAATTGTATTCCCATCCCCTTATGATCAAGGGAGTAAGCTTGGGGTTCGGGCCGTCTATCTGGCTGATGCTACCTATGAAAATCAAACAAATATACGTGAAGCTCGTCGTGTAGTTGATGCTGTTGTCGATCATATTATACAACGACCTGATGATTCGTTAGGCGTAGTAACACTTAACATGAAGCAGAGAGATCTTATTGCTGAACTCCTGGAACAACGCTTAACTGATGATGATTGTGCAGGCAAGTATCGTGAAAAATGGAGAGGGGAAGGTCAATCATTATTTGTGAAAAACCTTGAAAACGTTCAGGGTGACGAACGTGATGCTATTTTTATCTCAACTACTTTTGGCAGGCCAAAGGGGTCAAAAGTTGTTCGACAAAATTTTGGGCCCATCAGTAAACAAGGTGGTTGGCGTCGACTTAACGTTTTATTTACCCGGGCCAAAAAGTCAATTACCATCTACACGTCTATGAAGCCTGAAGATATTGTAATGGATCGCACAACACCTGAAGGCACAAAGGCGCTCAGAAATTATCTTGAATATACCAGAACGGGGATCCTCATGTCTGCAGACCCAACAGGCAGAGTACCTGAAAGCGATTTTGAAATTTCTGTGATTGATATACTTTGTAACAAAGGGTATGAGGTAACACCACAACTTGGTGTTGCTGGTTATAGAATAGATATAGCTGTTAAAAACCCTGACATGCCTGGTTCTTATTTGGCCGCAATTGAGTGCGATGGCGCGACGTATCACTCAGCCTTGACTGTAAGAGATCGTGATCGTATTCGTCAAGAAATTTTAGAATCTTTAGGATGGCGCGGTCGTATTTGGAGAATTTGGTCAACAGATTGGTTTCGAACCCCGCGAGAGGAGGCTGAAAAGCTTATCGGATTCCTTGAAAATCTCCGAAAAACATGGAAGCCAGATTATTTTAAAGGAGAATCTTGGACGGAAGAAAGCCTCTTTACAGGAGATTCTGAAGAGTCAATATCAGAGCTCATGCCTTTTGAGGAAGAACAAACGGCCGTAAATTCTGTGCTTATAGATAGTGAGGAGTATCCCGATGGCGAGTGTCCAGCGGTGCAATCATCACAGGTAACATTGGAATGCGGTGTAGAAATCGAAAGTTTTAAACTGAGGCCCAAGGTACTAAGAATACAATGTTCACAAGGCAAGGAGACATCCTTTGAGTTTTGCCAGATTCCCGCAGGGACGTTCAGGATGGGATCGAAAGAGGTTAAGGTTGACCAAGATTTCTATCTGGGCAAATATCCTGTTACCCAGCACCAATGGGAGGCGGTCATGGGAAATAATCCAAGTTATTACAAGGGTGAAACTCAGCCGGTAGAAAACGTTTCCTGGAATGATGCCCAAACCTTCATACAAAAACTCAATACGCTCACTGGTAAACAGAATTACTGTTTGCCGACTGAGGCAGAATGGGAATATGCTAACCGGATAATATTCACTTCAGAATCCTATTGTGACTATTTTGAATATGCTTGGTATGACTTTGTAGGTAACTTTGGCGAAACGACCTATCCTGTTGGGCAGAAAAAGCCAAATGAATGGGGGTTGTACGATATGAATGGTAATGTATGCGAATGGTTAGATAATAGTTTTGATAGTTTATGCCATGTGTTTCGTGGCGGGCGTTGGGGCCGCTGTACCGGCACCGGGGACTGCCGGGAGGGTATTTGCTTCAACGCCCCCCCCGGACTCCGGGTAGACTGCATTGGCTTCCGCCTGGTTTTCGTCCCATAATCTGTTGGCAGCTCGTTCCGTCTTTGCTTTTGAGCCTCCCGTAGCCTACCGGTTACCGCACACGGACCTTGAACAAAAATGCAGTAAATTGCAAGCGTTGAATTCACTGTGAGCAGTATTGCCGTCCTCTAATCTGGTGCCAATAGCCCGGTTTTGAGAATGGTTCCGGCCACGTTCCTGCGCACATTTTGGTGAGCGAAATTCGCATCCCGCTGGAAAGCTTTATAATGCCCTAAGCGTTGTCGGGCTTGCAGGTGAATTCAGTTGTTTTTTGAAATTTGCAAATCCAAAAGGGGGTTGGTGATGAAGGAGTTACCGGTTCTCGATACTCGTGCAGCCTTCTGTGACGTGGGCAGCGAGCACATGCATGTTTCCATCGCTGGAGGCCTGCCAAAGGTTTTTGGGACGTTTACCAGCCAGTTGCACGAATTGCGTGATTGGCTGTTGGGAGAAGGTGTCCACTCCATAGCCATGGAAGCTACCGGGGTCTACTGGCTGTCGCTCTATGGTGTACTTGAAGCGGCTGGCCTTGAAGTGGTGATGGTCAACGGCCGGCAAACACGCAATCTGCCAGGGCGAAAGACTGACATGATGGACTGTCAATGGGGAGCTACCCTGCATGCGCACGGCCTTCTGAAGTCAGGGTTCGTGCCTCCATCGAATATTCGAAAGCTACAGGATTACCAGCGCTTGCGTACCGATCACATCGCGTCTGCTGCCAGCCAGGTGCAGCACATGCAAAAGGCGCTTGAGCGCATGAACGTCAAGCTGCACAACGTCATCAGCTCACTGATGGGAGTCAGCGGACTTGCCATAGTGCATGCCATTCTGGACGGAGAGCGTGATCCGGCAAAACTGCTGGAGTTGTGCCACTCGATGATTCGGAACAAAAAGGCGAAAGCGGTCATCGAAGCACTTCGCGGTACCTGGGAGCCGGAGCATCTGTTTGCGCTCAAGCAAGCTCTGCAGAGCTGGGAACACTATCAGCGCCAGATCGCCGAATGTGACCAGCAAATAGACTTGCTCCTGCAACGGATCACGTTTAATGACACTCAAGGTGATGGCATTGGCGAAAAACCCAAAGCAACGGCTGTCAAGCCCCCAAGCGCCAATGCGCCTCAAATCTTCGGCCTTCACCGTATGCTCATTGATCTGTGTCAGGGCAAGGATCTGTCGATACTGCTCGGACACACCGACTACAGTGTCTTGCAGATCATCAGTGAGGTGGGAACTGACTTGAGCAAATGGCCCACAGAAAAGCATTTCACGGCTTGGTTGGGGCTGGCTCCCGGAACAAGCCAAAGCGGCAAGCGCAAGAGCAACGTCAAACACAGTCGCAACAGAGTAGGCCGGTATTTTTGCATGATGGCCCGATCACTGGCACGCAGCAAAGATATGGCGTTGGGCGGCTTTTACCGTCGTCTGGCGGCACGACGAGGGGGATTGATTGCCAATATTGCCCTGGCTCGCAAGCTTGCGGTATTGTTTTGGCGAGTCATGGTTAAAGGGACGGAGTTTGTCGAGGAAGGACTGGCTGCTTATGAAGCCAAGTTCCTCGAAGGCAAGAAAAGAAGCCTTCGCAGGTTAGCCAGAGAGCTTGGTCAAACCCTTTCTCCAATACCTGTAACAGTATAAAATAAAGGAAATTACTATACTTGTTCATGGAAAGCGAGAGAGCGCTGATGCTGGTGTCCGCTATCGCTCGCGCAGCACACGCCCGGCAGCATAACCAGCCCTGCAACCCAGGCATCCCGCGCCCTTAGCCAGCAAAGCTCCGCCACACCGCCCAGCCCCCCGCCCTCATCCCAGCCCGCCACCGCCGCTGCCTGGAGCGCTCTGCCTCCCAGAGGCAGTATTTTTATTCCCTGATGGAGTGAAAACTCCAAAACCATGTTCACTATGTTCACACGTTCACTCCGCTGATGGCAGCAGGGCAGATTAGCAGCAATGCAGCTGGGTAATTCTTGCCGAAACAAGCCAATATTTCGAAGGTTATCTGCTTACCGGTTTTCTTGGTCTGCTCAATCAATCGTTGTCATCGGTCTCGAACTTTAGTTAGGTAGTACTCATCTTCTCGATAGCCTTCCTTACTGTTTGATAAGTACTGAGCCAGTCAACAAGGTCTTTTTCCTCTCGGGTCAATACTGGTGTCCCGGTTTTTCGAGTCTGTCCCTCAAGAGATACGAGTCTGCCTAAGTTAGCCTTGCGCCAGTCTTTTAAGTCATATAGTACGAGGCGTAATTGCTCCTTTGTTGCAGTGTTCGTTGTCTGCGACACTTTTAACTCGATCAATTGCCGAACCTGCTCCACGGTGGTTCGCATTTTACCGTCAACTCTGCTACAAAAGCCTCTGAATTGCCGGGTAATCGTTTTAGATGTTTCAGAAGGCATATCGATTTTACCCACTTCTTTTGCCAGAGCAAGCACGGAGGGAAGGTGACCGTCCCATGCACCGTTCGTGACTTCGGTAGCCCAACCAGCAAACAAGTCTACTGCATCATTACCAAGTGCCTCGCGTTGTCTCCGAATCTGTTGATAACCAGGTACTCCAACCATGCAAGTCGGTGCATCAACAGCCTGTTTTGGCAAGGGCAATTGTAGGATCTTGTATATCCCATCTAACAATACTTTTGAGAAATTTTTTGTACATGTGTCCTTTCCGACCGACGACAGCAGTCGCGAGATCGTTTCACTGAGTGTAGAAAGAATCTTTTCCCTCTGCTTATCAGAAAAACCAGCTATTCTTTCTCGTAGGGCATTGTGATAGTATAAAAACTGTACCTCATTCGAACTGTCGGACACCAGCGTATCTATAAAAGAAGCTATTATTTCTGGGGTAGCAACCCCGATTAATCGTTCAAGAATCTTTCTTTTGTATGGATAGGGCCGATTGGGATCAGCAAGACTGCAAACTCGCATCTTACTTTGTCCCTCGATGTACGCGGCGACTGCCAACCGATCGAGTGCAAAAAAGGTATTTATGAAGCCCTGCACTACGAGAGGTGGGTTATCAGAAACAATGGTTGGCAGCGCATCAATTTCAGACGGCATTGCCGTGAAAACATCGCCGGTTTCATCAGGTTCACATTCTAAGGCCTCGGTTGGATCTATATTTTTGGCGAAGTACGGTGCTCCGACCATTGGCATAGGAGAAAGTTCATCACCATCCTGAATGTTTTCGGCTCTCCAAAGGCCATTCATCGCTCGATAGCGAGGAACCTGATCGAGGAGTTCCCTGAGCGATTCAACCGTGACGATTGTGCTCTTCAAATGAAACGTCCCCCAGACTGTCTCGAGTTGAGCCAATGTATCGCTATCAGAGACTGTCAGCCCGAGTTCAACGTTCTTCTGAAGACCTGAACCTGTCAAATTGGATGATGTTACAAGAGCCCAGCAACTATCAACGAAGTACAACTTGGCGTGAAGATTTGGTATTGAACGA
>SZYA01000114.1 GCA_005843815.1 Chlorobium sp.
CAAATATTGAATTAACTAACGACATTGAAGGCGAGCAATTCAAAGTCATAATTCCAAGACTTGAAAAGAAATGAAGTTAACTTTTGAATCGAATTTAGGTTATCAGCAAGATGCCATAAAATCCATAACGGATTTGTTTGAAGGGCAACCTTTGAAAGATTCCATTTTAGAATTTAATCTCTATGGGTCATATTCCCCGCCTCTTGAGGCGTAAAGTATGATAGAGTTGTCTTCAAAATACCCCGCTGCTTGCGGCGGGGTTCTTTATTCTAAAGGAAAAAGGTACTTTGAATTTGATGGTTTTAAAAAGCTCTTTGGTTCAGAAATGAACAAGGACTTGCTTATAGCTTTTTTGAACGCTCTTTTGCCGCAAACAGCAGGCACCATAACCGACCTCACTTTTTTGCCTAACGAAAACACGGGGCGGAGCGAGTTTGATCGTCGAGCTATTTTTGATCTCTCTTGCAAAAATGAACGAGGTGAATATTTCATAGTAGAAATGCAGCGGGCAAAGCAAGATTACTTTAAAGATCGGTCGGCTTTTTATGCTTCATTTCCTCTTCAACAGCAAGCGCAAAAGGGTGAGTGGAATTATCATTTACAACCTGTTTATATGGTTGGTATTCTTGATTTTAAATTCGATGAAGATAAGCAGAGCAAAGATGTGGTACACCACGAAGTAAAGTTGGTTAATTTGCCGAAGAAGCTGCTGAGATTGCAGGTGTGGCGGTAGATGATACAGGCGAGCCATGCACTCGAATCGATGGTCTCCCGCCTGCGCAAAAAAATTGAAGAGCGTGGCTGTGAGTTTCCCGTCAAAACCTCCCATGGCACAGGGTACTGTTTATCCGCAGATATTATAAGTATTTGATTTTTCCGGCTGACGTTATCTCTCCGCCGAATCATTTTTTACATCACAATACCTCACAGCATCCTGTTGCTGTGAGGTATTGTGATATTTTATGACTTTTTGCGACTCGTTTTTTCACCACTCCCTGCGTAAGATTGATTGTGATGTACCAGACAGATTTTAATGAACAATCAACTCGCAATAACCATGGCTACTATATTTACCGATACGTTCGCAGGCTCCGGCCTGGTTTCAACCGCTGTTTATGAGAATGTTTCCCCGGTTAGCGGTAATCCAGGGAATGAAGTTGCCTTTGTCATGGGGAACCTGCCCGATCTGCTGAAACTGATCAGCGGGATTAAACCAGGTGTCGAGGTTCATATTCTTGATCCGCAGGGTGACGGCATTGCAGAGATGGATTCCATCCTCAACGGGCGGAGCGCTCTTGATGCCATCCACATTTTCTCTCATGGCACCTCCGGGTCGCTCTCTCTTGGCACCACCACGCTGAACAGCAACACCCTTCTGGATCACCAGTCTCAACTGGCTGAACTGGGGAGCCACCTGACGCCAAGCGGCGACCTGCTGCTGTATGGCTGTAACGTGGCGCAGGGGGCTGACGGGCAGGCCTTTGTTGAGTCAATCGCCAGAACCACCGGCGCTGATGTTGCGGCGAGTACGGATTTGACTGGTGCGGCAAGTTTGGGCGGCGACTGGGTGCTGGAGGCGCAGACGGGACTGATTGATGCAACGCCAATACAACGGAAGTTCCAGCCGACT
>SZYA01000100.1 GCA_005843815.1 Chlorobium sp.
CGATATAGTAGGCATCTGTTTGTTATTGAACGCTATTCATGACGTTGTTTTGAGCAGCATAAGCCTCCCCGCCTTGACAATTCCTGTTCTCAATATAAAAAACGTTACAGAACAATTGCTTTTGCTGGCCAGCAGGAAATATAATGGATAGTAGATCCAGTGGATGAGAAGTCGACGCAACTTGTTGTGTTTGCCATTCCTTTCTGGTCAAAGGGGTCCACTTAACACATCAATTATTTGCCTGCTCTCCTGAGCCGGGAATTCACCGCTTCCAGATCAAACAGTTCGGGATTAAAATCAGTGACGTCAAAATGATCCTCCAGCCACTCTGCTCTGTCAGCGTAATCGGGGTGCAGTTTGTCGCTCATAACCTCAACCAAATCCATGTATCCCCAGATGCCGCCACAATCCTCCGGCGGGCAGGCCCCTTTGCCCTTGATGCAGCAAGGCAGTGTTATGGCGCTGTCAAAAGGAAGAATTTTTTCAAGCGTCACCTTGTGCTGCCATCCATCACCAAAATCATACTCATAGGTCAGGGAATCCTTCTCTTTCCACAACAGGCTTGACAGAATCTCCTTGTTTTCATCCTTGACCGACATGCCGAAAAAGAAGTTCTTTTCCTCCTTGTCAGGCACTCCGTAGAGCTCCCTTCCAAGAACAAATTGATGGGAGGTGTTCGTCGAGCCATCCCATCACCGCCTGCATGACAATGTGAAGCTTTCCGAGGGTGATCGTGTCGGGCACCAGAATGCGCCGCCATATCGGAGGCTTTGAGCCCATCAACGTAACTTTCAACTGATAGATGGTCTTTGGTGTTGGTGGTTTCATAAAAAAACTCCGTTGAAAAAATAGAGCAGTGTTGTGCTCGTTCAATTGGGGGGGGGCCATAGGGTACCCTCCTCTCTGCTGCAAAAATATAAATCAAGTTGGGGCAACAATCAAAGAGCCGGCCAAGAGTTTGGTTATCTCCGCCAAAATTCGGTGGCTAAAAAAAATGAGGTGCCGCCAAGAGTGTGCCATAGAGCCTGTTCCGGTAAAACGGTAAGCGTCCATGTCTGCATAGTATTGGGCTCTTTTGACTGGAATGCAGCAGCCGTAAGCACCGCGATACAGAAATGCGGCTCGGGGTCACGAACAGAGAGGTAAAGAATGGCTTCGATGGGCGCTTGTCGGGCAGCGCGGGCAAATTCCTGTGTTGCGCCATAGTTGCGCGGATGCGTCCATGAATTCGTATCTCTATCGAAAGGGCTGTTTCGGAGATCCACCATTTTTCCTGCCACAGAAACAGAAAATGCAGTGTATGGAGTTGGTGGCAAACGGTCGATGCCATTCGTATCCTGTAAAAACAGCCACCTGCGATATCCAATTTCAGCGGCAGCACTCTTTAGCCGCTCCGCTCCATAAAAGACACCAGGGTCATGTTCCGATCGGAAACGAGAGCCCCCTGGAAGTGGCTGATAGCGAAATGGAGTGGTGAGTAAAAAGTTGAATCCTGCCGCCTCCTCTGGAACAGGTGGCTTCCACTCCTCAATGATCTCCTCAAGAAGTTCCTGTTCAGCAAGGGAATCTACGATTTTCATAGTAGAGACAACATGCTGAGCCTCAACCACTCGCCATATTTCACATTGCGAGTAACGGGATTCAGACAATACCACGGATGGCGTCCAAATAGGTAACGACACGGACAAGTCCCTCCGCTGTTGTAATGAGTTCTACAGGTTGTTTGCCTGAAAAAGCCTTGTTTTCACTCTTCAGCCATTTCACTGCGGCAGCCTCGTTTCCGCCAACAATGGAGTCAAGAGAGCGAAAGAGCCTCACCAGAAGTACCGCAAACTCCCACTCCTTTTTACCTTCCGTCAACAGATAGACACCAGCACTGATACGGCTGATTGTTGACGGGCTCAAGCCGAGAATTTTCGCCAGTGTGATGTTCGCTATACCAAGAACATCTGCCGCTCTCAGTACAGCCTTTGAGAGTACGGCGGGCTTGCTTGCCTGATATGGTTGCGCTGCAGTGGATGCTAACATAGTCCTCTCCTTTTCTATAGAAATAAAGTATAGATTTTTTTTCTTCAGGCAAAGAAAAAAGAGATAAGGGAACAATCAATATTTTTTATGGATTCAAAAAACTGAATGGACGATACGGATTCTCTCCTGAATTTTTGAGAAATTGGAGCATCTGTCAGGTATGGATTTATAGTAATGAGGAGTTTAGCAAAATCAGCATGATGCGACATGAATTTCACGGTCAATGGAACAACAAGATTGAGTTTGATCCTGTATGAATTGGTTACATTAGCTCATAAACGGTTCCCATTTTCCCGTAGCCTTGGAGCCATCAGCTTACGCGAGGATTTACCCGTACGCAACAACCACACTTTATTGAGGAGAGATCCCATTGTTTGAGCAGACATT